>JAIKWN010000264.1 GCA_024684665.1 Clostridiales bacterium | reverse complement strand
CGAATCGGTTAAAGAGGAGCACCTCTTTCTTTTTGCGCCTCTCCGGCTGCGTATAATTGAGGATCTCCCGGGCTCTGTTGAATTCACCCGTGGCGATATAGGCGTTCGACAGGTGCATGCGGATCATCAGCTCCGTGTCGGAAGACCAGAGCTTCTGCGTAAGATGCACGGCGTAGTCCTTTGCGAACCCTTCCGCATCCATCTCGTTGTAAAGCCGCTTCAGTTCCTTCTCATGCTCCCGCATGGCCTGCTGGGACATGGAGACGAGCAGGGCGAAGAGCCCCAGGATCCCCAGGACGATCCACAGGCCTTTGGAGGCCTCCTGCCGGAGGATCAGCACCGCCGCGACGCCGGCCGCCAGGATGACGCTCAGCAGCACGTATTTTCTGAAGAGTTTCGGATAAAGTGCAAGCATAGGGATCCCTTCCTTTATGTTCCTTGGAGTCTTGTATTCAGCCAGAGCATTATAACATTTCAGGGTATCCCTGACAAGAAGACACCGGAGGTCGGTACCTCCGGTGCCTTATAACTGTTTTGGGCGGGATCAGACGAGGGACGCAAGGAACGTCTTGTAGTCCACCACCTTGCCGATCTTGGGGAAGATCCACTTCTCGCAGAAGTCCTGCTCTTCCTGGGTATCGGTCGCCGTGCAGTCGCCGATCACGATGACCCGGAAGCCCAGGTCGTATGCGGAACGGGCGCTGGATTCGACGCACCAGTCGGTGTGGAATCCGGTGAAAGCCACGTACTCGATCTCGTTCGCCCGCAGGTAGTAGTTGAGGCCGGTGGAATGGAAAGCGTCCAGGGTCTTCTTTCCTTCGACGACGATATCACCTTTCTGCGGCGTCAGTTCTTTGATGATTTCCGGACCCGGGGTGCCGCGCAGCCAGGCGCCGGTGCCCCAGTCGGCTTCCATGTCCATTTCGATTCCGCGCAGGCCTTCGCATCCCGGGCCGCCCTTTTTGAGCTCCGGGAAACCTTCGTCAAAGGGATGGAAAGGGCAGTAGAAGATCTTGATGCCGGCTTTCCGGGCGCCGTCGAGCAGATTCTGCAGGTTCGCGATGACGTTGCGCTCTGCGAGCTGCTCCTTAATGTGGGCATACATCGTGCCGCCCTCGGAGAGGAAGTCGTTCTGCGGCTCGATCAGGACGATAGCGGTTTTGTCTTTCGGGAATTTGAATTCAGACATGATGATGCTCCTTTCTTATATTGCCATCGGGCAGTGGCCCGACAGGGTTACATGATGCTCGGGAAGAAGGTGACGACCGCAGGGATGAAGATGCAGATGAGATCCACGATGATCATGGCCAGGAGATAGGGCATGGAACCGGAGAAGATCTCTCCGACCGTGATGTCGTTCATGCCCTTCATATTGGACAGGGTGGACTTGACAGCAAAAACGTTCATTCCGAACGGCGGCGTGATCATGCCGGTTTCGATGGCGATGATCATGACGATGCCCCACCAGACAAGATCGTATCCCATGTTCCGGAGGATCGGCACCATCAGCGGGCTCGTCAGCAGGATGATGGAAGTGGAATCCAGGATGCAGCCGAGGATCATGAGGATCAGGATGAAGATGAGCACCACGAAGACAGGTGCCACGTTCAGCCCGGAAACAAAGGCGCTGAGCAGATTGATGACGCCGCACATGGACAGCATCTTCGAATAGGTGGAAGCGGAGATCATGAGGATCAGCACGCTGCCCGCCGTCTGCCCGGCATTCAGCATCGTCTTCCGGAATTCCGGCCAGGTGAACTTTCCTTTGAAAACCACCAGGAGGAACGCGCCGAACGCACCGACGCCGCCGGCCTCGGTCGGCGTGAAGAAGCCGCCCCAGATGCCGCCCAGGGAAACCACGATGAGAAGGATGATCGGCCAGGGCTTCAGCACGATCTTCCAGTAGTTCTTCTTTTCTTCCTCCGTCAGCGTTTCCGCCTGGGGAACATAGTCCGGCCGGAGGGCAGCGACCAGGCGGATCGTGATGATGAAAGCCAGCGTCATCAGAAGGCCCGGGCCGATGGCGGCCACGAACAGCTTGCCGATCGAAACGTCCGCCTGTGCGCCGTAGACGATCATGAGAAGGCTGGGCGGGATCAGCATGCCAAGGATGGCCGATCCGGCGATCGTGCCCAGGGAGAACTTCCGCTTGTAGTTCAGCCGCGTCATCTGCGGAAGCGCGATCTGCGTAAAGATGGTGGCGGAAGCCACGGTGACGCCGGTAATAGCCGCGAAGATCGCGTTGGCAACCACGGTCGCGATGGCGACGCCGCCGCGCAGCCGCTTCATCAGGAGGGCCGCCGCGTCATAGAGGTCCTTGCTGGCGCCGGACATGTTCGCGAACATACCCATCAGCACGAACAGAGGAATGACGCCGAACATGTAGGAGCGCACAGCGCCCCAGGCCGACTGGGCCAGCACGTTCATCGCCGTGACAAAGCGCCCCGTCGTCAGCCAGACGCCGATCACGCTTGTGAACATGAGCGACGTGCTGAGGTGGACACCGCTGAAAATCAGCGCGAGAAGAAGGATCAGCGAAAGCGTAGCGACAAATCCGATGCTCATCCCAGCTGCCCCCCTTCATCCGTCATGCCAGCTTTGTCATAATCTTTTCCCGTCAAAAGGGAATAGCCATACTTGACGGCTTTATTGATCTGCTCCAGGATCATAAACACGGACCCAAGAATGATGCAGAAACGTCCGGGAACCGTCGGAATCTGTACGAAGCCCGCAATTTCCGCTTCTCCAATGTTGATCGCGTTCATGAAACCCTTCCAGCTGGCCCGGATAATGAAAGCATAGACCAGCACGCCGAGAATGGCCGCGATGAAGTCAATTGCGAGCTTTCCGTTCCTGCCCACCCTGTCATACAGCATCGTCGTGCGCACATGCCCGTTTCTCGCCGTCACATGCGGAAGAACCAGGAATGTGAAGATGATGATCATCATGCTGACGATTTCCGCCACGCCGGCGAAGGGATGATTGAACAGCAGCCTGCTCAGCACGTCCACAACGATGATCAGCATGATGATGAAGACCAGCGCGGAAGCAAAAATAGCCATGGCAGCCAAAAAGCTTTCGAGCGCCCGGTCTATCTTTCTCCAAGTTTTCATGAGTGTTCCTCTCCGTCGTCGCTTTGGAAAGGGCGGGGAAGCCGCAAGCGGTTTCCCCGCTCTCCCGTCTTATCTTCTATTCAATCAGTCAGAAAGATCCCAGTTACGGACCTGCTGCACGCCTTCCGCGGCCAGCAGCTCGTAATAACGGCCAACGATCTCGCTGCCCTTGTAGCCGGCGGCGTTCAGGCTCTTGACCAGGTTGTTCACAATATCCGGCAGGGAAGCAGCCCATTTCTGCTGGTCCTCGAAGCTCAGGGTATCGATGGTGCAGTTCAGCGCAACCATGTCCTCCAGATCCTTGTCGTGGACCTTGGAGATATAATCCGCTTCATATTCGAGGTAGGAGTCGCCGACCTCAATGAGGATCTTCTGGACTTCCTCAGGCAGGGTATCCCAGGTATCCTTGTTCACGGTGATCGCGTTGAACGGTACGCAGTTCAGGTTAGCGTCCAGATAGTAGGGCGCGACTTCGTACACCTTCAGGTTTACGCAGGAGTGCGTCGGCTGGATCGTCGCCTGGCAGACGTTCGTCTGCAGGTTCTGGTAGGTGTCGTTCAGAGAGGTCTGCAGGCCGACCGCGCCGGAGCCTTCGAGCCACTGCAGGTTGATGCCGGCCGCGCCAATCTTCATGCCGTTCACGTCCGCAAGGGACTGAATCCGCTTGGTGCTGTAGAGGCCATAGGGATCGGACACGCCGATGCCGATGAACTTCTGGTTGTACTTCGTTTCATAGTCGGTCGTGAACTCCGGGAATTCCGCGTTCATCTGACGGACGACCTTCGCCACGACGTTGGGGTCGGAGCAGGAGAACGGCATGCAGTACACCATCGTCTGCAGCGGCAGACGGGAGGCTTCAAAAACGAGGATCATGCAGCCGACGTCCACCAGGCCGTCCTGGATGCCCAGGAGTTCGTTCTGCAGGGTGATAACGGATCCGCCGTAGGACTTGATCCACTCGATTTCGTAGTCGGTTTCGGCCGCGACACGCTCAGAGACGGTCGGGACAAAGTAGTCTTCCAGCGCGGCGATCCAGGGGTTGGTCTCGGAGTGACCGGAACCGATGCGCAGGGTGATCTTCTTGCCGGCCGCAAGCGCGCCGCTGCAGCAGAGGGCCGCCAGAAGCAGAGCCAGGACGAGGACCGCGAGTTTCTTTGAGTTCTTCATGATATTGCCTCCTTAAATATTGTGATGACCTGTTCGGTCAGGGGAAACAAAACCACAGGATCCGCCACAGGATTCAGTTTGCCGCAGGTCGCGCCGCGGCGGCGGCAAGGATGGAGATTTCCGCCGTTTCCTCCATCAGTTCCGCCAGATACGCCGCCATCCGCATATCCCGCGCCAGCGTCACCTGCCCGTGCCCGCGCAGCAGGAAGGCGTTCGCCTGCGGATGGTCCTTAAGAAACGAGATGATTTCCGGGAAGTATTCCTTTGGCACCGCATAAGAATGCGTGTCGAAAACCGGTACGGCGCCGTGGAATTTGAGCGCGGCGTGATGCGTGGAGAATTCCAGGCTGTCGTGATGCGCCGCCCACGCGGTCGCGAAGGGAGAATGACAGTGCATGACGGCGCCGGCTTCCGGGATGGCTTTGTAGATCGCCCCGTGCAGCAGGGCCTCCTTGGACGGTTTGCCCGTCCCCTCGACCACGTTGCCGTCGAAATCGGTCACCACCAGGTTGTCCCGGTTCACCTCATCAAAAGCGACGTCCGTTTTTTTGACGATCATAAGCTCCTGCTGCGGAACCCGCACGCTGAGGTTGCCGCCGTTGCTCATCTGATAACGGAGCCGGTACATATTCTTCGCGGCGTTTTCCATCCCGCAGATCAGGTCCCGGCACTCTTCCATCCACATCCCGACCGCCACCTTTCCGGCTCACCGCCTGATTCTCAGTTGAGAAGTTTTGTCATTTCATCCGCGCAGATATCCGCGAATTCCGGATCGCAGAAGTTCAGGTCAAAGGTCCTGAAAACGATCTCCGGCTTCAGCTCGCGCTCAAAGATTTCTTTCATCTTCCGGATGGTTTCCGGCTTGTGGAAAAACTCTCCCGGATAGCTGAGGGTCCTGAGCCCGCCCATGGGAAGGATCACCTCGGTCTTCCCTTTCGAACGATTGAGCCTTTCGCAGATGGTCTGCGTGATATCCAGGATCTCATATTCGTGCATCCGGGTATGCGTCAGGTCCCTGTTGTGCCAGACATAACCGCGTTCCTCCTCGTCGGGCCGGAAATCCTCCCGGGCGAGGCAGGCAAAATCGATCCCTCCGGGGACGACCAGCGCCGGGATGCCCGCTTCCGCCGCCGCGCACAGGCGCCGCTCCGCGCCCCGGCTGTAGCCCACATTGCCGAGGTACTCCGCGGTCATCTCATGCAGGCACAGGTCCATGACGCCGGAAAAGATCCCCTCGCGGATCATTTCTTCCATGACGCGCCCGCCGATGCCGGTGGAATGAAAGCTGATCACGCCGATACCGCGGCCGGTAAGCGTATCCGCCGCGCGCATCACCGTGTCGTTGGTTATGCCCATCAGCGTGGTGGCGACATAGCGCTTTCCCTTTGTATCAATGGGATGCCCGCCATACTGCACCATGCCGATCAGCGCGGCGATCGCGTTCCCGATGGTCACCTCGTTGATGGGGTTCATGCCGGCGAAATCGACGATGGACGGCATGACGGTGATGTCCTTGTCCCCCACCACGGTGTCGAAATAGCGGTAGCCGCTCGCGATGGTGGAACAGATCATCTTTGGGAAGCCGTAGGGAAGCTTCCGGAATGCCGCGGAGCAGACTACGGTATTCTGCAGCCCGCCCATTCCGAGAACGCCGCTCATCCGTTTTTCTTCGTGCAGCTTCTGCATCATCCTGCCGATGCTTTCCGTCATGGCGGAGATGGCGTCGCTCTTTGCCAGCGCGTGGACCTGGTCCCAGGTGTATCCTCCAGCAGAGAGGACCTCTTCCCGCGTGATATCGGCTTTATAGCGGACGTCCGGTCCGGTGGCGATGTCGATCACCAGTGCCTCATTTCCGCTGTCCAGAATCCTCTGCCGGGCAAATGCGATCTCGTGGTATTTCGTGTCGCAGCAGGCGACGATTGCTATGACGGCCATTTTTCCCTCCGGACCGGCTCAGCCGTTGCCCATTCCGAAAACGGGGGTTTTTGCCACGCGGTCCAGCATGGAGCGGTCGTGGCAGGTGAGGATCCGGTCTTCTCCCTCCGCCCGTTCCTTGATCCGCTCGATGCTCCGCCAGGCCTCGACGATGTCGGAAAAGCGGTTCGGCGGGGTGATGTCGTAATGAATCTCCGGAATCGGTTTCAGATTGTCGAGAATGAATACGGCGTCGCCGCAGCAGATATACTTGCCCGCGGCGGTAACCACTTCCACCGCCTGATGTCCCACGGAATGCCCCGGCGTTTCAAAAACCCGCACGCCCGGCATGATTTCCGTCTCGCCGTTCACAAGATTCATGGAGATCCCTTCAAAGGGGCGGGTGATCCCAAGCTGCGGCGCCTCGTAAGATTTGTAATACAGCGGGATGGGATCCATGGCGAAGCGGTATTCCTTCTCGTTCACATAGAATTCCGCTTTTGTGAACCGTTCCATATAGAAGCAGTGATCCCAATGAAGATGCGTGAACACTACAATATCGACGTCTTCCGGCTGATAACCGATTTTCGCCAGTTGCTCGGTGATCGCCATGCCTTCCGGCTGCCGGGAACCGTGATGATGATACTTGCTGGCCCGCTCGGTCCATGCCATGCCGGTATCGATCAGAAGGAGCTTTTCTCCCCCTTCGACCAGATAAGTGAACACAGGATACTCCTCTTCCCGGTCGGAAGCGTCCGGATAAAAGGCCTGCGTGGAATGATGGTAAAGATACTGTTTCGGGATCATCGTCACATAGCCGGTATTGATCGGCCGGATTGTCAGCTTGCTCAAGGCTCGTCCTCCCATCTTTGATCGGATTGTTATTGTATCCTGTATCCAATATCCTGTATCCAACACATATTTATCACAGTCGCTCACGATTGTCAAGGGCAAATGCCGAATCTAAACATCAAATAAGAGTTTTCAGCGGATTGACCAATTCTTAAAGCGAAGCTATACAAAATTCACTGTTTTCAGTTCTAAAAATAGAAAAAACGCTCCGCACCCTTCTGGTACGGAGCATATATGAAATTGTCGTGTTACACTTCCGATACAAGGGCCTTCTCCGCCCGGTCGGCGCGGATCCGGATCACATTGGCGCGGACAACGTCCTGGAGATGATTGTTGATCGCCGCTTTGACCCCTTCCGCATCCCGCCTACGCAGCGCCTGTATGATCTTCTCGTGTTCTTTGAGCGTATCGTTCGCCTTTCCCTCCAGGGCATAGTAGATAGCCTTGAAGGCGTCGCACCGCGTCCAGAGAGGTTCCAGGATTTCAATGGTCCCCTGGCAGCCGGAGATCGCGCAGCAGGCCCGGTGAAAACGCCGGTCTTCATCCATGAACTGCATCGACTCCCGCGGGAGGTTTCCCATATTGCGGTTTATCTGCTCGATCTCGCGGATCTGTTCGTCCGTCACCGCGGCGCAGCCTTTGGCGGCGCAGTACTGCTCGAGCAGGATGCGCACTTCGTAGAGCTCCGTCAGCTGTTCTTCCGAAATGTCAAATACCTCCGCGCCGCAGCGGGGTTTTACGATCACCAGACCCTCGGCCTCCAGCCGCTTTATGGCGTCGCGGACCGGCGTGCGGCTGACGCCCAGGCGCTCGGTGATCCTCTCCTGCGCCAGATGCTCGCCCGGGCGGAATTCTCCCCGGATGATCGCCTCTTTGATCCATTCGTAAACGCTGTCGGAAACGGTTTTATACGGAATCGGGCTTATCGCATTCATCATTCTTTTCTCCCCCGCGATCGGTTTGCACAAAAAAGCCTGCCCAGTATAACAAAGGGCAGGCAAGAAGTCAATGGATTGGTTATTGTATTCAAGATGCATACGGCAAAAACCGCTGAAGTATGGCATCTTTTTCCAAAACAAAACGCCCAACTTCTGATTTTGGTTTTTGTATCCTCCCGTGCGTCATGCGCCGCGCAGTTCCCGCTTCCGGGCCGCGGCTTCCTTCAGCATACGCTCCGCGTGTTCGAGCCCGCTGCCCGCCGCGCCGCCGACCATACGGGCGAGCTCCTCCGCCCGCCCCGCGTCGTTCAGGCGCAGGACTTCCGTCCGCGTCCGTCCTTCTTCTTCCGATTTCGAAACCAGGTACTGGGCATCCGCCATGGCGGCGATCTGCGGCAGATGGGTGACGCAGATCACCTGATGCCGGTCCCCGATCTCCGTCATCTTCTCGGCCACCACCTGCGCCATGCGCCCGCTGATGCCCGTATCGATCTCGTCGAAGACCATGCTCCGGGGCACTCCCGGTTTCTTCGCCGAGAGGTTCTTCAGCGCAAGCATGATCCGGGACAGCTCGCCGCCGGAAGCCACCTTCTGCAGCGGGCGGGGTTCCTGCCCGAGGTTCGCGGAAAAGAGCAGCTCCACCCGGTCCTGTCCGTTCGCCGTGTAGCGTTCCCCGTCCTCCGCCTCCCCGAAGGAGACTTCCATGCGGGCGCTTTTCATGCCAAGCTCGTGCAGCTGCCCCTCGATCTCCCGGGTAAAGCGCTCCGCCGCCTGCCTGCGCAGGGCCGTCAGCGCGTCCGATTCCGATTTCAGGACGGAGAGCAGCTTTGCCTCTTCCCGCTCGAGCCGCTCCGCCTGTTCCCCGGAGGTTTCAAGTTCCGCGAGCTCCTCTTCCGCCCGCTTCAGGTAGCGCAGCATCTCCTCCGTGCCGGGGCCGTATTTCCTGCCCAGGCGGTGCAGGAGATCCAAGCGGCTTTCCACCCGTTCTGCGTCTTCCCCGTCGTACTCCATGCCGTCCAGGAGGCCGGAAAGCTCTTCCGCCGCGTCTTCCGCCTCGTAATACAGGCTGTCCAGCCGGTTATACAGCGCCTCGTAAGCGGGATCCAGCCGCGCGACGGAGGAGAGCGCCTGGGCGCCCCGGCGCAGGAGGGACAGGGCGCTTTCCCCTTCCTCCGTGCCATCGGAGAGCAGCGTCCTCGCCTCTGAGAAGGATTCCGTGATGCGCCCCGCGTTGCGGTAGAAGGTGCGTTTCGATTCCAGTTCTTCTTCCTCGCCCGCGGTCATCGCCGCCCCGCGCAGTTCCTCCGTCTGGAAGCGAAGCATGTCGATCCGCTGCTCCCGCTCCTGCACGCTCCTGCGGAGCTTTTCCAGCCTGCCCGCCGCATCCCGCCAGGCCTCATACGCCGACCGGACGCGGTCGCGCACCGAAAGCAGCTCCTCTCCGCCGAACTCGTCCAGGTAGGCGACGTGGTTCCGGCTGTCCAGGAGGAGCTGGTGCTCGTGCTGGCCGTGGATATCCAGAAGCTGCGAAGAGACGCGGCGCAGGGTCGCAAGGGGAACGATCTCCCCGTTCAGCCGGCAGACGCTGCGGCCGGATTCCGACAGCTCCCGGCTGAGGAAAACCAGCCCTTCTTCCGCTTCCATCCCGAGGGACGTCAGTTCCCTCGCGATGGCCTCGTTCCCCTCCGTGTCGAAGACAGCTTCCGCCCGGGCGCTCTTCTCTCCTTGCATGACCAGCTCCCGGCTCGCCCGTTCCCCAAGGACGAGGTTCACGGCGTCCACTACGATGGACTTGCCCGCGCCGGTTTCGCCGGTCAGCACATTCATGCCGGGCGAAAACTCGATTTCCGCCCCGTCGATGAGTGCAAGATGCCGGATATTCAGCCGAAGAAGCATAACATCTCTTCCTTTACCCCAGTATCCCCGCGAAATGGGCGCGGACGTCCTGAACCTGCGCCTCGGAGCGTACGATGACGAGGATCGTATTGTCCCCCGCGATCGTGCCCACCACTTCCGGCCACGCGGCAGTGTCGATGGCCTCCGCGGCAACGTGCGCACTGCCGGAAAGGGTGCGGATGACGGCCAGGTTCCCCGCGCTGTCCATGCTGATGACGGAATCGCGCAGGATACGGGCCAGCCGGTCGGAGAGGCCATGGTCCTCCCTTTCCCCGGGGGCGTAGCGGGCTTCCCCGTCCTCCCCCTGCACCTTGATCAGGTGCATGCTGCGGATATCCCGGGAAAGCGTCGCCTGGGTCACGCTCATCCCCCGCCTCTCCAGCTCTTCCGCCAGCTCCGCCTGCGTCCGCACAGGCTTCTCCCGGATGATCTCCCGGATGAGGTTCTGTCTGTCGTTCTTCATGGTCCTCCGCCTTTCGGTTCTGCTGTGCTTTATTCCGGAATGAAGCTGTAACCAAATTGATTCGCAAACGTGTCCGCCGCGCTGTCAAGCGCTCCGATGACGATCAGGTCTTCTGCGCCTGAGAAAGGATTCCCGACGATGTCCCCCGTCTTGTCCGGCACCAGCACCGAGGAAACAGGGCAGCCGGCAAACGCGTCACTGCCGATTTTCGTCAATCCCGCAGGGAGCGAAAAGGCGATTGTCTCCGGGTAAGGACGAATGTACGCGTCCAGGATCATTGTCGTTTTCAGGCTGTCATCCTCTGAGAGAAGCTCATTCTCTTCCATAAATTTCTCGAGCTGCTTCCGATAACTGTCAGCCGTTTGATAAAAAGCTTTTTTTCCCTCCACTTTGAAGGAGAGTTCTGCAGTATAGGTAACCTCTTTTGTTCTCTTTTTTTCGACAGGCCAGATTTCAATAGTCACTTTCGTAATTTTCTTCCCTTTTTCATCGTTGAAGACCCCTTTTATCTTATGGTAAGTAACCGGGCCTGCCTTCTGCGCTCTCAGAATGGATGTTCTGTCTGTTTCTTCCTCCGGCATATCTTCAAGAAGATAATGGACCGCTTCCCCTGTTGTCATTTTTGCAAGTTCCGGACTTTGCTCACGTAGCTCAGTCGATTCAGGCAGCTTGGTGAAACTCAGCGTCATCTTGTCCTGACTCCAGTCAATCTGCGCCTCATATTTCGATCCGGGCTCAAATCCCGCATTCTTTGCCAGATTCAGCGCCGCTTCCACATCCTCTTCGCTCATTCCATCAAAAGAGAATCTGCGTTTATAGGTTCTCTCCAGTTCCCCTTCTTCTCCCTTCCAGCGAATCCGGTTGATCCATCCTTCTTTATAATATGTCTTGTCCATCGTTTCGAGATAAAGGGCTTCGATTTCTTCATATTTGTCCGGATACTTTTCCGATTCTGCCGATATCCCGAAAAGTGCTTTTACTTCTTCTTTCAGCAGATGATCTTCGCCGAGCACTCTGTCAGAATCCAGCAGGAATTTGACTTCATAGGAAAGGGCGGGGGTTTCTTCCTCCGCCCCGGCAAGACATCCCATGGACGTGAGGAGCAGAAAAAGCGCGGGCAGCGTCAGGATCCGCGGGTGAAATATACGCATGTCCATACCTCCGTCACAGCGGGCTGGCAGAGAGTTTGCGTTTCACGAGTCCGAAGAAGTCCCGTTCGCCGGGGAGGCGGATGAGGCGCGCGTCATGCGGCGAGCGCGTGATCTCGACGACGTCGTCGTTCGAAAGCTCCGATACGGGCTCCCCGTCCGCGGAGAGCAGGATCCCCTCCCGCCGCTCCGCCATGCGCAGGCGGATCTCGATGCGGCTCCGGTCCGATACCACGAAGGGCCGCGCATGCAGGCTGTGCGGACAGACCGGCGTGATCAGCAGGCACGAGACGTCCGGGCTCACCACCGGGCCGCCCGCCGCGAGCGAATAGGCCGTGGATCCTGTAGGACTCGCAATGAGGATCCCGTCCGCGATGTAGTGCTCCACAAGCTTCCCGTCCGAAAGGACGTCCATCGCGATCATCCGCTGGGACAGGCCGCGGGAGACCGCCACCTCATTGGTGGCCACGCCCCGCGCCGCGCCATGCGCCGTCTCCGCCCGGAAGGAGAGCATGATCCGCCGCTCCTCCCGGTAGTCCCCCGCCCGGAGGCAGGCAAGCGCGCGCGCCATATCCCCGGTCTGCACCTCCGGCAGGAAACCAAGCCGGCCGAGGTTCACGCCGAGGATCGGGATCTCCATGCCCGCGTAGCGGTCCAGCGCCCGCAGCAACGTGCCGTCCCCGCCGAAGACGAAGAACGCGTCCGCTTCCTTCGGGCTTTCGATAAAGCCAGCCGGCAAATCCGGCGCCAGGCGCTCCCACTCCTCCCGGTCTTCCGCGAGGACGAGGGGCAGGATGCCCTGCTCCCGGCAGAGGGCCGCGCAGGTCATCGCCGCCTGGACGGCGGTCTCCTTGACGCGGTTGATGGTAAAAGCTGCACGCCCGATCATGCGCCGTCTCCTTCCGAAAATTCCCTGTGCGCTTCCGCGACAACCTGTTCCGCATCCGCATCCGTCACGCTGGGACACTCTCCCGAGGGCAACAGGTGCAGCAGGAACTCGATATTTCCCTCAGGCCCCCGGATGGGCGAGAAGCTTATGCCCGCAGGGAACCAGCCCATCTCTTCCCGCACAAAGCGCAGGACGGACCGCAGAACGTCCAGATGCGTCGCCGGATCCCGGACGACGCCCTTCTTCCCGACCCTCTCCCGGCCGGCCTCGAACTGGGGTTTCACCAGGGTTACAAATTCCCCTGCGTCTCCCAGGATCGCCGCCGCCGCCGGCAGAATCTTTGTGATCGAAATAAATGAAACGTCCATGACGGCCAGATCCGGTCTCTCCGGAAAATCCTCCGGCGTCAGATACCGGGCGTTCGTCCGCTCCATCACGGTAACCCGCGGATCTTCCCGCAGGCGCCAGTCCAGCTGCCCGTAACCCACGTCCACGGCGTATACCCGCGCCGCGCCGCCCTGCAGCAGCACGTCGGTGAATCCCCCCGTGGAAGCGCCGAGGTCCAGGCAAACCCGACCCGCCGGAACGACCGAAAAGACTGAAAGCCCCTTCTCGAGTTTCAGCGCGCCGCGGCTCACATAGTGGCGTCCCGCATCCCGCACGGTCAGCGGCTCCTCCGGCCCCACTTTTTCCGAGGGTTTATCTATCCGGGTTTCGCCCAGATAGACCAACCCGGCCATGATCAGCGCCTGCGCCTTCTCCCGGCTTTCCGCAAGACCACGGGCGACAAGGGCCACGTCCGCCCGCTGCTTATTCGACATGTTCTTCCTCCCGCAGCCGCGCGAAAATCCGCTCTGCCAGGCTTTCAGGCGAAAGGCCCGCGTCCCGGAGCAGCAGTTCCGTGTCCCCGTGGGGAACAAACTCGTCCCCGATCCCGAAGATCCCAGCGGGCGGCGCGATCCCCATTTCCGTCGACAGGCGCGCAACTTCCGCGCCGAAGCCGCAAGTCTTCTGTTCTTCTTCCATCGTGAAGACAGGGATCCCGTCCCGGGAAAGCCGCCGCAGGCAATCCCTGTCCATGGGCTTCAGGCTCGCGCAGTCGACGACGGCCGCGGACACGCCCTTTCCATTCAGAAGTTCCGCCGTCCGGAGAGCCGTCTTCACCATGCGCCCGAAGGAGAGCAGCGCCGCGTCCGTCCCTTTCCGCAGCGTTTGCCAGTGTCCGACTGCAAGCGATCCACTCTCGGCATAGGGTTCGATGCCCTCCTTGGGGAAGGCGATGACCGAAGGGCCGGGAAGCGAATTCACAAGGCGGATGGCCCCGGCGAGGTCCCGCGTATCCCGCGGTGCAAGCACGGTCAACCCCGGTACCGGGAGCGTCATGGCGCCCGCGAGGACGCCGTGATGGGTCTTCCCGTCGTCCCCCACAAGGCCCGCATGGTCCGCCAGAATGCAGACTGGAACCCCCTGCAGCGCAACGTCGTGTACGAGCTGATCGAAGGCACGCTGGAAAAACGTCGCGTAAACCGCGAAATAGGGGCGCATGCCGCCCCGGGCCAGCCCCGCCGCCATGGAGAGCGCGTGTTCCTCTGCTATCCCGACGTCAAAGAAGCGTTCCGGATACCGGTCCGCGAAGCCAGAAAGACCGACGCCCTCTTTCATCGCTGCCGTAATAGCGACCACCCTTGTATCTTCCTCAGCTAGAGCGCAGAGCGTTTCCCCCACGGTAACGGCGGCGTTCCTGCTCCCACTGATTTTCCGCTTCATGCCGTTTTCCACCCGGAACGGTGCGATACCATGATACTTTTCTGGTTTCTGTTCCGCGAGGTCGTAACCCTTGCCCTTCTGCGTCAGCACATGAATGATGACGGGCTCCGTCACGGCTTTTGCCTCTTCGAAGACGTGGGTCAGTTCCTCCACGTTATGCCCGTCGAAGGGGCCGAGATAGCGGAAGCCCAGCGCCTCGAATAGCCCGCCCCCCGTGGTCACGGTCTTCACCATGTCGATGGCGCCCATGATGACCCGGGCGACCGTTTTGCCCACCGCGGGGATCCGCTCCAGGCAGCGACGGACCCGCTTCTTCTTCGCATACCAGGAGGAAGAGGCGCGCAGGTGTTTAAGTGTATCCGACAGGGCGCCAACGTTTTTCGATATGGACATGCCATTGTCGTTTAAGACGACGATGAGCTTCGTATGCGTGTTCCCCGCGTCGTTCATCGCCTCATAGCACATGCCGCCGGTCAGCGCGCCGTCCCCGACGACGGCCACCACGTGGCGTGTTTCCCCGGAAAGATCCCGTGCTCTCGCCAGCCCAAGCGCCATGGAAATGGCAGTGGAGGAGTGCCCGGTGTCAAAGAGATCGTGGGGGCTTTCCGCCCGGCAGGGGAATCCGGAGATCCCGCCGTAGCTGCGCAGGGTCTGGAAGCGGTCCTGCCGGCCCGTAAGCAGCTTATGCGCGTAAACCTGGTGCCCAACGTCGAAGATCAGCTGGTCCTCCGGGCTAGCGAATGCCCGGTGCAGCGCGATGGTTACTTCCACGATGCCGAGGTTGGACGCCAGATGCCCGCCCTGACGGGAGACCGTCGTAATGATCGCCCGGCGAAGCTCCGCCGCCAGTTCTTCGCATTCCTGCCGGTTCAGTTTTTTCACGTCCTGCGGCCCTTCGATGGCCTCAAGCAACGCCATGGCGATCCCCCCTTTCTCTTTGGGTATGCTTTCTTTGCTTTCTATGGTCTTGCGCTGTTCACGCTTCGTCGCAATATAACCTCATCTAGGGGAGCTACGGGGCGGCTGAGAAGACAGGAGCTCAGCTCTTCCTTCTCGCCGTGCGGTCCGCGAAGCCGTACAGGAAGTCCGCTTTCGCGCCAAAACGGGAGAGAGCCTCTTCCGCCTCGTTCCAGAGCCGCCGGGATTCCGCCTTCGCGGCTTCAAGCCCCATGAGCGCAGGCCAGGTCATCTTGCCACGCTCCACATCCATGCCCGTCTTCTTTCCGAGGAGCGCGGCGTCCCCTTCGATGTCCAGGATGTCGTCGTCGATTTGGAAAGCCGTGCCGGCGGCCAGGCCGAAGCGCCGCAGCGCAGCAAGCCCGTCCTCATCCGCCCCGGCGATCATCGCCCCCGCCTCGAGGGACGCGGTCAGGAGATCCGCAGTCTTGTGCTCGTGGATGTATTGGAGCGTACCAATGCTCGGCTCCTCATGCTCGCTGCGCAGGTCGACGCTCTGTCCGCCGATCATGCCGCCGGCGCCCGCGCGCCCCGCGATGGCCGCCGCCGCCCGGATATGGTGCTCCATATGGGCGGGATACGCTAGGGCGTTTTGAAACAGCACCTCAAAGGCCCCGTTCAGGAGCGCGTCCCCGGCGAGGATCGCGTTGCCCACGCCGAAAACCTTGTGATTCGTCAGCCGGCCCCGGCGGTAATCGTCGTCGTCCATGCCGGGTAGGTCGTCGTGGATGAGGGAATAAGTATGGATCATCTCGACGGCCGCGGCGGGAACCTTCGCCTCTTCTATAGGCCCGGAAAACAGGTCGCAGGCTGCCAGCAGCAGCACGGGCCGCAGGCGCTTGCCCCCGGCCATTACACTGTAGCGCATCGCCTCCAGGAGACCTCTCGGGATATCCGCGAAAACGGTTTTCCCGTCCGACAGAAGCCGTGCCAGCGTTTCTTCCGTCATGCGGAAGTATTCGGAAAACTGCGCTTCATACGTCATAGGTTCCCTCCGGATTCTCCGGGAAAGGGGCAATCTCCCCTGTCTCGGGGTCTATCTGTTCGATCCGCTGGCGATAGGAGGCCAGTTCTTTCTTCAGTCCATCCACCAGAGCGACGCCCTTTTCATAAGCCTGCATGGCCTCCTCAAGGGGCATCTCGCCCTCGCCAAGGGCCGCGGCAATCGCCTCCACCTCCGCCACCCGGATTTCAAAGGTGGCCGGTGTCTTTTCCGCTTTCGTTTTTCTCGGGCTCATTTCCGCCCCTCCCCCTTCGCATCCGCCCGCTTTATTCTCCATCTTCCGGGGAGTCCCGCCGGATGACCGCCGGAACACCGCCGTCCGCAAATCTCAGTAACACCCGTTCTCCATCCGCAAGCGCCCCGGCAGAAACCGCCGGTTTCCCGGAAGCGCGCTGCACGATGGCGTATCCCCGGCGCAGGACCTCTCCCGGCCCGGCCAGCTGCAGTTCCCGCAGGAGATGGCCAAGGCGTTCCTCTGATCGGGAAAGCATGGCCCGTCCCGCTTTCTTCAGCAGTTTTTCCGCGGCGCGTAGCCGCTCTTCCTCCCGTGCGAGCCGCCGCCCGGGATGCATGGAAAGAAGTCGCGTCTCCGTCAGGGCCAGGCGAGTCTCCAGCTCCGTCAGGCAGTCCGACAAGCTCTCCCGCAGTTCCTCGAGAAGCCCCTGCAGTTCTTCCTCCAGGTCCGCCCTGAGGGGCACTGCGCATTCCGCCGCCGCGCTGGGCGTCGGCGCGCGGAGATCCGCCGCAAGGTCGCAGAGGGTCACGTCCGTCTCATGCCCGATGGCAGAGACAATGGGCTTCCGGCAGTTTGCGACCGCCCGAACCGCGGTCTCTTCATTGAAGGCCCAGAGATCTTCCAGCGAACCGCCACCCCGGGCCACCACGATGACGGAAACATACGGCACCCGCTCCAGGCAAGCGATGGCTCTCGCCACTTCCTCCGCCGCGCCCGGCCCCTGCACCTTAGAGGGGCACAGGAGGATGCGCGCCTGCGGGTTCCTCCGGGTCGCCACATTGATGATGTCGTGGATGACCGCCCCGGAAGCGGAGGAGACAACCCCGATCGTATCCGGGGCGCGGGGGATCGGGCGCTTGCGCTCCCCGTCGAAAAGGCCTTCCGCCTCAAGCTTTCTTTTCAGGACCTGCAGCCGCTCGTACAGCGCCCCTAAGCCCGCGGCCCGCAGGGAACGCACCGTCATGCGGTACTGCCCGCCCTTGGGATAAAGCCCCGCGCTGCCCCGGGCGCTCACCCGCATACCGTCCGCGGGCATGAAGGGGAGCCGCTCCGCGTCCTCCGCGAAGAGCACGCAGGGCAGGGTCGCCTCCTCGTCCCGCAGGGAGAAGAACAGCATCCCCCCGCCGTAGACCCTGAGGTTCGCGATCTCGCCCACGACCTCCAGGTCCCGCAGCAGCGGATCGCCCGCCAGCGTTCGTTGGACATAGCGATTCAGCTGCGAGACGGTTAGCGTCAGGAGGGACATGCCCGCTCCGCCGCCTGCACCGCGTTCTGCAGCAGCATGGAAATCGTCATGGGGCCGACCCCGCCGGGGACCGGAGTGATCCAGCCGGCCACCTTCTCCGCCCCTTCAAAGTCCACATCGCCCATGAGCTTTCCGTCAACGCGGTTGATGCCCACATCGATGACCGCAGCGCCCGGGCGGATCATATCCCACGTGATCATGCGCGGCTTTCCGACCGCGGCCACGAGAATCTCCGCCTCGCGGCAGATCTCTTTCAGGTTCCGGGTTTTGGAATGACAGACGGTCACGGTCGCGTCCGCGCGCAGGAGAAGCGCCGCCATAGGCTTGCCCACGATGTCGCTGCGCCCGACGATCACCGCCCGCCTGCCCCTGGGATCGATGTCATAGGCTTTCAGGAGCTCCATGACGCCATGAGGCGTACAGGGCACGAAACCGGGCTCCCCCTTCCAGAGGTTCCCCGTATTGACCGTATGGAAACCATCCACGTCCTTTGCGGGATCGATGAGCGCGAGGGCACGCTTCTCATCCAGCCCTTTCGGCAGAGGCAGCTGCACAAGGATGCCGTGCACCGTTTCGTCCCCGTTCAGCCGCGCGATCTCCGTCTCCAGCACCGTCTGGGAAACGTCCTCCGGCAGACGGACGACCGTGGAACGGATCCCCGCCTCGCAGCAGGCCCGCTCTTTGTTGCGCACGTACACAGCGCTCGCGGGATTCTCCCCCGCGAGGATCACCGCGAGATGCGGCTCGACGCCGCGGGCCCGCAGCTGCGCTGCTCGTTCCGCCGCCGCGGCGCGCACAATCGCCGCAACCGCCTTCCCATCAATCCGAATGGCCATGGAGTACCTCCTGTTCTGCCCACCAGCGATCCGCGCCCAAAAGCGCGACGCCGGCGGCATTGTCGCCGGAAAGCTCCGGCCGGGCGAAACAAATCCTGCATCTGAGGCGCCGCTTTTCCGCCCGCGCGCGGACCAGAAAGCCAAAGAGCCGAGAAGAAGCGACGCCCCCTGCCAGAAGTGCCTGCCGGCATCCGGTCTCCCCGCAGCCCGCCTCGATCATCCGCTCCACCGTGCGGGCGAGGAAGTCGAATACTTCCGCTGCGGCATCCTCCGGGGTCAATCCGCCGGAGGCAAGAAAACCCTTCGCCTTGTTTTCCGCACCGGCAATGCAGCAGTTACAGCCGCGGATGGAGACGCCGATGCGCCCCTCCGCCGTCCCCCGCAGGGCGAGCCGTTCCATTTCCGGCCCGGCGGGAAAGCCAAGGTTCAGGAAAACGCCGATCCGGTCGATCAGCTGTCCGGCGGAAAGGTCCAAGCTTCCGCCCAGCAGCGTGAGCCCACTCCCGTCCGAAAGCAGCATTTCCGTCGTCCCGCCGGAAAGGTGCAGGGCAAGGAAGGGCTGCTTCCGGTCGATCCCGGAATCCACGAGAGCCGCCCGCACATGCCCTTCCTGGTGGCTTACCGGATAAAAAGGCACGCCCAGCAGCGCCGCCGCCGACCGTGCCTGCGATTCCCCCGCCCGAAAGACGGGCATATACGAATCCTCCCGGGGCCGCGGACGGACGCTGGCAGCCACTGCGACGATTTCCGCGCCCGCCGCCTCCCGAAGCGCCACTTCCAGGATCTCCGGAAGGCGGGAAACGTGCTGAAACAACCCCTCGGACTGCATGAGCCCCCGCTCCCCCGCGGGAACCGTCAGCAGCCGCCGGCTGGAGCAAAGGATCTCTCCTTCCAGGGTAGCCAGGGCCGCGCTGGTCGTATAGCAGCTCGTGTCAAACCCCAGGATCGCGTTCATTCATTTTCCCCGCCTGTCGCCGGATCGTTCCCAGCACGCCGTTCACGAATCCCACGCTCTCCTCGCCGGAGTATTTGCGCGTCAGCTCCAGCGCCTCATTGATGGCGACGCCGGCCGGCAGCCCGTCCTCCATTTCGAAGACGGCGAGGAGTAGTACCGCGTGGTTGACCCTCGCAATGCGCTCCAATGACCATCCGCGCAAGCAAGGCGCGATCATCCCATCCAGTTCCTTCCGGTGCTCCCGAACGCCCGAAACGACGTGCGCAATGTATTTCGCGTCGTTCGGCACCGGTTCGTATCCGGTAAGCTCAACGAGAGCTTCCTGCTCCCCTTCGCCTCCGAAAAGCTGTTCAAAGATAAGCTGCATGGCCGCCTCGCGGGCCGCGGGCCTTGACATGGTTATTCTCCTGTCCCGCTTTCAAACCGCCCCGGCTTTTGCCGGGGCGTTCTTCCGCGTCAATAGTCGTTTTCGTCCCGATGAAAGAAATTCACACATCCGCGGATAAAAGCCTTTTTGTCCCTGACGCCGCCAATGAAGGCGCCCAGCAGGAAGCAAACGGCTATCAGGACCGCGGGACCCGGCCCGATGGTCAGGCAAAGGATAGCGAAGATGACACCCAGCGCCGCGCAGAACATGGCGCAGGCAGCGGTTCCGAGGGTGAGCATCTGCTGAATGGCAGTCCGGATGTCTTTCACAGCGCATCACCCGTCCCTTCCGCGTCAGCCCCAAAGGCCGATTCGCCCGCCTTGTGTTTCTTTTCATAATTCCCGCCGAAGGCGGAGTCTTCCTCCGGAAGTTCCTCTTCCGGCTGTTCCTCTGTCGCCGGTACTTCTTCCGGGTATTCCTCTTCCAGCAGTTCTTCCGGTTCTTCGGTATCAACGGATTCTTCCGCTTCTGTCTCTGCGTCAGATCCTTCCGCAGGTTCGGAATTCTCTTCGAACTCCGGCTCTTCCTCGTCCTCCGGCTCTGCCGCAAATTCGTCTTCCTCTTCCGGTTCCCCTGCGGGTTCGGGCTCTTCTTCGTATTCAGGCTCTTCCCCGGATTCCTCCGCAGGAGCTTCTCCGGTTTCTGCCTCAGTTTCTGCTTCAGCGGCTTCAGCCTCTTCTTCGGCTTCGTCTGCTTCTTCCGCGGGGGCGGGCTCGCTCTTCGGCGCGTACGCTTCCCGCATGAAGTCGCTCTGCCCGAATTCCGCCTTGCCAGGGGCGCTCGCCGGCTCCGGATCGGGCTCAGGCTTCACTTCCGGAACCGGCTCAGATTTTGGGGGCGATGCAGGCTCCTCTTCCGGATGTCCCTCGGAAAGCGCATCCGTGCCCTTCAGCAGGGATTCTGGGATCGCATAGGGGGACTTAGCCGCATTCTCGTCCGAAGGCAGCGTGCTGTCCACAAAGATACGTACTTCTGATACCTGCACGCCGGAGCAGGCTTCGATATAGCGCTTGATCTGCTTCTGCAGGGAGGAGATGGCAAGTGGCATGCTGATGTCGGACTGCAGGGCGATGTGCACATCCACCCGGATGGTCTCCTCGTCGCTGAAGAGGGAGGAGGTCACGACCTTCAGCTCCGCATGCTGGTTCAGGACCTTGTTGACCAAGGTCTCCAGCGCCTTGAGGGAAATGCGGACCATTCCGTTCTCGTTGCGCTGAATCGCAAAGTTGCTACTCTTCTTCTTGCGGGCGGGCGTCATCATGGACAGCATGAACACGCCGAAGAGGGCGCAAACCGCCGCCGCCGCGCCTCCGATGGCTTTTACGATGCTGCGGGAGAAGTCGATCCTACCGAGCAGATCCGTGACCTGCCCCAGGGAGAATTTGCCTAAGATGAGCATCACGATCCCGGCCGCCGCGGCGATGCATACGGCAGCCGTGATGAGCATCAGGATCCGGTCCCAAAACGGATGTTTCATTGGGCAGCCTCCTCTTCCGTCTTCGCGTCAGTTCCGCGGTATTCCCTGTCGTCCCCTTCGCTGTCTTCCGGTTCTTCCTCCGTCTCCTCTGCGAACTCAAAGGTTACGGTTTCCGTTTTGCTGTCGTCGTCTTCCGGCTGTTCTCCGGCCTCTTCTTCGGCTTCTTCTTCAGCCTCTTCTTCAGCCGTTTTCTGCGCGTCCACTTCCGTCGCGTCTGCGTCTTCGGCTTCCGCAGGCGCTTCCGCGAGTTCCGCCGGCTTTTCTTCTGCGATTTCGCCATCCAAGGAAAGCGCAAGGCGCTGCCCCTTGTCCAGCTCCTGATTCTCCTTTTCGAAGCTGACGCTGACGACGTGCAGATCCACCCGCTCGACTTTGAGGCCTGTCATAGTCTCAATGGATTTGCGGACGTTCTCCTGGCAGTTTCTTCCCACCTTCTGGATCGGGATGCCGTAATCCACGGAAACGCTGATATCCACGCTTACCCGGTCGCCCTTCACGTCCACCTTGACGCCACGGGGTGTTTTCCCTCTCGTGATGATGCCGCTGATCGCGCCGCCGCCGGTGATGCCCGAGATCCCTTCGACCTCCAGAGTCGCCACGGTGACGATCGTCGAAATGACCTCGTTCGCATATGTAATCTGGCCGTTTTCCTGGGCCTTGGTCACATTCTCTTCGCTCATGCAAACACCTCCTTCTGGAATATCCGCAGTATAACAGATTTTCCGCCATTGCACAACCATAGTTTCAATCCGATTCAATCCGTTTCGGTTTGATTCGGATCGTTTCGGTTCCATTCCGCAGGGGTCTTAGAAGCTTTCTTCTGCGGGCTGGTCCTCCGCCGAAACGCGCACGCATTCCGTTCCGGAAACGGCCTCCGCGATCAGGCTCTCCATATCGAGGAGTTTCTCCTGCGCCAGGACGGCGGAAAGCCGCGGATGGGTCGCAGGATGCCTTGGGGTGAAGATGGTGCAGCAGTCCTCATAGGGCAGAGAGGAAGTTTCGTAGGTGCCGATTTCCTCCGCTCGCGCGATGATCTCGCTCTTGTCCATGCCGATGAGCGGCCGGAAGACCGGCAGGTCCACCATGGCGTCCGTGCAGGCCAAGGCTTCCATGGTCTGGCTGGCTACCTGGCCGATGGATTCGCCGGTGACGAGCGCCTGCGCCCCGTCCTCCTTCGCCACCCGCTCCGCAATGGCCATCATGAAGCGGCGCATGAGCAGGGTAGTGTAATCCTCCCGGCATTTCGCGTGGATCTCCATCTGGATCTTTGTGAAGGGGACGATGTATACCCGAACGGGACCGCAGTAAGAAGCGAGGATCCGGGCCAGGGAGAGCACCTTGTCCTTCGCCCGTTCGCTCGTATAGGGGAAGGAATGGTAGTGCACGCACGAGAGCTCCACGCCCCGCTTCGCCACCATGTAGCCGGCGACCGGGCTGTCGATGCCGCCGGAAAGGAGGAGGCAGGCGCGGCCGTTCGTGCCCATGGGCATGCCGCCGACGGCAGGAAGGCGGCGGCAGGAGAGATACGCGAAGTCACGGATCTCGATGGTCATGACCGTATCCGGATGGTTCACGTCCACATGCAGCCGGGGATTGGCTTCCAGAATGCGAGCTCCCGCCTCCCGCATTATGGCCGGGGAATCCAGCGGATAATGTTTGTCGGATCTCCTGGCCAGGACCTTGAAGCTGCCCTCGAAGTCCCCCATCATATGTGCGGCCTGACGGCAGACGGCTTCGAAATCATCTTTTTCCATTTCGACCGCGGGGCTGACGGAATGGACACCGAAGACCCGGCAGACACGCTTTGCGCACTCTTCCATGTCCACGCAGTCCGCCACGTAAATACGTCCTTCCGAAAGCCAGACTTTCCCGCCGACGCCCTCGACCAGCTCCCGGATCTGGTTCATCAGCTTGTGCAGGAAGAAGGGACGGTTCTGCCCCTTCAGGAACACCTCGCCGTACCGGACGAGCAATACTTCGCGCATGATTATCTCCTCTGAAATCTCCGCAGCATCGCCGTGAGGCGCAGGATCGCCTCCGCCGCGCGGTCGATCTCTTCTTCCGTATTGAACAGCCCAAGGCTCACGCGGATCGTACCGTCCGCCAGGCGGGGATCCATGCCGGTCGCGAGGAGCCCGGAACTCACTTTCTGCTTGTGGGAAGCGCAGGCCGAACCGGTCGATACCAGGATGCCTTCGCCCTCGAGGGCATTGCGCAGCACCTCGCCTCGCACACCCGGGAAGGACAAGCTGAGGATATGGGGCGCGGAGCGGGCCTCGTCCGCCGGATCCGGCCCGTTGGCTACGGCTTCCCCGCCTTTTACCTGTTCCCAGAGGCGCAGCTTCAGCCTCCTGAGGCGCACGGCGACGTCCGCCGGGGTCTCCTTCACCGCCTCGCCGAGCCCCAGGACCGCCGGCAGGTTCGTCGTGCCAGAGCGCAGCCCCTTCTCCTGCCCGCCGCCCGTCATCTGGGGCGCCAATCTAAGGGACGGCCGCATCACCAGCGCACCGATGCCCTTTGGTCCGTGGATCTTGTGCCCGCTCAGAGAATAGCAGTCGATCATGGCCGCCGGAAGGGCGAGGGGAACCCGGAGAAAGGCCTGTACCCCGTCCACGTGGACGACAGTCTTCGGGTTCTTTCTCTTTGCAATCAGAGCGAGTTCCTCTACGGGTTGCACCGCCCCAGTCTCGTTGTTCACGTTCATGCAGCTGAGGAACGCCGTGCGTTCGTCGATCAGCCCTTCCGCCCGCGAAAGATCGACTGCGCCCTCCGCCGTAACGGGCAGCAGGCGCACCTCATGCCCGAGGGCGGAAACCCGTTTCATCGTTTCGAGGACGGCGGGATGCTCCACCACGCTGGCGACGAAATTCGCCTTTTCATGCAGCGTTTCCGCCGTGCCCAGGATGGCCAGGTTGTCGCTTTCCGTGCCGCCGGAGGTGAAGCAGACCCGGTACTCCCTGGCGGAAAGCGCCGCGGCGACCCGCGCGCGGCAGGCGTCCGCCGCCCGCTCCCCCGCAAGGGCCGGCGCGTACGCCGCGCTTGGATTGACATATTCTTCCCGCATGGCCCGCGCCATGCGCTCGATCACTGCGTCATAAGGGCGCGTGGTCGCGCTGTTGTCGAGATAGATCATACGATCCTTCATATCGCCGCCGTGCTCCTCATCCCCGGTAGACCCCGGCCGGGAGATACACCCGGATCATCGTCACCATTTCTTCGCTGGGTTCCAGGACGATCATGTTCTTCTGTCCGTCTTTCGTGTAATAGAAATAGAACAGGTTGCCGTCCCGGTTCAGGAACCAGTTCCGGGTGCGGACGCTGTTCATGCTGCGGAAGCGCGCGAAGGAGGGATCGGTCACATGCCCGCAGGCTTCCACATTGGCCACGTTCATGCTCCCCAGTTCCTTCCGCCTGGCTCCGCGCAGCACCTTCGCGAAATCCAGCGTCCCGTTGGTGAAGGTGTATTCGTATTCCGCCTTCAGTTCGTCCTTCCCGAAATAGAGTAGCACCGCGAGCCCCGCGTTCGCGAGGAACATGGCAAGCGCCGGCAGGCTGAACTGCATGATCAGCATCTGCAGCAGCACGAAGGCATGAACGCCCAAGAGGGCGAGCAGCGCCCAGGCAAGAACGTACAGCGCGTTATACAGGCTGGGATTCCCCCGCCCGACGATATCCTCTTTGAAGTGATCCATACCGGTCCTCCCATGGTAGAAGTTCTTTTCGCCGTAGTATAACCCAAACCGGGAAATGCCGCAAGGGCGCAAAAAGAGGCCTTTCGGCCTCGGAAGTTTGACAGTTGAATAAGATCAAAACAGTCTGTAGGCGTTGATTCGCCTAT
>JAIKWN010000260.1 GCA_024684665.1 Clostridiales bacterium | reverse complement strand
CCGATCGCGAGACCGAGCTCTTCGGCCGCGCCCTGGCGATCCTCACCGGCGGGACCTACGTCTTCCTCCCCGACGATTCCGGCGTGGGCAACAGCCATCTGGAGCCCATCGTCGGCGCCTACACCGTGGAGAAGCTCCACGACGTCATCGTCCGAATCATCGGGGCGCATCTGCCTGCGTAACCCCAAATATGAAAAAATGCCTGCCTTGGGGCGAACTCCGCAAAGAAGTGAAAAGAGGTACGAGTCTGGCGGCTCGCACCTCTTTTTCTATTACGCGGCTCTTTTCGACAAAGACAAACTGGAATTTGAAATCCCCGAAATCATAGACATTCGCCGGTGATTACAGGACTTGAATGAAATCTTCTGAAACCGCTGAAAACAAAGGATTTTATGTAATCTGCTCACCGAATCCCTTTATGAAATGTTACACCGTTTCTATAACGCCCGCGCCGCTCATAAGGGCAAAAGCAAGGGCAAGATTAACTCACAACAGGATATAACAAGGTGTGGCAATCGGGAGCCTGTGGCATACGTTCGAATACATCAACGGGGCTGGTATACAGGAGCTTCCTTGCGATAATGCCGCAGGGGAGTAGCTCACCCTCCCCTACAAGAATCCTATTCTGTTTTCTTACCAGTCACGCCATACAGCGTCAGCGTGCCGTCGCTCAGGGTCAGGTCTGCATCAAGGTCTTTTATTCCAAAGGTCTTCTCTCCCAACGGGTAGAGCCGCAGCTCAATTGCCCTGTCGTCGTCGTTTGCCCGCACGTACATCTCGCCGTCTTTCCGGAAGATCTCTTCGATACGGAAGTCCCCGATGGCATAGTCGTATTTCCCGCAGAACTCATCCCAGCCGCTCCTGTCCGGGTTCTGAACGGCGAGTTCTTCGATGCTGCGGACTCTCTCCGGTTCTCTGTCCCTCGTGATTGCCGTCAAGCCCCTGGAAAAGGATTGCCAGGCCCGCTCGTCCCGCGCGTCGCGGCAGCGCAGCCAGATCAAAACGCGGTCCGCGTCCACAAAGCGTTCGTACCAGTTATAATAACCGGGCCAGCCGCCGCTGTGGCAGACGATCAGACCGAACGCAGGATCGTCCAGCACGTCCCAGCCGAAACCATAGCCGTAATCGGGATCGTCTTCCTCTAACTTGTCAATGCCGATCTCCCCGTTGTTGAGCCGTCCGGGGGTGGCCATCAGCGCCTGCTCTTCCTGCGTCAGCACGGTCTCCGCTCTCAGCGCACGATCCCATTGGAACAAATCGAAGATGTTGGAGTGAACCAGCCCGTCCCCGTTCGCTCCGTCGCAGGTAACGGCCGCGCTCTCCCCTGGCAGGTCATCCGGGAGCGTGTAGCGGTCGGAGCCCAACGGCAGCGACAGCCCCCAGGCCAGATTCGGAACCGTGATCTTCTCCAGCCGGCGGTGGTAGACACGCGTCGCGTGCATCCCGGCAGGTTCGAAAATGTTGTCCCGCAGAAAGTCCTCAAAGGGAACGCCTGCAACGGTCTCCACGATCTGTGCCAGCAGGCAGTAGCCGGTGTTGGAGTACTCAAACTGCTCGCCCGGAGCAAAGGATGGCTTCTCGCCGCACTCACAGAGGAAACGGACGATCACCTCGTTTCCTGGGATCGTTTTTTCCTCCTTGGCGGTCTTATCCACCCAGTCCATGTAATCCGGAAGCCCGCCGGTGTGGTTCAACAGGTGGCGGATCGTGACGCCCTTATAGGGGATTTCCGGGAAGAACTTTGTAACTTCGTCCTCCAACGCCAGCGATCCTCTGCGTCGCAGCAGCATGACTGCAGCCGCGGTGAATTGCTTGCTGATCGACGCCAGATCGAACAGACTATCCTCGCGCAGCGGAACTTTGTCCTCCAGATCACTAAAGCCCACCGCGCCTTTTGACACGATCCTGCCTCCCTCCGCGTAGAGCCAGGTGCCGTTGAATCCACCTTTTTCATGCGCCGAGCGTGCAAGGTTTTCCAGCATTATCTTTTTATCCATAATCATATTCTCCTTTTGATGTTCGTTTTACAGCTTCATTACCGCCGGCATTTCTTCTCCCTCTACATAATCTTCCGGCTTTTCCTCAAATCCGAAGGAAAGATGCAGATTCCGCGCGGCTTCATTTTCCGGCTCATAGGAGATCCAACAGTATTCCGATTCCCCGCAGGGGAAAGACCGCACGAGTTCCAGCGCCTGCTG
>JAIKWN010000242.1 GCA_024684665.1 Clostridiales bacterium | reverse complement strand
GGACAAGAGCGGCAGCGAGAAGCTGCCGGTCACTGACGGCGTGATCGAGTTTAAGCATGTGAATTTCAGCTACGTCCCCGGCAAGCAGGTGATCTATGACTTCAACCTCAAAGTCGAGGCCGGGAAAAAGATCGCGCTGGTCGGCTCCACGGGCTCCGGCAAAACCACGATAGTCAATCTGCTGATGCGTTTCTACGAGCTGGACAGCGGCGTCATCACGGTGGACGGAAACGATATTCAGGAGATATCCTGCGATGTGCTGCGGGATTCCGTCGGAATCGTGCTGCAGGACAGTGTCCTGTTCACTGACACGGTGCGCAATAACCTCAAATACGCGGATCCCTCCATCCCGGATAAGAAGATGATCGAGGCGGCTGAGAGCGCCAACTGTGATAAAGTGGTCGCGGCGCTTCCGGATGGCTATGACACCGTTCTTGTCGGCGCAGGGTCCAACCTCTCCCAGGGCCAGCGACAGCTTCTGACCATTGGCCGCGCCTTTTTAAGCTATCCGCTCATCCTGATACTGGATGAGGCTACCTCCAGCGTGGATACCCGCACCGAGCAGCAGATCCAGAACGCCATGGTAGAGCTGATGAAAAACCGTACCAGTCTTATCATCGCCCACCGCCTTTCCACCATCCGGGACGCGGACGAGATTGTGGTCATGGAGCAAGGGCATATCATCGAGACGGGTACGCACGAGGAACTTCTGCAGCAGAAGGGAAGCTACTACAAGCTTTACATGACCCAATTCGCCGGGCAGGAAACCTGAAGGGATATTGACTCTGCCGACAGATTCCTATCCGTTAGAGAACAACATGAAAAACATATGGAGACAGAAACTATTACGATGAACAATATGTCAACACATCAACACCGCCGCCTGTCCCTGGCGGCTCAGGTCAACCTCCTGATCATTGTGATTACCCTCGGTATCTCGCTGATGCTGGTTGCGATCAGTGCTGCCGATTATCGCAGGGCCATCCTGGACCCGTTCACCAGAAGACTGACGGAACTTGAAGTGGATGCAGAAGACTTCACGCCTTATCTGTCCTACTTCGCACAGTTTTTCGGCACCGAAGAACTGAAGGAGGCGCGGGCCACTCTCCATACGGAAGATGAGCGGCTCCTGGACTGGATGGATGAGACGCCCTCCTTCACGGGCGATGATCCCGTGTATGGCAGAGAGAGCCTCTTCTTCGATGTGATTGCCTATGACATGTCCGTCAGGGATACGATGGAAGCCATCGACCTGGACATTGTCAGCGCCGAAGTGCTGAAGGACGGAACAATCTACCGGGTATCCTACGACAGGAAAGGCGGCACCGGCAGCGACTGGCTTGAGAATTTCGGCCGCGAAATCAGCTTTTACGGGCTGTCGCCAACAGAATTTCTGAACCCCCGTATGGTGACGGTTGCCTCGGACAAGCTGCTCCTGCGCTGTGAGATTTACGATCTGGACGGTGCAGAAAGCAGGCTCTGGCTGGGTTATGATATGACAGATCCGGTGAAGGAGTATCACGGTTTCGTGACGCGGTGCATCCTGTATGTCCTTGCCCTGACAGCGGTGGCGTCCGTTGTCAGCGTATACCTGCTGCGCCGGTATGTCACAAAGCCGATCTGTGCGCTTGCGCAGTCCGCAACGGAATTCGCGCCCGAGGAAGACGGAAGTCTCTCCGCGGACAAAATCAGCCGGGTTGAGATCCCGGAGGAAAACGAGCTCGGAGACCTCAGCCGGGAGATCCGGGCGATGCAGCTCAGGATTGTGGAAAATACTGAGAATCTCAGAACCCTGACAGCCGAGAAAGAGCGGATCAACACCGAACTGAATATGGCGACCCAGATCCAGAAAGGCATGCTTCCCAGCATCTTCCCGCCCTTTCCAGAACGAAAAGAGTTTGACCTGTACGCGACCATGCGGCCGGCCCGCGAAGTCGGAGGAGATTTCTATGACTTCTTCATGATTGATGCGGACCATCTGGCACTGGTGATGGCGGATGTGAGCGGGAAAGGCGTACCGGGCGCCCTGTTCATGATGGTGTCCAAAGTGATTCTGAAGAA
>JAIKWN010000238.1 GCA_024684665.1 Clostridiales bacterium | reverse complement strand
GAAGACCCGCACCTGCACGGGCCCACGGATCAGCACATATGTGAAACTAAGGTCCGTTTCGAAGAAATTCTGGTGAATGATATTGATGCAGGCGAGATACGTGTCTTCTCGGTGCTCGTTGAGGAGTCGGATCGCCGCCCCACCGCTGTTCGTGTTCGTGGCAGCCAGTTCCCTCCTGGTCAGCACATTATCGAAAACCCGGAACGCAAAATTCAGGAACCGGTCCACAGCGGTCCTGTCGTAATCCCTATTCCTGCCGGACTGCAGAAGCAGCGCACGTAGGGTGGCAAGCGTGTTCGAGGCATTTTTTCGCTGCATGATGCCCACCACCGCAGGCTGGAATATTGCGTTATAATGGTCCCGGCTTTCCAGTATCTCCATAAGCAGGGAAAACAACAGGCGCATGCGCAGGTTCAAGGCGGGGCTATAAGTCGTGTCGATGCCGAAGTATTCTAGGGCGACCTCCCTGCGTGCATGCATGACTATTGTCCCAAGGCTGGAAAACTCCGTAAGGGGAAGGAAGAGATCCCGGCCGTATCGCCCGAAGCCCCATTCAGAAGGCATCACTTGGGGCACGAGATCCATGGGGCTGATGATGTTGAATATGTTTTCGAATCCGCTTTCCGCGGGATGGAATACCGCCGCAGGCGTCGCAAACGTGTACGCGTAGACGTCCTCCTTGGCCAGCACACCGTCTTTGACGAGGGTCCCTGCGACTAGGTTCGAAATGGCGGCAGCCCGGCTGAATCCCGATATCCACAGTTTGATCCTTCCTTTGATCCCACGCGACAGGATGTAGCCGGATACGCGGTCGATCACGAGCCCGGCAGCTGACGCGAAGCCCTCGTGCACATCTCCGTCGCCAGGCGTCATATTTGACTGCCATTCGTTTTTGTAAAACGCGCCGCAGACTCCGACCGCGATTAGCGTAAAAGGCTCTTCTCCCTCATGCTCCATTCGTCGGCTGCCTATGGCGGTCGACACCGTGTACATGCTGGTTTCTTTGGAATAATCGTCCTTGCGGATGTCCGTGAATCCCGCATCCGCGAAGAACCGTTCCACGTTCAGGGAAGGGTTGAAGTCCTTCTCCGGCTCCTGCCGGAGGTTCAGAGCGCGGTTCGCGCACATGGCCATGGTCAGGGACATCATGGCGAGGTTGCCATCGTATATCGTAGCCGGCCGCCAGAAGGGATAATCCGCGAAGTCGATTTCATACTGGAACGGTTCCGTGGTGGAGCGGATGTTGAGCGCCGCGTTCACCACACGCGTAGGATACCCATTCACAGAAATTGCCCTGCGCTGCGCATCCCTTTCCACCACGGCATCGGGACCGAACTCCAGCATATTCAGGTTTTCGATAGTATCCTCGCCTTCAGGCTCAAAAGCGTCATATTCAGAAACCACAGGCCCGGTCGCCTCTTCCGTTCCTTCAGCCATGCCGGCCGCCAAAACAAAGAGCAGGACAAGCGTAAGCAGCGCGGACGAAAACCATTTCAACACCGGATCACACTCCCGTTGCGGCGGTCCCGTTATGATGGGAACGCGATACTTCCTTCCCGGTTCGCGCTGGCGCGCGAAACTGTGACAATGGATCGCCCCGGGACGGTTACAGCTTCTTCTTTCTCTGTTTCGGAGGCGGCAGTTCTTCGTACATTGCCGTCAACAGCTCCGTGAGAAACTCCCGGCTGTCGACATTGTCTACAAGGAGCATTTCTTTCGTGCCCTCGTAGGGGATCTCGCGCTCCGCCTCCGGCATCATGGTAAGGGCCGCCTTCGTGGGCTTGACCAGGAACCGATCGTCGTAAATGCCGCCCACGATTCTGCTACGGTAATATAGGATGTATTCCCCCATCATTGGCCGGAAGGACACATCCTCCAGGGCGGAGAGCTGATCTAGTATAAACTCTAGATATCCTTTGCTCGAGGCCATCGCGGGTCAGCTCCTTTTCGTTCTCTGGTTTTCCGCGTCCCTGCGCGCCGCACGGCATTCCGCAAATAACTGCCGCAGCGTGCGCGTTCTGCGGCAGTCATTTTTGCGGTTTTATGCCCTCCCGACGCTCCCGAAGAGCTGCATCTTCTCAATACACTTCGCCTTTGTCGCCTCAAGGCCCGGGGCCAGAAGCGCGCGCGGCGTGAAGCCCTTTCCCACTCGATCCTTCCCCTCTTCGATGAACTTCCGCGTAGCCTCCGTGAAGGCGACCTGGCATTCCGTGTTCACGTTCACTTTCGAGACGCCGAGGGAGATGGCCTTGCGGACCATATCCTCCGGGATGCCGCTGCCTCCGTGGAGCACCAGGGGGAGATCGCCGGTCTTTTCCTGGATCGCCGCCAGCACGTCGAAGCGCAGTCCCGGCCAGCCTTCCGGATACTTTCCGTGGATGTTGCCGATGCCCGCTGCCAGGAAGTCGATCCCCAGGTCTGCGATGCGTCTGCACTGCTCCGGATCGGCGCATTCGCCCATTGAGATGCGCCCATCCTCTTCCCCGCCGATCGCACCAACCTCGGCCTCCACCGTGATTCCCTTCGCGTGCGCGCGCTCAACGATCTCACGCGTCTTTTCGATGTTCTCGCTGATCGGGTACTTGCTGCCGTCGAACATGACGGAGGTGAATCCCCCGTCGATCGCAGACATTGCCTCTTCAAACGTGCCATGGTCCACATGGGTACAGACCGGGACGGTGATCTTCAGGTAATCCACGAAATCCTGCACCATGTCGGCGATCGTTTTATAGCCGCCCATGTATTTCGCCGTTCCGCCGGAGACGCCCAGGATGATCGGGCTCTTCATCTCCTCCGCAGCCAGCAGGAAGGCGCGTACGGATTCCATGTTGTTCAGATTGAAATGCCCGACCGCGTAATGATTTTTCTTCGCGTCCGTGAGCATTTCCTTTGCGTTCACACAGGGCATGGGAAACTGCCTCCTTCAAACAAAGCGTTTATTTTGGTTACAGGGCCAGGTCCCTGTTCCTGGCAACGCGCATGTAAACGGCGAGCGTGATCACCGTGAACAGGGTCAGCACGGTAGAAGCCGCGCAGGCCCGGGCGTCCGTTCCGCCGACGACGAGCACGTAGACTAGGAGGTTCAGGGTAATGGTCTTATAGCTGTAGAGCATGACCGAGCTGGAAAGCTCAGTGATCAGCGTAACCCAGGTCATGACGGCGCCGGCCGCCACACCGCTGAACATCATCGGGATCGTGATCTTCCAAAAAGTCTTGATCTGGGAGGCGCCGAGGCTCGCAGCCGCCTCCTCCACCGTGACCGGAATCTGCTGCAGGACCGCGACGCTGGAACGGATCGTATACGGCATGCGGCGGATGCACATGGCGACGATGATGATCCAGACCGTGCCCGTCAGCACGATGGCGCCGCTGTTGAAGCCCATGATCATGGCAATACCGATGACCGCGCCCGGGATAATATACGGAATCATGGAGAGCGTGTCAATCACATTGTTCATCAGGTTGCGCCGGCGCACCACGAGATAGGAGATCAACATGGCCATCACGATGATGATGAGCAGAGCACCGCCGCAGATGCGGAAGGTGTTCCATATGGCGGGGCCCAGATCCGGCCAGACCGTGCGATAGTTCATGAGGGAGTAGCCGGGCTTGATGATGTTACCGGTTTTGCTGACGTTGTGGAAAGAATAATAGATCAGGAACAGCTGCGGCGCATAGGAAACCACCACCATCCCGTAGAGGAATAGATGGATGAAAAAGCCCGCGAGCCTTCCCGGTTTCTTTCGTTCGATAGGATGCAGCGCGTTCATCGTGAAGCTGAAGCGGTTCGAGGACCACTTCTGCAGGAGGAAGATGACTGCCGTAATTACGACCGCGATCACCGCGATGGCTGCCGCGAAGTTGTAATTTGTCCCGACCTCGCCCACATATTGCTGATAGATCACAACGGGGAAGGTCATATAACCCTCGCCGATCATGCGCGGCGTTCCAAAATCCGCCAGGGAGCGCATGAACACCATGAGGCCGGCCGCCAAGATGGAGGGCATGCACAGTGGGATCACGACCTTGAAGAAGCGCCGCACGCCCTTGCAGCCCATGTTTGAAGAAGCCTCCAGTAGGGAATTGTCTACGTTTTTGAGAGCGCCGTTCACATAGAGGAAAACGAGCGGAAAAAGCTTCGTGCTGAGGGCCAGCAAGATGCCCCCGAAACCGTAGATGCCGGGAAGCTTGATCCCGAACCAGGCCTTGATCAGCTTCGTAATCGCACCGCCCCGCCCCAGTAGCAGCACCCAGGAGTACGCACCGAGGAAAGGAGCGGACATGGAGCACAGGATGATCATGACCATAAGGAAGTTCCGACCGCGGATCTCGAACATCGCGTAAAGGTATGCCATGGGCACGCCGAGGATCAGCGTCACGACCGTGGCAGCGATGGAGACCCGGAAACTGTTGACCAACGTATAGGCGTAGCCATGGTCCTTGTCGAAGAACCTTTGAAAATACCGGAGGGTAAAAGCGCCCGTCTCCTCATCTAGGATGGAGTTGCTGAGCAGGCGGAACATGGGATAGAGCATGAACAGGATATACAGACACAGCAGCACGATGCTGATCACCATCCACATATCCCATTTTTTCGCTTTCATCATAAATGTCTCCCCCCTCCCGGAAGAACAGCGAAAACAAGAAATCCGGGCACGGCACCGCTACCGTGCCCGGAGGCGGAACGGCCCCGGAAGCGTCCGGGGCGTCCGCGGATCAGCGGTTCAGCGGATCAATGGATCAGCGGATTGCTTACTTGAAGATCTCGCGCCAGTGATCCTGGATGGCCGGCTGATTCTCGGCCAGGGCCTGCGTGTCGGCGACGAGGTAGTTGATCGTGGACAGGTCGACGATCAGCTGGTTCGGGTTCTCGAGGACAAGGTTCGCGTTCGCTTGGCGCGCGCCGCACTCGTTGTAGATGGCCTGTCCTTCGTCGGAGATGAGGAAGTCGATGAACAGCTTCGCGTTGTCCATGTTTTTCGCGCCCTTGATGACGGCAGAGCCGAACGCGATGGAGGTGACGCCTTCCGTCGGATAGACGATGTGCACGCCCTCGGCGCCCTCGCCCAGCATCTGCACGACAGCGGGCTCATAGGTCAGGCCAACGGTGTATTCGCCCTGGTACACGGTCTTGTACGGACCGGAGGAAGAGGACAGGATGACCATGTCGTTGTCGTGCAGGCCCTGGATAAAGGTCCAGGCTTCCTCGCTCTCCCAGCCGCCGAAGTCGGTCAGGATGCACTGGAGCTGGTTCCAGGCGGAGGAGGAAGATGTCGGGTCCGCGGAGGCGATCTTGCCCTTCAGCACGGGATTGAGCAGGTCCTTGTAACCAGTGATGGTCACGCCGGCTTCCTCTTCAAGCTCATCGTTGACCCAGAGGCAAGGGATCTGCGCGTCGTGGAATGTCAGGATGCCGGACTTATTCTTCATGTCCTCCGGCATCTTTTCGTCGTTGATGCTGATGTAGGGCTCCAAGCAGTCAGCAAGGTCGCCCAGCAGGTCCGCGTACACCAGGCCGCCGAACATGGCGTCCGCCTGCGGATTGTCCTTCTCCTGGATGATACGGGCCTTGCTTTCGCCGGCGCCGGCCTTGGTGAACTTGACGTCGATTCCCGGGTATTTCGCCTGGAATGCGCCGACCAACGCGTTGTACTGCAGCTCACTGACCGTCGTATACAGGATCAGCTCTCCGGACGGCTCATCGGCCATCGCGGAGAAGACCATGCATCCGAGAACCAGGGACAGCGCAAGAATCAGGGACAGGATCTTCTTCATGGGGGTTTCCTCCTTCGTTTATGCTGCATGCTGCTCGCAGACGCAAAGCAGCAGGCGCTCAGAATCAGCAGCCCGCCAGGGTCTCCGCTCGGCCGCGTGTCGGGATGCCCGCGCGTCCCCCGGGCTTTTCGCATTTGAGGGCCGCTGCGGCGGAAGCGAAGCGGAGGCACGCGCACACATCCTCCGTTTCGAGCCACTTCACAAGAAAGGCGCCGTGGAAGACGTCCCCCGCGCCTGTGGTGTCCACGGCGTTTACCGGGAACGCCGGGATGTGCAGGACTTTCCCTTCGATCAGGGCGTAGCTCCCGTCTTTCCCGGCGGTCATCACAACGGCCCGCTTCTCCCCCAGCGCAGCCATGAAGTGCAGCGCACCCTCCAGGTCGTCTCGCCCGGAGACCGCGAAAGGATATACCGCGTTCATGATGAGGACGTCCGCCAGTTCCGCCAAGCGGAGGTTTTTCGCGTTGTCCCCCTGGCGGGAACAACCATCCAGGGAAACCGGGGTCCCTGCAGCCTTCGCGATCTCTGCGGCGCGCAGCGCGTTATCGTACTGCGTCCCGTCGAGGTGGAGGACAGCCGCCTCCGCGATCGCCCGCCTCTGCTCCCCGTCGAAGGGGATCGGTGGCAACGCGTCCCGGTAAGGGAACTTCGTGCGGCTTCCATTCGCCGGATCCACCATTACATAAGAGGTAGAACTCCTCCCCCCGGCGACACGCCGGACGAGGGAAGCGTCCACACCGAACGAGCGAAAACCCCAGAGGATACGGTCCCCCGCCGCGTCGTCCCCCAGGTTCGCCATCACGCAGCATGAGGCGCCGAGCCGGGATGCAGCGCACAGGGCCGTAGCAACCGCGCCGCCGCCCTGGGAATCGTCGATGGAAAGGATGTGGGTGGAGCCGTCCTCCGGGGGATAGGCTTCCACGGTACAGATAAAATCCTGGCAGCAGTGCCCGATGCCGAGGATCGTGGTGCTGCGGTCCATGCGTCACCCTTCAAAAACGTTAAAGTTGTGCAAAGTATGCAGGTTCTACAATCTGTGTGTAACAATTACCAAAGAAATTCCCAATCTAAAACAAGGATATTGTATCCCTGCCTTCATTCTCTGTCAAGATTGTTATCGGTTTTTGACAAAGACAGGTGCAGCTACACCGGGCGGGGTGAAGGGTTTCGGTGCTTCCGCAAAAGAACGGGAAGAACAAGGAAGTAAAGCAAGCATTCGGTGACAGTCATTTACTTATTCAACTCCCTTTCATATCATCCAACTGAAAAGTCATTATAAAAGAATTGTTTGGATGTTTGAAAGAGGTGATTTGTGGCAAAGCAAATGCTGAATCTATTCCGGTCGGATAAGACCCCCTCCGTGACGAATGTGCGGCTATCTATGAGGCAATGGGAATGGACCTGAATACCGCGTTTCGCATGTTCATGGAAAGAACCCGCATGGTGAGGGGGCTCCTGTTTCCTGCCGTCTCGCCCGAGAAGCAAATAACGCGCACGGAGCCAAAAAAGAAGCGCAAGCAGTGCTACAGGCGCTCAGGGATGAAGCTGCGAATTTCCCCGAAATGACAAGTGAGGAAACCGACGCCGAAATCGCGGCTGTTAGGGCGAAGAGGAAAGCGGGAGCATAAGAATCTTCGCGGCAATCTATACCAATGTGCTCATTTCCTCGCTTCTGACGAAAAATCTGGAAGCAGCAATAACAATGGTCGTGGAACCTGATCGTCGAAGGAATCGCAACGCCGGTTTATAATCAGGACATTCTGGACGAATATGACGAGGTTCTTCGCAAGGTGAAATTCCCGTTCTCCGGACAGGCAATCGAAAACCTGATGAAACTGCTTCTTCGGGTCGGGCAAGGCATCGATCCGGTTGAAATCCGGGAACCGTTTCTGCGGGATTTGGACGATAAGGTGTTTTACGAGGTCGTGATCCTAAAATGGGAAACTGTAAACGAAAATAAAGACGTATATCTCGTAACCGGAAATCTGAAGCATTATCTGATAAAGCCGTTCATTGTGATGCCTTCCGAGTTGCTGGAGATTATAAAGTTAGAAAACCGTAGTCCGCAGTCGTGACTGCGGACCAGTTTTTATTCTTTTCATTCT
>JAIKWN010000234.1 GCA_024684665.1 Clostridiales bacterium | reverse complement strand
GTGGAGGCAGCCTTCCTGACGGCGGATAACGGAACTCCCGGAATTTCGCGCACGGGTGTTGTTCGCCCCTCCCGCGTTCCTCAGGAAGCCTGGATGGAACGCATCCGGGAGGCGGACCAGGAGATCGCTTCGCTTCCCGCGCCTTCGGCGACCGGGGCCGAACCGGAACGCGCCTTCCTTTGCTGTATCGGTGAGGAGGAAGAACTGACAGAGCTCGCTCGCCTCACGGAAAGCGCAGGGGCGGTGGTCGTCGGGCGGATGGCGCAGCGGCGGGGAAAACCAGAGGCTGCAACCTATTTTGGAAAAGGAAAGGTCGAGGAGCTTTCATTACTGCTGCAGACCGCAGATGCTGATCTCGTGATCTTTGATGACGAGTTGACGCCCGTACAGGTGCGCAACCTTGAAACGGCGCTGCCGGACGTCAAAGTTCTTGATCGGACGGCTCTCATCCTCGATATCTTCGCCCTGCGGGCAAAATCCCGGGAGGGCAAGCTGCAGGTGGAGTTGGCGCAGATGGCGTACCAGCTTCCACGGCTCACGGGGCGGGGTGTCGCTATGTCACGGCTGGGCGGTGGCATTGGTACCAGGGGGCCGGGCGAAACGCGTCTTGAGATGGATCGCCGGCGCATCCGCAGAAGGATGACGGACCTGAAGGAAGAAATCGAGGCCCTGAAGGGGCAGCGGGCTCTGCGCCGCCAGAGACGAAAGAAGACGGAGCAGCCTGTGGTCGCCTTGGTGGGGTATACCAATGCGGGTAAGACCACGCTGCTCAACCGCCTTTCCGGGGCTAATGCGGACGCGGAGGACAAGCTCTTCGCGACGCTGGATCCGCTGACGCGGCAGGTCCAGCTTCCGGACGGTGGAAGCTTTCTGCTCGTGGACACTGTGGGCTTCGTGAACAAACTACCGCATGACCTAGTGGACGCCTTCCGCTCCACTCTCGAGGAGACGCTGGAAGCAGATCTTCTCGTGCTGGTCTCGGACGGCTGCGCCGAAGATCCGGAAATGCAGAGAAACGTGGTGCTCTCCGTCCTGAAAGAATTGGGGGCGGAGGACAAGCCCATTATCGAGGCGCTGAACAAGACCGACGCCGCCGGTGCCGCGCAGGTGTTGCCGGACGCCATTCCGATTAGCGCGAAGACGGGGGAAGGGTTAGATTCCCTGCTCGCGGAAATCAAGACCGCCCTCGCCGGCCGGCTTAAGTATTTTACTGTTTCCGTTCCATACAGCCGGGGAGACCTCCTTCCCAGAATCTACGATAGTTCGAAGGTTGATGCTGTCCGATACACAGAGGATGGGACGGAGCTGGTCGTTTCTGCGGACGAGGAGACGTACGCGCGTCTCCTGCGATTGCTGGGGCCGGAGCGGGTTCGAATGAAGGATACAGGAGAAACGGAGGGAAAGGCTTGATCGGATCTGGTACGGCAGTGGCGCTTCTTCTGGGGATTTCCCTGGGTTTCGGATCCTGGAGCTATATGATGCCCCATCAGGATCCTGTAGGGACGCTGCTGCTCGTCAACAAGCAGTACAGGGCGCCGACCGTTCCTCTTGCGCTCACGCGGCCGGAAGTACATCCCATGAACGGGGACGTGGCGAAAAACACCTACATGCGCCCGGAAGCAGCCGCAGCGCTCGAGGAGATGTTTGCGGCGGCGGCGGAAGAAGGAATCAATCTCTACTCTGTCAGTGGCTACCGCAGCTATGCGACGCAGAAAGCCATCTTTTCCCGGAAGAGCCGTGAGAGAGGAGAAAAGGTCGCAAATCAGACTTCCGCCAAGGCCGGCTATTCGGAGCATCAGACCGGGCTGGCGATGGATTTCGAGGGCGAATCCATGCTGGGACAGGGGCTTCGCAAGGAGATTGGCGAATCCCCGGAGGGGATCTGGGTAGCGGAACACTGCTGGGAGTACGGCTTCATCCTGCGCTACGCGCGGGGTATGACGAAGGTCACGGGCTACGCATACGAACCCTGGCACGTTCGCTACGTCGGGAAAGAAGCATCCCGGCGCATACACGAGATGGGAGATATCCCTTATGAAACCTATATGCAGACGCTCCGGGGCGAGCGGATTGAATGGATGGAGGCGCACGGGAATGAGTAAGCGGCTGCTCCTCTTATTTGCCACGCTCGTTTTCTTCCTGCCGGCAGTCCTGGCGGAAACACTGGATCTCTCGGTGCTCGGGGTGGTTCCGGAGGCGGCAACCGTCGAAGAACCCGCAACTTGGGACTATCCGCTTCCGTATGAGCTCCTTCGCGATAATCCCTACATCGTCCTCGCGAACCGGGACAGCCTGCTGGAAGAAGACTATATCCCGTCGGATCTTGTGAAGCTGAAGTGCCGAAAGATCAGCTCCACACCGATCGAGATGCGTGAAGCGGCGGCGGAGGCACTCTCGGAGCTCTTCGACGCGGCGAAGGAGGACAAGATCACCCTCTACGCTCATTCCGGTTATCGCAGCTATCGGACGCAGAAGACCATGTATTACAACCGCCTGAAGAGCAACGGCGGGAAGGACGACGGCGTGGTGGCCTATCCGGGTTCTTCGGACCACCAGACGGGTCTGGGCATCGACGTCATCAACAAGGCGGGCATCGGCAAGCGCTTCACTCCGGCTTTCGCAAAGACGAAGGAGGGGCAGTGGCTGGCGGAGCACTGCTGGGATTTCGGCTTCATCATCCGGTATCAGAAAGAAAAGGAAGAACTGACGGGGATTATCTACGAACCCTGGCATCTGCGCTACGTCGGCGTTCAGGTGGCGCAGTACATGCGGGATAGTTTCCTCTGCCTGGAAGAATTTACGGAGGAATGGCGGGCAGCGGAGAAGGCGTATCTGGAGAGCAACTTGGGAAGCTGATGAAACCTGAAAAGGAGGAACCGTGAATGACAATTCTTCTGACTGGCGGCGCGGGCTTCATTGGCTCGCATACCTGCTTAGAACTGCTCCGGGCGGGGCATGAGGCGGTCGTCGTCGACAATCTCTACAACAGCAGTCGGGAATCTATCCGGCGCGTGGAAGAACTAACCGGAAAGCCCGTGCGTTTCTATGAAGCGGATGTCTGCGACGCTGCCGCGCTGGAGCGCATCTTTACGGAAAACAAAATCGACGCGGTGATCCACTTCGCGGCCTATAAGGCGGTGGGCGAGTCTGTCCAAAAGCCCCTGGCATACTACCGCAACAACCTTGACTGTACCCTCTCCGTCTGCGAAGCCATGAAGAGGCACGGTGTCCGACGGTTCATCTTCAGCTCCTCTGCGACGGTCTACGGCATCCCGGACCATATGCCACTGGATGAAACCATGCCCACCGGATGCACCAATCCATATGGCTGGACGAAGTACATGAACGAGCGCATCCTGACGGACACTGCGCACGCGAACCCGGACTGGAGTGTCGTCCTTCTGCGCTATTTCAACCCCATCGGCGCGCACGAGAGCGGGCGCATTGGGGAGATGCCCAATGGCATCCCGAATAACCTCTTCCCTTATATCGCACAGGTAGCGGCGGGGAAGCTGCCGAAGCTGCGCGTCTTCGGCAACGATTATCCGACGCCAGATGGCACGGGCGTCCGGGATTATATCCATGTAGTGGATCTGGCGAAAGGGCACGTGAAGGCGGCGGATTACGCGGAAACCCACACCGGCGTGGAGATTGTGAACCTTGGCACAGGGCAGGGCTACAGCGTGCTGGACCTCATCCGCACCTTCGAGAAGGTGAATGGTGTTCCGGTTCCCTACGAAATCGCGCCGCGGCGCGCGGGCGACATCGCAGAATGCTGGGCGGATCCCACGAAAGCAAAGCGCTTGCTCGGCTGGACAGCCGAAAAGAATCTCGAGGACATGTGTCGCGACGGCTGGCGATGGCAGACCGCAAATCCGAACGGATACGTGGGCTGAAAGACGTGAAAAGGCCTGAAACAAACCCCGGGCGTGGGAGAAGAGGCAGAAAAAAGAAGGGGGCAGCGCTGTCCGGAATCCCCCGGATCGCACTGCCCTTCATCTTTCGCATTGCGCGTTAAGAAGGTTGCCGCCATCGGAGGCGGTTTTGCATAAAACAGAGGAGAAAAAGAATGAGTGCGTTGCTGCTCACAGTGATATACCTGATTTTCGTTAGCCTGGGGCTGCCAGATTCCCTGCTCGGCTCCGGCTGGCCGAAGATGCAGTTGGATTTTTCCGTACCTTCTTCGTATGCAGGCTATGTCGCTATGACGATTTCCCTGATGACAGTGATCTCAGCACTCATGAGCCCGCGCCTTATCCGCAGATTCCATACGAAGTGGATCGTCGTCATTTCCATCGGGCTCACGGTACTGGGGCTTCTCGGCTTTTCGGTATCTGCGGCGTACTGGATGCTGATCCTCTTTGCTGTTCCCTACGGACTCGGTGCTGGATCGATCGACGCGGCGGTAAACCACTATGTGGCGAACCATTATTCTTCCTCTGTCATGAACTTCCTGCATTTTTTCTACGGTGTGGGGGCGGTGATCAGCCCCGTCATCATGGCCCACGCGCTGCGGATCGCCCGCTGGAACGAGGGATATCGGTGGACGGCTTTCCTCCAGACCGGGTTCCTGGCGATATGCGTCCTGTCCCTGCCCCTGTGGAAAAAGACCGAAAAGGGCGCGGAGGCGGAAGACCGGGACAGCGCCGGTATCATCGAGACCCTGAAGGTACCGGGCGTGATTCTGACTCTCGTTGCCTTTTTCGCCTACTGCGCGGGTGAGGCTACCTGCTTCCTCTGGACACCAAGCTATTTCGCGGGCACAAAAGCGGGCCTCAACGACGAAACTATCGCGGCTTTTGGCTCCTTGATCTTCGGCGGACTGATGCTCGGCCGTCTCATTTCCGGTGTGATTTCGAGCCGACTTGGGGATCGGTGCCTTATCCGTATGGGAATTGCCGTGGAAGTTGGTGGGATCCTGCTTGTCTTCCTTTCGGGTCGGAATACCGCGCTGGCAGCATCGGGCTTCGTCGCGATCGGTACAGGCATGGGACCCGTCTATCCCTCCATCCAGCATATGGCTCCTGCGAATTTCGGGAGGCGGCATAGCGCGGCGGTAATCGGGATGCAGATGGCTTCCGCCTACGCGGGGAGCACGCTCATGCCGATGGTTTTCGGGCATCTTCAGCAGGCAATCGGCATCTCTGTAATGCCAATGTACCTCCTGGTTTTCGCGGTTCTAAATCTTGGCATGCTGGAAATCGCGTACCGGAGACTAGTATCTGTGCCCTGACCGGTTCTCAATCTTCTGATTGCCATCTGGCAGAAGAATGCTTATAATGAATAGTAATCTGATAGTCGGACAGCAAAGATTCGGAAAAGGGGGAGAAGAATGCTGCACGAGGACGGAAGGAAACTGACCCCATATCTGTCAGGGGCGGGGGCGTTTTCCCTGGCTTTGGGGACCAGCATAGGCTGGGGAAGCCTCGTAGTGACCAGCAATACCTATCTCGCCCAAGCTGGTCCCGCAGGGAGCCTTCTGGGTCTCGTCGCGGGCGCGCTCATCATGTTGATCATCAGCAGAAGTTATCACTACATGATGAACAGCATCCCGGACGCGGGCGGCGTTTACGCCTACGCCAAGGAAACCTACGGCTACGATCATGGCTTCATCAGCTCTTGGTTCCTGGCACTCACCTACGTTGCCATGTTTTGGGCCAATGCGACGGCGCTGCCCCTCTTCGCGGAGAACTTTCTGGGCGAGATGTTTCACTTCGGCCTCCATTACCGGGCGTTCGGCTACGAAATGTATTTCGGCGAGGCACTGCTGTCCGTTGCGGCGATTCTGCTCTCCGCGCTGTTCTGCTCCCACTACAGAAAGCGCACTGCCCGGATCATGGTGATCCTGTGTGGAATTTTCACAGCGTGTATTCTTTTCGTGTTCTGCGTTTCCATGGCTCGGGGAGGAGCTTCCACGCCGCTCTTTTTGCCGGCTTTTGCCCCGGACTCTCCGCCATTTGCGCAGTTCCTCCGGATCGTCTGCATCTCGCCCTGGGCGTTCATCGGTTTTGAAAGTATCTCCCATTCTGCGGAGGAATTCCGCTTTAACCGTAAAAAGGTCTTCGGCATCCTCTGCGCGGCGGTGGTGGTAGCCTTGCTACTCTATACTACCCTAATCCTCCTGTCTGTGTCTGCACGGCCGGAGCGGTTTGAAAGCTGGGCGGATTACATTTCACAATTGGGTGCTCTGGAAGGGGACGAATCCCTCCCGGCGTTTTACGCAGCGGGGCGTTACATGGGGAGGGCTGGGATCGTCCTGCTTGTTGTTGCGCTCTTCGCACTCATCCTGACGAGCCTGATCGGTAACCTGACAGCACTGTCCCGTCTGCTCTACGCGATGGGAAAGGATGAGGTGGCTTCGAGCCGATTCGCGAAGCTGAATGCGCACCACATTCCAGACCAGGCTATCTGGTTCGTGGCGCTCTGCTCCCTGCCCATTCCCTTCCTGGGGCGGGCAGCAATCGGCTGGATTGTCGACGTAACCACAATCGGCGCTACGATTATCTTCGGCTTTGTCTCCGCTTCAGCCTTCAAGATGGCAAGAAGCCGCGGGGAACGGCGGGAAATGGCGGCCGGGCTCGCCGGGCTCATTCTCATGGTGGGCTTTGCTCTGTACCTGCTGCTGTTCAACCTGTTGTCTTCCGATGCCTTGCAGGCGGAAACCTACTTCCTCTTTACAGTTTGGGCGGTCTTCGGTTTCCTCTTCTTCATATCGCTGCTGCGCAGGGATTACGCAAAGAAATTTGGCAAATCCACCGTCGTGTGGATTGCGCTGCTGCTGCTTGTACTCTTCACCTCCCTCGTTTGGATGAGCCAGAGGACGATGGATTCCACGATGCGCTCCATTGAGGCAGTGCGGGGGCACTTTGGCGGGGAGGCGGCAGAGCTGACGCAGGCTGACGAGGCCTTTCTGCAACTGGAGATGACGGAGCTGCGCAAGGCGAACGTGCGCAGCATGCTTGTGGTGATCACGCTCTTCACGGTTTCCCTGGGGATTCACATCCTGCTGCAGAGAAAGCACGAGGCACTGGAGAGGGAGAAAATGCGAGCTGAGGAGGGCAGCCGCGCCAAGAGCCGTTTCCTCTTCAATATGTCTCACGACATCCGTACCCCCATGAACGCCATTGTCGGCTTCACCCATCTGGCAAGGCAGCCGGACGTGCCCCCGGAGAAGAAGGATGAGTACCTGGAAAAGATTGAGGCCTCCGGGGAGCAGCTGCTGGGTATCATTAACGATGTGCTTGACATGAGCCGCATCGAGAACGGAAAGATGGATCTCATCCCAGCGCCTATGAGCCTGCCGGACGCCGTTTCGGAGGTTTCCGATCTTTTCCGTACACAGATGGAGGAAAAGGGCGTGACCTTCCGGACGGAATGCGAAGCGCTTTCTGACCCGTATGTACTCGCAGACCGGAACCGGCTGAACCGGGTGCTTCTAAACCTTATCAGCAACGCCATGAAGTTTACGGAAAAGGGCGGAACGGTGTCCGTCCTCCTCCGGCAGACCGGGCGCGGAAAGGACGAGGGATACTACGAGCTGATCGTGCGCGATACGGGCATCGGCATGAGCACGGAATTCGTGCAGAACGTTTTCACACCCTTCGAGCGGGAGCGGACAGCGACCGTCAGCGGCATCCAGGGTACGGGACTCGGGCTTTCCATTGCGAAAAGCATCGTGGAGCGCATGGGCGGGAAAATCCAGGTGCAGTCGGAACAGGGGAAAGGGACGGAATTCATGGTAACCCTGTCCCTGCCTGTGGCGGAGGCGCCTGCGGCCCCTGCACGGGAGGAAGAAGGAAAGCCGACACTGGACTTTACGAAGATGCGGCTGCTCCTCGTGGAAGACAACGCGATCAATATGGAGATCGCCAATATGATCCTCACACAGGCGGGCTTCCTGGTGGATACAGCGGATGACGGGCGCGCAGCGGTGGAGATCATGCGGGAGACGAAGCCTGGCTTCTACGACGCGATCCTCATGGACATTCAGATGCCGGTCATGAACGGCTATGAGGCAACGAAGGCTATACGGGCACTGCCGGATCCCGGGATTTCGAGCATCCCCATTGTTGCCATGACGGCAAACGTCTTTCAGGAGGACGTGCAGGCAGCGAAGAACGCGGGAATGGACGCTCACATTGGAAAGCCACTGGACGTGGAGAAGATGCTGGGCACACTAACGCAGGTCCTTGAACACCGCGCGAAGGAGAAAGAGACAGAAGAAAGAGAATTGTGACCATAGCCGGCGGATGCAGTCGGGATCCGGGGAAAACGGACGCGCAGGGCGGCACACGCCGGGATACGCTGACAGGAGAGAAATATGGCAAGTCATTTTGCGCTCTTTGCCGACCTCGAGAACTGTGGCGGCAAGAAGAGCATGCTGATGGACGTGATCGAGCGGGTGAAGATTCGCGGGGATATCCTGATCGGAAAGGTGTATGGATATACGGACGCTCATTCCGATCTGAAAGAGACACTGCTATCGAATACCTTTGCGGTGGTGCCTTCCCTGCGCTACGGCCGCAGCCAAAAGAACAGCATGGACATCCAGCTGGTCATTGACGCGCTGGACGTTGCCTACACAAACCCGCTCATCGACAGTTTCTGTATCGTGAGCGGAGATAGTGACTACGTGCCCCTCGTGGGAAAACTCAAGAGTATGGGCAAGTTCGTACTGGGCATTTCGCGAAGCGAGGTGGCATCGAACACCTTCATGAATGCCTGTTCCGAATTCCAGTTTCTGGAGAGTGTCACGGCGGGCAAGGACCGTCCGCAGAGCGCGGTAACCGGAGAAGCGCTGACGCTTCGGGATGTGAACGATCTAATCGTGACCATTCTGCAGGAAAGCGATGGCGGGGAAATGTTGGCTTCAGAAGTCAAGAGCGTTCTGCTACGGCTGCGCCCTAACTTCTCGGAAAAGAGCGTCGGATGCAGCACATTCGGGAAACTGCTGACCCGGCTTTCTTCGCAATATATCGGCTTTACGACGGTCAGTGAGGGATATAACCTGGTCGTGCAGCTGAACCAGCCGCACGGGCAAGTTGGGGAGCAGATGACAAAGGACAACTACCTGCGCATCTTCGGACGCATCCTCCGGGAATACAAGAAAGACGGATTCGACCGAGTTAATCCGTCCATTCTGAAATCCGCCGTGCAGGCGGAGTTTCCGGATTTCACCGAGCGGCAGATCGGCCAGCGCCGCTTCTCTGATGTGCTCCGGGCGCTGGAAAAAGAAGGACTTCTGCGCCTAGTAACGGACGAGAGCGGAAATCTTCTGGTAGACATCCTGTAAGTTGTTTTTAAGGGGAGATCTAGGGCCGAAAGGAGGAATTCGATGATTCCGATTCGCGCTACTATCCCTCGCGCTGAAATAACGCGATGCGCATTATGCAAGGATGCGCCCTGCGACGCGGCCTGCGGCGTTATGAAACCCGCGTCGTTGCTGCGCAGCATCTGGTTTGAGAACGAGCAGACTGCGGCTCTTCGCCTTCCGGAGGATAATCCTTGCCGCGCATGTGACGCCCCCTGCGAGCGCGCCTGTGTTCGCTCTGGGGAAGTGCCCATCCGCGCAGTGATGGAGAAACTCGCTGAGGAGGTGCGCCCGCAGTGCGAAACACCGCTGCCGGAAGAAAGCAGCCGCCTTGCCTGCGATATTTGCGGTGTTCCGCTTGAGAATCCTTTCCTGCTGTCCTCCTCTGTGGTGGCAAGCACATACGATATGTGCGCTCGAGCATTTGACGCCGGATGGGCGGGAGTCTGTTTTAAGACGATTTCGACCCTGGACATTCATGAGGCGTCGCCCCGGTTTTCCGCTGTCACAGGCGGCGACGGCAGCATTATCGGTTTCAAGAACATTGAGCAGCTTTCAGATCACAGCGTGACGGAAATCATGAATTTCTTCTGCCGGCTGAAAGCAAAGTATCCCGGGAAAGCGATTCTCGCTTCGATCATGGGGCAGAACGAAAGGGAATGGGGCGAGCTTGCAGCGCGCTGCGAAGACAACGGCGCGGACGCGGTGGAGCTGAATTTCTCCTGCCCGAATATGGCAGAAGGCGGACTGGGAAGTGATATCGGCCAGGTTCCGTCTCTCGTAGAACGCTTCACCGCTGCGGCAAAGCGAGCCTGCAGGATCCCTGTCCTCGCGAAACTTACGCCAAATGTAGCGATAATGAGCCCTGCGGCCGAGGCAGCCCGGAGGGGTGGGGCGGATGGCATCGCCGCCATCAACACCATCAAGTCTGTGGTGGGCGTCAATCCGCACACCTACGTTTCTTCTCCATCCGTCCACGGAAAGAGCGCAGTTGGCGGATACAGCGGGGGCGCCGTGCGGCCAATCGCTCTGCGTTTCATCGCGGAAATGGGGGCGAACCCGAGGCTTTCTGGGATGCATCTCTCCGCCATGGGCGGGGTTGAAACCTGGCGGGATGCGCTGGAATTCCTCCTCCTCGGCGGTGGAAGCATACAGGTAACGACTGCCGTGATGCAGTACGGCTATCGGATCATCGAGGACCTCACGAGCGGCTTGAACCTGTATCTGAAGGAAAAGGGCTTTTCCAGTGTAAAAGAGATTGTGGGGTTGGGACTTTCTTCCCTGAACGCGACGACGGACACGCTGGAACGCGACACCATCATCTACCCGAGTTTCAAAAGGGCGCGCTGCATCGGCTGTGGCAGATGTGTGATCTCCTGCTCCGACGGTGGGCATCAGGCAATCCGTCTGGATGAAAATCGGCGCCCTGTCTTGATGGGAAAGAACTGCGTCGGCTGCCATCTCTGCGTGCTGGTCTGCCCGCAGAGGGCGATTTCTCCCGGCGGGAAACGCTATGCCATACCGTAACTCCATGCTGCAACCCAAATGTGCTATTTATGCTGTTTGATATTAAAACTGTTGTAAGGAGACGCCATGCAAGAACGTGATGAGCCTGTGGCGATCCGGAATTCCATCATCCTGCTCTGCGACGAACTGCGCATGCTCTCCTGCCTGTCGGCTTCCTATGGCACAGCAGACGTGTCGGAGACGGTTCGCTACGGCCGGGCGCGGGAAACGGACGCAGAAGGCAGAGAGGACGCGCGCCCGCTTACAGCGGACGCGCTTTTCGACCTTGCGAGCCTCACAAAATTCGTGACAGGATTGCTCATTATGCGCCTATGGGAAGAGGGCAGGGTCTCTCTTGAGGAAACGATCTGGGACATTGACCCACGCTTTGTTAACCTTAAGGACACGAAGCTAGGCGACGTCCTTTGTTACCTTGCTTCCCTGCAGACGGACGAGCGGGTGGACGCTGCGGGGACAGCGGAGGAGGGGATAAAACGGCTCTTTGCGATCCATCGCGGGCCGACACCGGAGAACCGCATCTATTCGGACATGAACGCCATGGTATGCAAATACGTTGTGGAAGCACGGACAGGCCTGCCGCTATTTAAGGCGATGGAGCACATGCTCTTCCGCCCCCTCGGCATGACGGACACGCATGCCACAATCGGCGAAGAAGACCGGGCACGCTGCGTTTCCTACGACCGGGAGCACCAGATCGTGAAGGGGAACTACATTCTGCGCGCAAACCAGCTTCCGGGGATTGTCAATGATCCGAAAGCACGGCTCCTCTCTCCGCATGGCGAGGATCTCTGCGGGCATGCAGGGCTTTTTTCGACTGCGGCGGATATGACCCGTCTCTGCCAGGGGCTGCTTGCCGGAGAATTCATTCGAAAGGATACACTGCGAGAGATGGGGAAGAACCGGACGGGGCGGAGGAACCCGGATGGGACGTATCGCCAGTTTATGGGGTATATGTGTTTTACGCGCCATCCCGTGCAGCGGCTCTCTGAGTTGCCTTCCTGGATGGGCGAAGGAGCGATCGGTCTATCCGGCTTCACCGGGAATCATCTGTGCATCGATCCCGAGCGTGGCCTTTTCCTCGTGTATCTCGGCAACCGTTGCCATAACCGTGTCTCCCGTGTCATTTTGCGTGAGGAGGAGCGTTGGGAGGATCTGGGGCTTAAGGCAGACGGGTCGGGCTGTGTCCTCTGGCCGGATGGACGGCAGGTTCCCTGCTCCGCGGAGTACGTTCATCTGAAGGACGGGTATTTGCATCAGCCTGTGTTTCGCCGGTTGTGTGGCTTGGAGCTTGCGGAAGCGGAGTAATGTCACTGGGCCATGGAGAGAAACCTTGCAAGCGCAGGGTTCGGATTGTTCTTTTTCCAAAGCATGTGGATTTCTTCCACCTCTTCTGCACCCTGCATTGGGAGGAAGACTATGCCGTCTGCATTTGTGATCTTGCGGACGCAGTAATCCGGTAGGATGGAAACGCCCTCCTCCGCTGCCACAAGGATGAGGATGGATTCCACATCCGTGGAGCGCAGGATGATATTTGGCTCATAGCCGGCATTCCGGTACATAGCTAGGAAAACGCTGTCTCCGGCGTTTTCATTTTCTTCAGACGGAGACATATAGATAATTGGCTCTCCAGACAGATCCTGGCGCGTCAGGAATTCCCGCTGCACAAGGGGATGGGCGGCGTACAACGCTGCGGTGAGCCGCGCCCGTTCAACCTCCTCGGAAGCAAAGTCCGGATTTGCCCGGAGGCGGGTGGAGTCCCATGTATAGATAAGATCGTATTCGTCGGACCTAAGCGCTGCAGCAAGACGATCTGTGGTGTCGCGCGAGCAGGTCAGGCGGATTCCGGGATAAAGGCGGTGGAAAGCCCGAAGACGATTGGACAGGTCGCTGCGCTCGTATCCCTTGAGATAGCCGATTCGCAGGGTGCCAGTTTGCCCCTCGGCGGCGTCGTTGGCCCGCTCGATCGCCCCGGAAAGCAGGAGGCACATGCGCCGCGCGTCAGCGAGAAAGCTGACGCCGGAGGGAGTTAGGCGTACAGGACGGGACGAGCGGTCGATCAGCTGGCAACCGACGGTCTCCTCCAGGGTACGTATCTGCTGGGTCATGGCGGTCTGCGTGATGTAATGCGCGGCAGCGGCGGCGGAAAAGCTGCGGAGCTCCGCAACGGAAATGAAGTATTTCAGCTGGTTAACGTTCATGATATCCTCCGTTCGCCAATAGTATAAGATAAACTGATTATAATATGCGATAAATGCCCTTGTAAAGGGCTTTTTTTCGTGCTTTAATGCAAGCAAAACAAATATTAGGAAACGAAAGCGGGCTTACGACATAGGCGGCTGGCGAAGGAGGAACGGTATGGAGAGAAAGAAAAACGGAAAAACAGCACGGAGGACGGCGGAGGCGCTGGCGCTTGTTTTCGGTTCGTTTTGTGTTGCACTGGCGGTCGTCGCTTATATGGAACCGAATCGGATCGTTACGGGGAGTGTTGCCGGGCTGTCTTTGATCCTTTCAGAGGTTTTTCCGGTTTCGGTTTCCGTGTTGGCGCTTGTCCTGAATCTCCTCTGTCTTCTGCTTGGGGCGCGCTTTCTGGGGATGCGATTCGGGATCAAGTCAGCCTGTGTGTCGGTTCTTCTACCCATATTTATGGAGATCATTCCCCGGATGATCGACGTGAGAACCCTATCTTCCGGGCATTTGATGCTGGATGTTCTGTTCTTCCTGCTTTGGCTTACGGCGGGACAGTGCATCCTCTTCCTTTCCGGTACGGCTTCCGGCGGTCTGGATATCGTCGCTGAGATCGCGAGCCACCGGACTTCGCTGTCTACCGGCCTATGTGTTGCCATAGTCGGCGTCGTTGCGTGCCTGTTTGCTGCGCCCGTGTACGGTCCGCGGACCGCAATTTCCGGGATTCTGGTCACTGCGGCGAACGGCGGGCTGATTCACCTTGCAATGCGTCCGTTCTTCTGTCGCACGGCGACGGCTGCGGCGTGACAGTGCGCCGGGGTAAGCGGCTTGTCCTGGTCTGAACCGCGGCGCAGTACGTAAACAAATCTTCGTAAAAGCTTGTCATCCGGGAGAGAATCATGTATAATGCCCCGGAAACGCGATGAACGGGACGTATGCGCAGACACCCCCGAAGAGAGAACGGATCCAGGCTGCAAGTCCGTTTGGGAAGGAAAGCGCACATTCACCCGGGAGCTTCTCCGCTGATACGTAGGCGGGGACGGTGGCGCCGTTACCGCATAAGGAGGCTGTCCGGAAAAATGGACGGCGAATCCGGGTGGTATCACGAGAACAGCTCGTCCCGATGGGGGCGGGCTTTTGTTTTACAGGAGGAAAGCATGGACATTCGGGAACAGCTGGAAAGAATTCAGGCGGAGGCCGCGGGCCAGATGGAAAAAATCCGCGATAAGGGTGCGTTGGAGGAGTTCCGCCTGCGCGTCCTCGGCAAGAAGGGTGAGCTGACCGCACTGCTCAAGCAGATGGGGCAACTCTCACCGGAAGAGCGGCCAAAGGCAGGACAGATGATCAACGCCGTCCGCGCACAGGTGACCGAGCGAATGGAGGAGATCGAGCGCCGTGTTCGCCAGGCGGAACAGGATGCGCGCCTCGCAAAGGAGACCATTGACGTCACCGAACCGCGGAAACACACGGAAATCGGGAGTATGCATCCGATCTCCCTCGTGCAGGAGGAAATCCTTCGGGTCTTCACCGGCATGGGCTTCGATGTTGTGGAGGGGCCGGAGGTTGAATTGGACCTCTATAACTTCGAACTGCTGAACATCCCGAAAAACCATCCGGCGCGGGATGCGCAGGATACCTTTTACGTGAACGACAACGTAGTCCTGCGCACGCAGACCTCGCCAGTACAGGCGAGGACGATGCTCTCCCGGAAGCCGCCGATCCGCATCGTATGTCCGGGGCGCGTGTTCCGCGCGGACGAGGTGGACGCGACACATTCTCCGGTCTTCCATCAGATGGAAGGCCTCGTCATCGACCGGGACGTGACCATGGGCGACCTGAAGGGCACGCTGGATGCCTTCGCAAAGGCGCTGTACGGAGCGGACGTTACTACCCGCTTCCGCCCGTCCTTCTTCCCCTTCACGGAACCATCCGCTGAAGTGGATTTGACCTGCGTGAACTGCCATGGGAAGGGCTGTCGCATATGTAAGGGCACAGGTTGGATCGAGGTGCTGGGCGCCGGGATGGTGAATCCGAAGGTCCTTGAAATGTGCGGGATCGATAGCCGCGAATACAGCGGATTTGCTTTCGGCGTAGGTCTGGAGCGCATCGCCATGCTGCGCTATGGGATCACGGATATGCGTCTGCTCTATGAGGGCGACGCACGCTTCCTCTCCCAATTCCGCGAAGACTGAGGAGGAAATTGACGATGAAGATACCGATGCAATGGATCCGGGAATATACGGAAATTCCGGTAAACGCACAGGAATTCGCGGAGGCCATGGTGCGGCATGGCACGGGCGTCGAGGGCGTGGAGGATCAGAAGGACGAGGTGCAGGGCGTCGTCGTCGGGAAGATCCTTTCCGTGCGCCCGCATGAAAACTCCGATCACATGGTCGTCTGTATGATCGATGTGGGGAAGGAAGAACCGGTGCAGGTCGTGACTGGCGCGCCGAACGTTTTTGAGGGCGCTCTCGTTCCCGTGGCACTGGATGGCGCCGTTCTCCCTGGTGGGAAAACAATTAAAAAGGGAGTCCTGCGCGGCGTAGAATCCTGTGGTATGTGCTGCTCTGGGCCGGAGCTCGGAGTACCGGAATACCTGTATCCCTCCGTAGGGGAGAAGGGCCTCCTGATTTTCCATGAGGACTACGCGCCAGGTACGGACGTGAGGCCCATCCTGGGGATCGACCAGACGGTGATCGATTTCGAGATCCTCGCGAACCGGCCGGACTGCCTTTCAGTCTGGGGCGTCGCCGGAGAGGCGGCGGCCACCATGGGAACGGAATTCAAAAAGCCGGAGATCCATGTGGAGGCGGTTCCGGGCAAGGTTTCGGACGACGTGACCATCGAGGTCATGGATGAGACGCTCTGCCCGCGTTATTGCGCGCGTGTGGTGCACAACCTGCGCGTCGGGCCATCTCCCATGTGGATGCGCAGAGCCCTGCATGCCGCGGGCGTCCGGGCGATTAACAATATCGTCGATATCACGAACTATGTGATGCTGGAAACAGGGCACCCCATGCATGCTTTCGACCTTGCGAAGGTCAAGAATCGGCACATCATCGTGCGCCGCGCGTATGAGGGCGAGAAAATCGTGACGCTGGATGGTAAGGAGCGCGATCTCACGCCGGACATGCTCATGATTGCGGACGAGACGAACGCAACAGGCATCGCCGGCGTCATGGGTGGTGAGGAATCCGAAATCACGGAAGAGACGAAGGACGTGCTCCTCGAGATTGCTGCTTTCGATCGCACAAGCATCCGCCTGACAACGCGCGCCCTCGGTCTTCGCACGGAGGCTTCCGGACGCTTTGAGCGGGGCGTGAACATGATGACCTGCCGGGAAGCTGCGGACCGTGCCTGCCAGCTGATTAATCTGCTGAATGCGGGCGACGTGGTGGACGATGTCTATGATTTCTATCCGCATCCGAAAGAGAATCGGCCTGTGACCGCTTCGGTCGCGCGCATCAACGCGCGGACTGGCGTCACACTTTCCGGAGAGCAAATGGTGCACGTGCTCTCTTCCCTGCGCATGAAGACAGAGCTTGACGGCGATACTTTGACCGTGCTGGCTCCGAACGATCGGGAAGACATTGAGAACGAGGCGGACATCTCTGAAGAAGTGCTGCGCATTTACGGATACGAACACATTCCTTCCACGAATCTGCGCGGAGAGACTGCGCCCGGGACGCGCAACCCGAGAATGCGTATCACGGACAGGATTGGTCGCATCCTCGTTGGCAAGGGCATGTACGAGATTCGCTGCTTCTCCTTCATTAGTCCGGCCTGGATCGACCAGCTCCGCCTGCCGAGCGACGATCCCCGCCGCAATCTCCTGCGCATCCGTAATCCCCTTGGCGAGGACACGAGCGTTATGCGCAGTACCCTCGTACCCAGCATGCTGAACACCCTGGCCCTCAATCAGAACCGTGGAAGCGAGCGGGCGATGCTCTACGAGATCGCGCCGGTCTTTGGTGCGGTGCAGGAAGACGGTCTTCCAGAGGAACGCATGACGGTCTGCATTGGCATGTATGGAGAGGATGCGGATTTCTACACGATGCGGGACGCGGTGCTGGACCTGCTGCGCCAGTTCGGCGTATGCCCGGAAATCCAGAGAGCGACAGAGTCTTACGCTCATCCCGGGCGCAGCGCGGAGCTGATTGCTGACGGCGCACGCGTCGCCTTCATAGGTGAGGTTCATCCGGACGTAATGGCTGCTTTCGACCTTTCGAAGCGCTGTACAGTGGCGGAAATCGACGCAGATCTTCTCCTGAACCTTTCCAAGCCCATGGGCCATATGAAGCCTCTGTCCGGTTTCCCGGCAGTGACGCGCGACATCGCGCTTGTGATGCCTGAGGAGGCGCTTGTAGGCCAGGTGGAGAAAACGATCGGTGAAGCGGGCGGAATGCTTCTTGAGAGCGTGAAGGTATTCGATATCTATCGGGGCGTTCCCGTGCCCTCGGGCATGAAGAGCGTGGCATATTCACTCGTTTTCCGCAGTGCGGAGCGCACCCTCTCAGATGACGATGTGGCGCCTGTCATGGATAAGATCCTGGATGTCTGCAGAATGGAATACGGTGCTGCACTCAGGGTGTAAGGTAAATCCGAACTAAACAGCTTGTTTTCCGTCCCTGAAATCAGGGACGGAAAACTTTTTTTGCTCTTACGGAAAATAATGCTTGACAAGAGGGATGTTTTATGCTTTTATATGCGTCGCAAACTGAACCGAAAGTTTAACGATGCAAAACCGGAGAGGAGGTGCCAGCATGGCGCTGAATATCGGAAAGAAGATCCGCAGCCTGCGCCAGAAGAATGGGCTGACCCAGCAGGAACTGGCGGACCGGTGTGAGCTTTCAAAAGGCTTTATCAGCCTGCTGGAAAGCGATCAGACTTCTCCTTCCCTCTCCACGCTGGAGGATATACTGACGGCCCTCGGGTCTTCTTTCTCGGAATTCTTCCGAGAGGAGAATGAGGAAAACCCCATTTGCCGGCGCGAGGATGTTTTTGAAAAAGAGAGCGACGGAAAGATGATCCGCTGGCTCATCCCGGATGCGCAGAAAAAGGCGCTGGAGCCAATCCTCGTCCGGCTTTCCGCAGGCGCCAGGACGGAGACGGTCCTACCGCATGAGGGAGAGGAGTTTGGTTACGTCCTCTCTGGAACAGCGACCCTGGTGCTCGGCGAAAAGCAATACCGAGTTCGCCGTGGGGACAGCTTTTCCTTTAAACCACAGAGCCCTCACTATCTCATAAATGCGGGCAAGCTTCCCTGTGAAACCCTCTGGGTCGTCACCCCGCCGAATTTCTGAGGAGGTACGCACATGAATGATCAGGCGATTCTCTCCATCCGGGATCTCAGGGTGGAATTCGAAGACGGATTTACTGCCTTGGGCGGCGTTTCCATTGATATCGGGCACAACGAGTTCGTGACCCTTCTTGGCCCTTCCGGCTGTGGGAAGACTACACTCTTGCGCTGTATCGGCGGCTTCCAGATTCCAACCAGTGGCAGCATCCTCTATAAGGGCGAGGACATCGCACCTCTTCCGCCCTATAAGCGCAATATCAATACGGTGTTCCAGCGCTATGCTCTCTTCCCACACCTGAATGTAGCTCAAAACGTATCCTTCGGGCCGGATCTCCGACACGAGGATAAAAAGAAGACAGCGGTGGCGGTGGAGGAAATGTTGGATCTGGTGGGCCTGCATGGATTCGGGAAGCGCCGTATCTCCAGCCTCTCCGGTGGACAGCAGCAGCGCGTTGCAATCGCGCGGGCGCTGATCAACCAGCCAGACGTGCTGCTTCTCGACGAGCCCCTGGGTGCGCTGGACCTGAAGCTCAGGCGCGAGATGCAGCTGGAACTGAAACGCATACAGAGGGAAAGCGCCATCACCTTCGTGTTCGTGACTCACGACCAGGAGGAAGCCCTGACCATGAGTGACCGGGTAGCCGTCATGAACGCAGGAAAGATCCTGCAGCTCGGAACGCCGGAGGACATCTACAACGAGCCGCGTTCCGCATTTGTGGCGGATTTTATCGGCGCCTCCAACATCCTGGACGCCACAATGATCTGCGATTACAAGGTAAATTTCCTTGGATGCGATTTCCCCTGCGTGGATAAGGGTTTCGGAGAGAACAACCCGGTGGACGTGGTGCTGCGCCCCGAGGACGTGAAGCTGAAGCCGGTGCACGATGTAGGGGAGCACGGCCCGGTCGGCACGGTCGAATCCCTGCTCTTCAAGGGCGTGCATTACGAAATGAGGGTGCGCACAGGAGAGAGCGTGATCCTGGTGCATTCCACCCACGCACGGCAGGTCGGAACCGAGGTGCGGCTGACGGTCGCGGCGGGGGATATCCAGGTCATGGAGAAGAGCCCCGAAAGCCGGGAGATCATCGACCGGCAGGCGCGAGGCCGCGCGTAAGGAGGTGTCGCCATGAAACGGAACCGGGCGCTTCTCGTGCCCTTTACGCTTTGGGCTGCCATCTTCATCGTCGTGCCCCTTGTACTGGTCTTCTGGTACGGCGTCACGGTGGAAGAGCCTGTGCCCTATGAAGTGATCGAAACGGAAAGCGGAACGATGTACCGCTTGGAGGACGGAACCGTACAGGAGGAGGAACCCTGGCAGACGCGATTCGTCTTTTCCTTCCGAAACTTTCACCGCATGGTGGAGCCGACGTATCTGAAACTGCTCCTGCGCTCGCTGAAGGTGGCGCTGATCACGACGCTCATCTGCCTCTTTCTCGGCTATCCTGTCGCGCTTATCCTGACGGGAAAGGATTTCCGGCATCCGGCGCTCTGGCTCATGCTGATCATCCTGCCCATGTGGATGAACTTCCTGCTGCGTACGTATTCTTGGCTCTCCATCCTCGAGAATTCCGGGATTCTGAACAGCTGGATCGCATCACTCAGGGAAAAGATCCCGGCGTTTGATGCCTGGCTGACCGGTATGGGCGTCGGCAAGAGGATTATCTTCCTTTATAACGAGAACGCTGTCATCCTGGGCATGGTTTACAACTATCTCTCCTTCATGATCATGCCCATCTACACCGTCATCGAGAAGACGGATAAAAGCCTCCTGGAAGCGGCAGCGGATCTCGGGGCGAGTCCGGCAAAAACCTTTTTGCGGGTGACGCTCCCGTACTCCCTGCCCGGAGTCATGGAAGGGATCACGATGGTCTTTGTTCCTGCGGTAACGACTTTCGTCATCAGCCAATTGATGGGTGGCGGCAAGGTGCCTCTCATCGGCGATATCATCCAGAATCAGTTTGGCAAATCCTCTGACTGGCACTTTGGCTCCACGCTGTCCCTGCTCGTCATGGTCGTCGTTCTGGCCTTCATGCGGGCGCTGTCAAGGATTGACAAGGATGAGGAACCAGTGAAGGAGGTGCGAATTCTGTGAAAAAGAACCTCCGCCGCGTGTACGTCGGACTCATCATGGCCTTCCTGTATGCACCCATACTGCTGCTCATTCTCTATTCCTTCAACGACAGCAAGTCCCGCGCGAACTGGGGTGGGTTCACGCTTCGCTGGTACCGGGAGCTCTTTTCAGACCGGGAGATTCTCTCGGCACTCGGAACAACGCTGTCCATCGGTTTCCTGGCCGCATTCATCTCCACGATCATTGGCACGGTCGGCGCAGTAGCCCTCTTCCAGACGAAGAACAAGGGCCTCCGGCAGACGATTCTTTCCGTCGTTAACCTCCCTATGCTGAACTCAGAGGTCGTGACTGGCGTCAGTCTGATGCTGCTGTACGCCATGGTGCACCTCCAGCTCGGATATTTGACGCTCCTGCTCTCACATGTGGGCTTCTGCGTTCCCTACGTTGTGCTCTCTGTGATGCCGAAGCTCCGTCAGCTTGACCCGAACCTGGCCGAAGCGGCGCAGGACCTCGGTGCGACGCCGCTCACGGGCTTTTTTAAGGTCATTCTGCCAGACATCTCCCCGGGCATCTTTTCCGGGTTTGTGATGGCGCTCACGATGTCCATAGACGACTTCGTCGTCAGCTTCTTCACCACGGGCTCAGGAGTGAACAATCTGTCCATCACCATTTACACGATGGCCAAGCGCGGCATTTCGCCGAAAATCAACGCTCTCTCGACGCTCATTTTCGCTTGCGTCTTCCTCCTTCTCATCGGCCTCAATCTGCGGGATCTCCGCGGGGAGGGGAACGCCCAGAAGAAGGTCGAGGCAGTGAAGATTCCGTATTGATGATGCCTCTTCTATTCCGCTACAAACAGAAAGGAGAAACAAAAATGAAAAAGATCCTGACCTTCATCCTTGCGCTTTCCCTCATTCTTCTTACCGCGGCCAGCCTTGCGGAAACCTTGAACGTCTTCAACTGGGGCGATTACATCGACACGGACACCCTCCGCCAGTTTGAGGAGGAGACAGGCATCGACGTCGTCTACCAGCTTTATGAGACCAACGAGGACATGTACGCGAAGATGAAGAGCTCTTCCTTCGACGTCATTTTCCCTTCTGATTATATGGTGGAGCGCCTGATTCGCGAGAAGCGCGTGCAGGAAATCAACTGGGACAACATCCCGAACATCAAAAACATCGATCCGCGTTTCCTGGACCGTTCCTACGATCCTGGTTCCAAATATTCTGTTCCTTACACCTGGGGCACGATGGGCATCCTCTTCAACACCTCCATGGTGGAAGAAGAGCCGACAAGCTGGCAGACCCTCATGGATCCTGCCTATACCATGGATATGCTGATGCTCAATTCTCCACGGGATACCCTTGGCATTGCCCTTATCATGACCGGGCATGATCTCAATTCCACCGATCCCGCTGACATCGAGGACGCGAAGCAGCTCCTCATCGAACAAAAGCCCATGGTGCTGGCTTACGTGGTGGATGAGGTGAAGGATAAGATGATCGCGGGCGAGGCGGCGGTCGCCCTGGTCTGGAGCGGTGATGCGACTTATTGCATGGACGAGAACGACGAACTGGATTATGTCGTCCCGAAGGAGGGCAGCAACATCTTCTTTGATGCGATCTGCATCCCCTCGGACGCAAAGAACGTCTCCGGAGCGGAAAAGTTCATCGATTTCCTCTGCCGGGCCGATATTGCTGCGAAGAATTACGAATACGTTGGTTATGCCATTCCGAACACGGCGGCCATCGAAGAGCTTGGCGCGGAGGAATACAATTCTTCCCCGGTAAATAATCCCCCGCAGGAAGCGCTCGACCGCTGTGAAGTCTTCCGCTATCTCCCGCAGGAGGAGCAGGAGCTTTACGACCGGGCCTGGACTGAAATCATCTCCGATTTCTGATCGCTTATGAAAATAGCAGCCGTCCCGCAGAACGCGGGGCGGCTTTTATCGCTTCTGTTCCAGGTTGGAGTGGGCGGAAAGTCTGGATTGTCAGCGGAGCATTTTCATGCTACAATCCCGTCTGTTCTGAGATGGGAGGTACGAATGGAAAGCAAGACCGCATGGCCTGAAACGCTGATCGGCTGGTACCGGTCGGGGCACAGGGATTTGCCCTGGCGGGCTACGAAGGATCCATACCGGATCTGGATATCGGAAATTATGCTGCAGCAGACGAGGGCCGCCGCGGTGATTCCGTATTATAAGCGCTTTCTGCTTCTGTTCCCGACGGTGTACGACCTTGCGGAATGCAGGGAGCAGGACCTGCTGAAAGCCTGGGAGGGACTCGGCTATTACAGCCGGGCACGCAATCTGCAGAAGACGGCGAGAATCCTGGTCAGCAGCTTAGGCGGGATGCTTCCTGGGAAGCCGGAGGAACTGCGGAAGCTGCCTGGTATCGGGGCATATACGGCGGGCGCCATTGCAGCAATTGCCTTTGGCTATCCCTGCGCTGCGGTGGACGGGAATTTTCTTCGGGTATGGGCGAGGCTGTTTTCTCTCGAAGAACCGGTCGACCGGCCGGATGTTAAGAAGAGGATCACGGAAGAAGCGAATGCACTCTGCATGCGACTCAGCGACCCGGGCGCATTTGCGAATGCCATGATGGAGCTGGGTGCTATGGTCTGCCTGCCCAAAACTCCGGTCTGTACGCAGTGCCCTCTTTCGAAAAATTGCCGGGCTTCCTGCGATGGGACATGGGGACGATATCCCATCCGCCTGCCCAAACGGGAGAGACGAACGGAAAAAAGGGACGTATTTCTCGTGTCGGATGGACAGCGGGTCGCTGTCGCGCGGAGGGAAGAAACTTTGCTCGCGGGAATGTACGGCTTTCCGAATGCGGAAGGGGAAGGGAATCCTGAATGTATGTGCCTGGAACTTGAGAAAATGGGGATTCACGCCGCCTATGAGAAAACTCTAGGCGAGGCGGAGCACATCTTTACGCACATCGCCTGGGAAATGCGCATTCATGCGTTCCGGCTTCTGGAACCGGTAAACGCACCCTGGCAGATGACGGACGAAAAGGGACTTGCACAGCTTCCAATGCCTGCAGCCTTCCGCTGCGCGAGAGAACTGGCCATGCGGCTCCTGCACCGTGCAGACGGACCGAAAAGCCGCAGCACCAAGAATGAATGAGAATGCGGGAACGGTGAACTCCATGCCGAAATACTGTCAGGTGATCGTCGATATAGCAAGCGAGGATGTGGACCACGTATTTACCTATCGGATTCCCGACGCCATGCTACTGCAGCCCGGGATGCGGGTCTATGTCCCTTTCGGAAGGATTCAGCGCGTGGAGGGGATCGTCATCCGCCTGGAAGAGGAATGCGACCTCCCGCCGGAGCGGATGAAAAACATCCTTTCGCCGATCGAGGACTATCCGGTTATTCTGCCCCACCTGCTTACGCTAGCGGAGCATATCCATGAGGAATCGTTCTGTACCCTTACGCAGGCACTCCGTCTCCTGTATCCGTCCGGAATGCGGAGGTCTCAAGTGCGCGAGAAAACTCAGGAAACAGCTGTACTTCTCGTCCCTGAAAATGAATGGGAGCATGTGCTGGAAGGAGAAAGCCGCGCGCCGAAGCGCATGATGATCCTCCGGAGCCTGATGAGCGCGGAAGCAGGGGAAAAACAGGTTTCCAGGTTGCGCGCGGAACTGGGGGAATGCCGGCCTTCTATTCTTAATCTTTGCAACAGAGGTTTTATCCGCCTGGAAAAGCGGGAAACCGCGCGCAAACCGTACAGGAGCCTCGGTGAAAGCTTGCTCCCGGATCCGGAACTGACGGAGCAGCAGAAACGGGTGCTGGCGGAGCTCATTCCCTCGCTCGAAGCGGGACAGGGGGAGTATCTGCTTTATGGCGTCACCGGAAGCGGGAAAACGGAGGTGTTTATCCGTGCGGTCCGCGCGGCTGCCGCCGCGGGAAAGACGTCGATCGTTCTGGTACCAGAGATTGCGCTGACGCCGCAGATGGTGGCGTGGTTCCGCTCTCGCTTCGGGGAGAAGGCGGCGGTCTTACATTCCCGCCTCTCCGCCGGAGAGCGGTTCGACGAATGGCAGCGGATCCGCCGGGGGGAAGTGCAGGTCGTGATCGGAGCCCGCTCCGCGATCTTCGCTCCCGTTTCAAACCTTGGACTGATCATCATCGACGAGGAGCATGAACAGAGCTACCAGTCCGAAAATGTTCCTCAATATGACGCGAGGGAAATCGCGAAGTTCCGGTGCGGGGAAGAAAAGGCCTGTCTTCTCCTCGCCTCCGCGACGCCGAGTCTGCGTTCCTATGCGCTTGCACTTCGGGGGGATATGACCCTGCTTGAAATGCCGAAGCGCATCGCGAACCGCCCGCTTCCGACGGTGCATATCGTCGACATGCGGGAAGAGATGCGCAGCGGAAACCGGTCGGTTTTTTCGAATGAGCTCGCCTCGGGAATCGAAAACTGTCTGAAGCGGGGCAAGCAGGCGATCCTTTTTATCAACCGACGCGGGTATTCGACCTTCGTCTCCTGCCGGAATTGCGGGTATGTGGTTTCCTGTGATCACTGCGACGTCTCCATGACCTATCATATGAGCGATCGGAAGCTGCACTGCCATTACTGTGGTAAGGAAGAGGAACCACCCAAGGTCTGCCCGGAGTGCGGAAGTCCCTATATTCGCTATTTCGGTACGGGGACGCAAAGGGTGGAGGATGAAACACGTCGGCTGTTCCCAGGAATTCCCTGTGAGCGAATGGACAACGACACAACCCAGACAAAGGACGCGCATTCCGCGATCCTCGGGCGGTTCCGTCGGGGGGAAACCCGTATCCTCATCGGGACGCAGATGATTGCAAAGGGGCTCGACTTCCCGGATGTCACGCTGGTGGGGATCATCTCCGCGGACGCCATGCTGCATCTGCCGGATTACCGGGCGGATGAACGGGCGTTTCAGCTGCTGACTCAGGTGGCGGGGCGCGCCGGGCGGGCGGCGGCGGAAGGAGAGGTTTTCCTGCAGTGCTACGATCCGGAAAACGCGACCGTTCAGCTGGCAGCGAGACAAGATTACCGCGGCTTTTACGAGCGTGAGATGAAGCGGCGCAGGGTCAGCCTGTATCCGCCCTATACGGTCATAGCAAGGCTTCTGTTTGAAGCGGACAGCGAAGATGCAGCTCGGGAAAACGCATCCCTGGCGCATCGCGCGCTCGAGGATTTTATCTCTGGTCGCACGTACCTTGCGAAATATGTGGTGGCACTGCGGCTGATGCCGTGCCCCATCGCGAAAATTCGGGACAAATTCCGGTGGGAGGTCGTTCTGAAGGCGGTAGATAAGCCGGTCTGCCGGGAAATCCTCGCCAGAATGAGTGAGCTTTCCGGGCTCACGATGGAGGGGTGCAGATGCATCTGTCAGGTGCGGCCGGCAAACATGGCATAGCTTGACGTTTTCGCCTTTTCCCATTATAATGTTCGCATTGTTTTTGGGCCGGGGCCTGTCGCGCCGGATGATTCTGTGAAGGAGGTGACGTGCGATGAACGAGAGGAGAGAGCGGATTCTGCTTTCCCTGGTTCTTTCGGCGTTTTTTCTCCTTCTTCTCGGTGGAGGCCGGCGTCTATTCTCGCATCAGACGGAGCCGGCGGTCTGGGATACGGCTGCCGAGACTTCCCTTTGCGCTTGTGCTCCGGCAGAACCTGCCGGGGCTGTAAAACGCACGGAAGCGCGCAGGACGCATATCGAACGGAATGTCCCTCAGAGGACGGCTGGCATCGTCCGCCCTGTCTCCTTCGAACGAGATGCGAACGGAAACATTCTTCGCGGGATGTGTTACACGTCCTGCGTTTATGCGGCATTTGCGCCGGAGGATGGTTTCTCATAAGGGAGGCCGCACGATTTTACAGTTCAGGAAATCAGAAAAGAGGAGTTTGTTATGAGCGGTAATAAAACAAAGGCGGGCTCCCGCAGCCGGGCAATCATCCAGCTCGCCGTGATTCTTGTGGTCATCGTTGTTGCCGGTTGCCTGGCACTTTTCGGCTTCGGTAAGGGCAAGATGATCAATTATCTGAAGCCCTGGGGAGAGGCCATCAGCCTTGGTCTGGATCTGCGGGGCGGCGTCTATACGGTGTATGAGGCGAAGAATCCTGAGGAAGAGGACCTGGATTCCAAGATGGACTCTACGGTCAGCATCCTTGTGAGCCGTCTGACCCGTCAGGGCTTTACGGAGGCGACCGTGACCCGGCAGGGTACGAACCGTATCCGTGTGGAAATCCCGAACGTTTCCGATCCGAACGAGATCCTTAGCATCATCGGCACCCCGGCGAAGCTGGAGTTCACGGATCCGAACGGCGCTGTGATTATCGACGGCTCCATGGTAAAGAATGCCCAGGCTGCGCAGGGCGAAAACAACCAGATCGTCGTTGCGTTTGAACTGAACGATGAAGGTGCGCGTCTCTTCGCTGACGCGACCGCGGCGAACATTGGAAAGCCGATCTCCATCCTGTTGGACGGGGAAACGATCTCTGCGCCTACGGTCAATTCCGTCATTGCGGGCGGCCGCGGCGAAATCACCGGCAACTTTACTGCAGAGGAAGCGCAGACCCTGGCCAGCCTCATCATGTCCGGTGCTCTCCCGCTGGAGCTGGAGCAGCTCGAAGTCAGCGCGATCTCCGCGACTCTGGGCGTAGAGGCGCTTGAAAAGGCCTTCCGCGCCGGCATCATTGGCGTTGTACTGGTTATGCTGTTCATGCTGTTCCGGTACAAGCTCTGCGGCGTCGTGGCTGACATCGCGCTTACGATCTACATCCTCATCGTTGTTCTTCTCCTCGCACTCACCGGCGCGCAGTTGACCTTGCCTGGCGTCGCGGGTATTATTCTCGGCATCGGCATGGCCGTCGACGCGAACGTTGTTATCTTCGAAAGAATCCGGGACGAGTCGAAGGCGGGAAGGCCGCTCGATTCCTCCGTCCGCAAGGGATTCTCGAACGCCATGTCCGCTATCATCGACTCTAACGTGACCACGATCATCGCAGCCATCGTGCTGTACGCTTTCGGTACTGGTACCGTGCGCGGCTTCGCCCTTACGCTGGGCATCGGCGTGGCGACCTCCATGTTTACCGCGATCTTCGTAACGCATAAGCTTCTTGATATCTTTGTTGCGCTGGGCTTCCAGAATCAGAAGCTGTACGTGCGCTGAAACGGAGGCAGAATATGAAAATCGAGAACAGAAACCGCTGGACAAAATTCGCCCTGGTTTCCCTCATCATTATTGCAATCGCTCTGGTTCTGACTATTATTGGCCGCGGCCTGAACCTCGGTGTTGATTTCACGGGCGGCACAATCATGACCTATAACATGGGGACGGACTTCGACGTAAATGACATTGAAAACGCCCTTGCACAGAGTGGTGTTTCCAATGCCCAGATCGCCAAAATCGGCTCGGACGGGCAGCAGGCTCAGATCCGCATTGCGGACAGCGACAATACGGACGAGCTGCGTGATTCCATCGAGAACACGCTCCGTGAGAAATATGCCGGCCTAGAGTATGTGGATATCACGCGCGTCGGCCCGACAGCAGGCAGCGAGCTCGTCCGCAACGCCGTGCAGAGCATGATTTGGGCAGCTGTCCTGATGCTGATTTACATCGCGATCCGGTTCGACTTCTACATGGGCCTTGCGGCCGTGATTGGCCTTGCGCATGACATCGCGATCATGCTGTCTTTCACGATTATCCTTCGCGGGATTATTCGCGTGGAAACCACGTATATCGCGGCGCTTTTAACGATCGTCGGCTATTCCATCAACAACACCATCATCATCTTCGACCGCGTCCGTGAGAATTCGCATAAGGCGGATCTCAGGCAGCTTACGCGTGGCGAGATCGTCGACCGTTCTGTCCAGGAATCCCTCGCAAGAACGTTGAACACTTCGATCACGACCCTTCTTACCATCGTAACGCTGTATATCCTGGGTGTCGATTCCATCCGCCAGTTCGCGCTTCCGCTCATCATCGGAATCCTCTCCGGCATCTATTCGTCCAATCTGCTGAACGGCTACGTATGGGCCTGGCTGATGGATCATCGCAAGAATGCCGTGAAGGTGCGTAAAAAGGCTTAATGAGATTCTGGCGGGGGCAGGATGTCCTGCCCCCGCAAACTGTTGTTTCGGGTTTATTGTCACAGGAACCGGAAAGGAGGCAGCCTGTGCTTCGTTTTGTTCCCAGGGCAGCGCAGTCGCTTGCCGTTCCGCCGGAGCTTTTGGATTATCCGATCCAGCCACAGCTTCTAACGCTGCTCTGTCGCCGCGGTTTCCGCACGAAAGAAGCGCTCGACCGTTATCTGCACCCGCAAAGAAGCGATCTGTATGATCCGTTCTTGCTTCAGGAAATGGACAGGGCGACGGAGGTCATCCGCGACGCAATCCGGGCGGGCGAAGCGATCACGGTTTTCGGCGATTACGATGTCGACGGCGTGACCGCGACTGCGATTCTTCTGTCGTATCTCCGCCATCTTGGCGGAAACGTCGATTATTATATCCCGGATCGCCACGGAGAAGGATACGGCCTGAATGCGGATGCGGTGGAAAAAATCGCGAAAACGAGCAGACTTCTTATCACTGTGGACTGCGGGATCACATGCACCAGGGAAGTCGCCCTGGCGAGGAAGCTTGGGATGCGCGTGATCGTGACCGATCACCACCAGATCGGCGAGGAACTTCCAGATTGCGAGGCGGTCATCAATCCGCTTCTCGGGGCATATCCTTTCAGGCGGCTCTGCGGGGCAGGGGTTGCTTTTAAGATCGTTCAGGCGTTGGGAGGCGCGGAGGCGATCGCGCCTTACTGGGACCTTGCTGCGCTGGCGACCATCGCGGATATCGTTCCCCTGATCGACGAGAATCGGGTCATCGTAAAATACGGGCTGGAGGACATGCTTTCCAATCTCCGGCCCGGCATACAGGCGCTGATGGAAACCGCCGGAATGATGGTTGCGGATGAATCGGGAAACAGTACACTCCGAGGAAAAACCGTTACATCTGCGGACATCGCGTTCCGGATCGCGCCCCGGATTAACGCGGGCGGACGCCTCGCAAAGGCCTCGCGCAGCGTCGAACTTCTCCTGACTGAGGATCTGAATACGGCTCGGGAAATCGCTGGTGAATTGGACCGCGACAACGAGGAACGTCGGAAACTTGAACAGGAAATCTTCATGGAGGCGGACCGGAAAGTCCACGAGGAGATCGATTTTCTTCGGGACCACGCTATAGTCATCCTTGGAGAAGGTTGGAATACGGGAGTAATCGGTCTTGCCGCAGCGCGCCTCGTGGAGAAGTATCGGTGGCCAACCATACTGCTTAGTGATACGGACGGGGTATGCGTCGGTTCAGCCCGTTCGATTACTGGCGTCGATATTTATGCTGCGCTTTCCTCCTGCAGCGATTTGTTCGATCGGTTCGGCGGTCACTCGCAGGCAGCGGGTCTTACGATCCGCAGAGAAAAGGTGGAAGAGTTCCGCCACCGTCTCAACGAGAACATTTGGAAAACCTGCCCGCCGGAAGTGTTTATTCCCAGCGAGGAATACGATCTGGAACTGAAACTCTCCGAGATCAGTGATGATCTCGTAAATTCCTTTTCCGGGATGCAACCGACTGGCTTTGGCAACCAGCAGGCCGTGTTCTACCTTTGCGGTGTGCGGACAACGGAACTCCGGCGGATTGGCAAGGACAGCAGCCATCTCAGGATGAGACTCGTGGAAGGGGATGCGTCCTGTCAGGCGATTGGCTTCCGGATGGGAGAAAAGGCGGAAGAAATGCCGGAACAGATCGACGCGATCGTGACGCTGTCGGTCAACGAATGGATGGGAAATCGCTCGGTCCAGTGCGAACTGAAGGAGATCGTTCCGTTTTTCCCAGCCAAATCGTTTTATACGCTGTGTGGCAGACGCTGGGATGAAATCGATTTGAACGCGCTACGTCTTATGGCGCTTCCAGTGCGTGAGAATTCGGTTGAAGAAACCGATCTTGCATGCTGCCGGATGGAGGAGCTGCCCGCACGGCTCGGACCGCTTCTGTCGGATCGGGTTCAGGGCGTGATTTTTACAGCGCATAGCACGGACGCGCTGCAAACGCTGATTCCCCGCCTTGCGGTTCATGGAATCCAGGGTCGGATCGATTACGCACTACATATACCACGGGATCCCAGAGGATTCCATACGTTGGTTCTCGCACCATACTGGTGGAAGATCAATCCGAATGTGGAAAGGATCGTCCTACTGGATGGGCTGCTTTCAAAGGGAGAGGAGCAGTACCTGCGGGGACGCTTTGGACCGGAGAAGCTTCTGTTGGTCCGCTCCTCAACGGAGACCGCTACGGGGCGGCTGGCGGGGCGGCTTTTACCGGACGACGAAGAGCTCAGAAAGCTCTGGCGGCTGTTCAAATCGAGAGAGGGGAATGGAGCTGGGCTCACCCAACTCGCTGCGGAGGCGGGATGCAGCGTCGGCCGAGTGATGAGCGGCCTGCAGATTTTCCGGGAACTCGGTCTTGTGCAGGACTTTGAACTGCATCCCCTGCGCTACAGACTTATCCACGGCGTCCGAACATCGCTTTCGGACAGCGCATTGCGCGGTACGCTGATTGGTCTCAGAAACAGCGAGGCGATCCTATGATGCAGGAGGAGTGTAAAAGCCTGGAGGATCTCATTGCGATTCTCCTGCGCTATCATCCGGAGGCCAATGTCGAACTCGTCGAAAAAGCGTATCACTTTGCCGAAGAGGCGCACAAGGGGCAATTCCGGAAATCGGGTGAACCTTATTTTGTTCACCCTCTGACAGTCGCTGCCATTCTGGCACGACTGATGCTGGACGCGCCGACGATTGCGGCGGGCCTTCTTCACGATACCGTGGAAGACTGCGAAGGGGTCACGTCTGAACTCATCGAGAAGGAATTCGGCCAGGAGGTCAGCCTCCTGGTTGAAGGCGTGACCAAACTGAAGAGATTGGATTTCACCTCCAAGGCTGATCAGCAGGCGGAGTCCATCCGTAAAATGATCCTCGCGATGAGCAAGGATATCCGGGTCGTCCTCATCAAGCTGGCGGACCGGACGCACAATATGCGTACATTGAAGTCGCAGCCTCCGGAGGCGCAGAAGCGGATTGCGCAGGAGACACTCGACATCTACGCGCCTCTTGCACACCGGCTGGGCGTTTACAAAATCAAGCAGGAACTGGAAGACCTTTGCCTTCGCTATCTGGATCCGGAAGGATACCAGAATCTCATCATCAAGGTCGGAATGAAGCGCGCGGAGCGCGAAAAGAGCATCGAGACAGTGATGGAGACGCTGAGCGCGAAGCTCCAGGAAATGAACATCCACTTTGATATCGACGGTAGGCCAAAGCACTTTTACAGCATTTACCGGAAGATGGTGCTTCAGCACAAGCCTTTCGAACAGATCTTTGACCTGATCGCGATTCGCGTGCTTGTGGACAGCGTGCAGGACTGTTATGCCGTACTTGGCGTCGTCCATACCCTGTGGCGGCAGGTGCCGAACCGCTTCAAGGACTATATTTCCATGCCGAAGCCGAACATGTATCAATCGTTGCATACGACTGTGGTCGGCGAGAACGGCATGCCTTTTGAGGTTCAGATCCGCACATACGAGATGCACCGGATTGCGGAATACGGCATCGCCGCGCATTGGCGCTATAAAGAAGGAAAACAGGTCGCAGACGCGCTGGACAATAAGCTGTACTGGCTCCGACAGATTCTGGACTGGCAGAACGATACGCGCGATTCTGAGGAATTCATCAATTCTCTCAAGGTGGATCTTTTCAGCGACGAAATCTTTGTCTTCACCCCGACCGGAGAGATCATCGACCTTCCGAAAGGTGCCACACCAATCGACTTCGCCTACCGCATTCACAGCGCGGTCGGCAACAAATGCGTTGGCGCGAAGGTCAACGGCAGGATTGTGACGCTGGATACGGCATTAAATACCGGGGATTTCGTCGAGATCATTACCCAGCAGAACAGCAAGGGACCCAGCCGGGACTGGCTGAAGATCGTCAAGACTTCTCAGGCGAGGGCGAAAATCCGCCAGTTCTACAAAAAGGAACTGAAAGAAGAAAACATCGCCAGCGGTAAGCAGATGCTGGAATACGAGGCGAAGCGGCAGGGTTCGACGCTTTCCGCACTCATGAAAAACGAATATCTGGATCCGATCCTGCGCAGGTTTTCCTTCTCGGATCCGGAGGATCTGTACGCTGCAGTGGGAAGCGGCGGACTGACTTCCGTACAGGTAATCTCCCGCCTCGTGGAAGAACAGAAGAACCACGAAAAACCGCTTATACCCGTTCAGCCGAGATTCGTAACGGAACCTCATGAAACCCGGACCGACCGGCCCCGCAGCGACGAAGGGATCAATGTCGCCGGACTTCCGGGGTGCCAGGTGCATTTCGCAAAATGCTGCGCGCCGCTCCCCGGAGACGAGATCGTCGGATACATTACGCGTGGGCGGGGCGTGACCATTCATTCAAGGGAATGCATCAACGTCCGAACGTCAAAGGATCCGGAGCGCTGGGTTGCGGCGGAATGGGCGGATACGACGAACTCCTCTTACAACGGGTCTATCCAGATCCTCTGCCAGGACAGGCACAATCTGCTGGCAGACCTCATGAGCTATATCGCTGCCCTCAAGGTTACGGTGATGGCGGTCAATGCCCGAGTCAACAGCAATCAGACCTGCACCATCGAGATGACTTTGCAGGTGGCGAACCGGCAGGAGCTCGATTGGGTGATCCGGCAGATCGCGAAGCGGCAGGATACCATCGACATTTTCCGTGTCTGATGCGGTACCCTCCCAAAGAAAAGAAAGGGTGTATGCATTGCGCCTTGTGATTCAGCGTGTTTCAGAAGCTTCCGTATCTGTAGATGGTAAAACCGTCGGTAGGTGCGGAGAAGGGTTTCTTGTCCTGGTCGGCGTGGAAGCAGGCGACGGAGAAAGTGACGTGCGCTACGCGGCAGAAAAGACGATCGGTCTTCGCGTGTTTGAGGACGACGCAGGGAAAATGAACCGTTCGATTCAGGACGTCGGTGGCAGTATCCTTGCAATTTCACAGTTCACGCTCCTTGGCGATGCGCGCCATGGGAGAAGACCGAGTTTTTCGGATGCTGCCCGTCCGGAAGTATCTGTTCCGCTATACGAAATGTACTGCCAACTTCTCCGGGAGGCGGGTATCGCGACAGAGACGGGGATCTTTGGGGCTGACATGCGGGTGTCCCTAGTCAACGATGGCCCGGTTACCATTCTTCTCGATTCTAGGAGGCGGTTCTAATTGGCAGAGCTTTCCATCCATATCGTCACGGGCGGCCCTATCGACGTCAATACCTATGTGGTATCCCAACCGGAGCGCGACGACTGTGTTCTGATCGATCCTGGCGCGGAGATTTCCGACATTGAATCCGCCATTGGGGGAAAGCGCGTTGCTGCGGTTATTCTGACGCACGGGCATTTCGACCATATCCTATATGCGGCGCATTTTCTGGATCAGGGTGCAAGGCTTTACGCAAATGAAGAAGACGTCCCCATGCTTTCGAGCTCCATGCTGAATCTCTCTGGCATGATCGGGAGGAAGATCCGTCTGCCGAAGCCGGACGTCCTTCTGCGGGACGGAGAGACGGTGGAAGCGGCGGGAATCTCTTTTCTCGTTCTGCATACGCCTGGGCACACGAAGGGCAGCGTCTGTCTGCTCTCCGGTAAGGATCTGTTCAGCGGAGATACGCTGTTTTATGCTAGTTATGGGCGGACGGATCTGCCGGGCGGCGACGAGGAGGAAATGGAAAAGTCGCTCCGCCGACTCTTCCTTCTGGACGGCGACATTTCGGTATATCCAGGACATGGCCCGGCGACGCGGATTGCGTGGGAGCGCGAACGCCGGGTATGAAAATTGCCGTATTCACGCAGCTGCCGGCATTTTTGAACGATATAGGCGACGTAATTCGCCTGTTTTACGGGGAAGGCGCTGCCGTATTCCCCGAATCGGACGCAGATGCGCAGCTGTTTCATGAGCATGTGGACGTCGGCGAATGCTGGCGGGAATGCTTTCTGCTCCGTACCGGAGAAATGGAAAGGCGGATTGAAAAGAGCGCGCCAGCTGTCCGGGGCGGGCTGGAAGAAAAACGGCAGCTGAAGCGCCTTGTCAAAAACACAGCCTATGCGCTCCTTAAGGATTTTACCGGAAGGAAGCCTGCGTGGGGGAGCCTTACGGGTATCCGTCCGACGCGGCTTTTCTATCAGCAGCTTGCCGCCGGATGTACGCCGGAGGAAGCGGAAAAACGGCTGATTGATCTTTTTGACATTTCGGAAGAAAAGGTGAAACTGCTGCGGGAGATTACGGAGGCGCAAAAGGGCTTTCTTGACCGCGATCCGGGGCGCTGCGATCTGTATATCGGGATCCCGTTCTGCACGACGAGATGCTCCTACTGCTCATTCTCCTCTGGTGAAATCGGGAACGGCAGACTTGTGGAACCGTATCTTAATTCGCTTATTGCCGAACTTCGTGCGGCGCGGGAACTTTCGGGAAAATACGGCTTCAAGATTCACACAGGATACATCGGAGGTGGCACTCCGACCAGCCTTTCGGCCAAACAACTGGACAGGCTGCTCGATGAGGTCTGTCGGCTGTTTCCGGGGCTTACGGAATGGACGGTGGAAGCGGGAAGGCCGGATACGCTGGATGAGGAAAAGCTGCGAGTTCTGCGCTCGTATCCGGTCACCCGGATCAGCATCAACCCCCAGACCATGAACGACGAAACCCTGCGACGCATCGGACGCGCGCACACAGCGGCGGATACGGTTCGTGCCTATGAGCGGGCGAGGGCGCTCGGTTTTTCCGACATCAATATGGACATCATCGCCGCACTTCCAGGAGAAGACCTTCCACTGTTTGAAAAGACACTGGCTGGCGCATGGCTGCTTCGCCCGGAGAGTCTTACCGTGCATACTCTTGCGGTCAAGCGTTCTTCCCGTCTGCATGAACAACGCTATCAGCAGGGAGGAGAAGAGGCTGCAGCAATGGTGGAAAGTGCACGGGAAACCGCGCACGCTATGGGAATGCGTGCCTATTATATGTACCGGCAGAAGTACATGGCTGATAATCTGGAAAACGCCGGATATTGCTTGGACGGGCATGTCTGCCGGTATAATATTGACAACATGGAAGAGACGACGAGCATCCTGGCCTGCGGTGCAGGCGCCATATCCAAACTGGTTCCGGGCGAGGGGGAGAAAATCGTTCGCGTACCGAATCTTTCAAACATCGAGCAGTACATTGCAAGAGTGGAGGAAATGATCCGCCGGAAGCGGATCGCATTCGGAGAGGGAGGGGAAAACGATGTCGGTCATATCGGATAAGCAGGCGCTGCGTCGCTGCCTGAAGCAGTATCTGCGCAATATCCCCGTAGTGGAGCCTTTCCTCCGATGGAACCGGATGGGGGACGATCCCTCTTCGATTTTCCTCCAGAGGGTTGCGCAGGTCCTCTCTCCCCGAACATCCGCAGTCTCGCTTTTGTCCGGCGAGGACTGCGCGTGTCTGAGCGCCTTAAAAAAGCTCGGCTTCTCGGGGGAAACGAAAGATGAACTGACAAAATCTCTTGGCTTGTATTCGAAAGAAGCCTGGCTGCGGGAAGTACTGGAAGCGGGAATGGTCCGCCGGGCATACGTCCCGATTCGACTCGCGGATCCGGACGGAAATGTTCCGGACGACGAGTGCCTTCGCCCGATTCTCTTTGTGGACAAGACGGACTTTATACCCGGCCGGTTCGGAATCGACTACCGGTCGAAGGCTGAGGAAATCCGCGCAACGATGCGGACGGTGGGATGCAGATTCCTCTGCCTCGATGAGTTTGACGAAGAGATCCTGAAGTACTGCCTCCTTCCGGTCTGTGAGGAGGAAGGCACGGCTCTGAGGCTTACTCTCCGGACAGATGAGGAGACGGAGGCATTCTTCGCTCTTGCTGCAGACGCTGGTTACCTGCATGTCATCCTCCGGACGGAACAGCGCCTGCAGCCCGACCTCATCCGCAGATTGGCTGGAAGAGATCGTTTTCTGCTGTCGCTCAACGGGTTTCAGGATCTTCCGCTGGCGCTGTCCGTTCTCCGATTGCATTTTATCCCCTATGAAAGCCAGGCGGACTCTCCGGAGATGATGATCGGGAAATGGGCGGTTGCACGGGAGCAGCTCTGGCCCGCGCTGCTGGAAGCGTATCTGCCGACCGCAAGAACCGGATACCCGCTGACGGCTGAAAAGTTGGAAGAAGATTTGATCGGTTTTTTGGGCGGAACCCTTTTGGAATGGGAATAACGAAATCGAAGGAGGATGAGACTTATGAATCCTGTTTTTACCATTGAAATGCAGGACGGTGGGGTTATAAAAGGCGAATTGTATCCCGAAATTGCTCCCGAATCAGTCGGCAACTTCATCGCACTTGCTAACAGCGGTTTTTACGACGGACTGATTTTTCACCGGGTTATTCCGGGATTTATGATTCAGGGCGGAGATCCCATGGGTACTGGTATGGGCGGTCCCGGATACAGTATCCGCGGGGAATTCGCGGCGAATGGTGTTCCGAACACACTGAGGCACACGCGAGGCATTCTTTCCATGGCAAGAAGCCGGATGCCGGACTCAGCGGGATCACAGTTCTTCATCATGGTGGAAGATGCACCGCATCTGGACGGCCAGTACGCTGCCTTCGGAAAGGTAACCGAGGGAATGGAATGCGCGGACGCGATTGTTTCCGTACCTAGGGACCGGTATATGGATCGGCCGTATGAAGATCAGAAGATCAAGAGCATCCGCGTAGAAGCGGAAGGGGAGTACCCCTTCCGGAAGCTTGCCGGACGCTGACGGGAGGTTCTCTTGGAAAAACGGAAAGTTAACGTTCGTCTGCTCGGCCGAGATTATACTTTGGTATCTGACCAGCCAGAGGAACAGGTGCAGCGCATTGCGCGTTACGCGGACAGGGTTCTGCGGGATCTTGCCATTTCAACGCGAGCGCAGGACAGCGTGGTGCCGATCCTCGCCTGCGTGACGCTCTCGGAAGAGCTTTTCGCGGCTCGGGATGAGAATGTGCGGTTGCGAAGGGAAATCGAAACGCTTCGTGAACGAACAGCTCCCGAAAGCACCGTGCAACAGACAACTGCCGAACTGTGATGTAAGCGAAAAAACGAAGAACCTGAAATGAAAAAACAAATGGAACTGCTGTCGCCCGCTGGGAACCGGGAAGCATTTGATGCGGCTATGGCCTGCGGTGCGGATGCGGTTTATCTTGGCTATACCGCTTTCGGAGCGAGGAGCTACGCGGGGAACTTCGATGAGGCTGGTCTGCGCGATGCGGTTGATACTGCGCACGAACTGGGCCGACGGGTGTATGTGACTGTCAATACGCTGGTGAAGGAGAAAGAGCTTTCGGAACTGCGCCGCGTGCTTTCCGTCTTGCAGGACGCGCATGCGGACGCTGTACTTGTTCAGGATTTCGGGGTTACTAGGCTGATCCTGGAAGAATTCCCGGAGCTTAATCTGCACGCAAGCACACAAATGACGGTGCACAATCGGCAAGGCGCGCTGCTGCTGAGGGATCTTGGTTTTTCCCGGGTTGTCCCGGCGCGGGAATGCAGTCTCGCGGAACTGAAAGAAATCGTCTCGACCGGTATCGAGACAGAGGTTTTTGGCCACGGCGCGCTTTGCGTATGCGTATCCGGGCAGTGCCTCTTTTCCAGTATGGTGGGAGGCAGGAGCGGCAATCGGGGGAAATGCGCGCAGCCATGCCGTATGGCCTATCGCGTGAACGGCGGCCGGGAGGGGTTTTATCTTTCCCCTCGGGATCTCATGCTGCTGGATTCGATTCCGCTGCTTCTGGATGCAGGGATTTCATCGCTGAAGCTGGAAGGACGAATGAAACGACCGGAATATGTGGCAGCCGTGACACTTGCCTATCGGCGGGCGATTGATGCGGCGGAAGCAGGCAGCAGATTCCGTATTGATGAAAGCCTGAGGGAAGAGATCCTGCAGATCTTCAACCGGGGTGGCTTCACCCACGGGTATATTCTGGGGGAAAACCATGCCGCTCTCATGGGAACCGATCATGCAGGACATCATGGAGTTCCGGTGGGAACCGTCGTGCGCATGGAAGGGAACACCACTGTGCTTGCTGCGACGCGGCCGCTTCATCCTCAGGACAGCCTTCAGATCCGGCTCCGAAAAGACTGGGACTTTTCTTATAACGGAAAGGAAGCTGCTACGGGCAGTCAGGTTCGTCTGCACCTGCCGGAAGGATGCCGGCCTGCGGCGGGAACGGAAGTATTTCGATTGACGGACTCGGCGCAGATCCGGACGCTGCGGGAAAGGATTGCCGCCGGCTGTCAGCAGAGGATTCCGCTATTTGCCGAATTGCGGGCTGTTCCTGGGGAGAGGGTTTCGCTCAAGCTGATCGATCCGGATGGACGGATGGGTGAGGCGGTAAGCAATCTTCCGGCGGAAAAGGCGGAACAGCATCCTCTTACTACGCAAACCGCGCGGGATAAGATTGGAAAGCTGGGCGGTACACCGTACGAGCTTCAGGAATTGATCCTGACAGGTGAGGGAGCGTACCTCCCGATTGCGGAACTGAATTCCTTGCGACGGAATGCTCTGGAAGCCCTGCGCAGGAAGCGCATTCAGGCGCTGCCCATCGTTTTGCGCAAACCGGTTATTATGCGGAGGGAAGCGACTCCAAAGCTTGCGGAAAAGCTAGTCGTTTCTTCCGGCTCGCCTGAAATGGGGGCTGAACTGCTCTCCGCCGGCGCGGATCTTTTTGTGCTGAAAGCCGACACCCTGATTCCGGAGGAATTGGAAGACACCCTCCGTAAGTGTACTGCACGAACTTTCGCGTTGGAGCTTCCGGCCCTGACATTCAGCCGTTCCCTTGACGAGTTAAGAGCGTTTGTCTGCCGTCATACTGACCGTATTTCCGCTGTGCTCGTAAACAGCGTGGGGCAGATGGGCCTGAACTGGCCCTGCGTGGTCCTAGGCGGACAGGGGCTGAATGTAATGAATTCCGAAAGCGCCAGGTTCTGTGAATCAATTGGCGTTACTGCAATGACCGCTTCCTGCGAACTGAACGCGAAAGAACTGCGGGAACTGATCGCGGGAGGAGGGAACTTTTTCTTGCAGGTATATGGAAGGCAGCAGCTGATGCTCCTGTCTCATTGCCCCGTGCGCACGGCGGCAGGGGACGGAGAAAGCGACGATTGCTGTCGCCGCTGCGACAGTAGGGCAGGACGGCCGGCGGTTTACACTGACAGAAAGGGATTTCGTTTCCCGTTGCAGCGAATCCGAAGACCGGAGGGCTGTCTCCTCAGGCTGTACAATTCTGTCCCGACGGATATGTCGTCGCACTGGGGGGCGATCGCAGATCTGCCAGTGGGCATCCGTCTTGATTTCTGGAATGAAACACCGGAGCGACAGAAGGAAATCACGGTTTCTTTCCGCCAGCTGATAAAAATGGGGAAGGCAACGCATATTCCGGAAGCACAGACGACATCCGGGCATCTGCTGCGCGGCGTAGAATAAGAGCGATCAGAGAACAAAAGGGAAAGCGGGAGAACATAATGAACCAACGTTCGATGCACGTCCTTGAATTCCAGAAAATCAAAGAAATGCTCGCCGAACGATGCGTCACGGAAGGCGGCCAGGCGGCGTCCCGCGCGCTTGTTCCTTATACGACCCTGCCGGAGATCGAAGCGGCGCAGCAGGAGACTGCGGAGGCGCGCGAGATATCCGGAGTGAGCGGGGGCACGCCGGTGCAAGCCTTTTCGGACGTGACGGAAGCGCTGCACCTTTCTTCCATCGGGGGTGCGCTTTCGCCCCGGATGCTGATGGACGTCGCTGCGGTCCTGCGGGCCGCGAAGGCTGCGAGAGATGCGCTTCTGACCGATCGAGAGGATACGCCCATGCTCCGCACGCTGGGGGAGCAGCTGGCAGATCTTCGCGATGTCAGACAGGACATTGCGGACGTCATCGTGAGCGAGGACGAGATCGCGGACCGGGCCAGCTCGGAGCTGTTTTCGATCCGCAGGAAGATGCGCGCCTGTACGGACCGCGTCCGTGACCGACTGAATAGCATGATTCACAGCGCAGCGTATTCGAAATACCTGCAGGATGCGATCATCACGATGCGGCAGGATCGGTATGTTCTGCCAGTGCGTCAGGAATACCGCGCAATGGTTCCGGGTATCGTGCATGATCAGTCGACGAGCGGAGCAACGCTATTCATCGAGCCCATGTCCGTTGTTGAAATCGGAAATGAGAGAAAGCAGCTTATGGCAGCGGAGAAGGCGGAGATCGACCGCATCCTGCGTAAGCTGTCGGCTGAGATAGCGCCATATACGGATGATATTCAAAGGGATCAGGATATTCTGTCCCAACTGGATTTCATTTTTGCAAAGGCGTCCCTGGGTATCCAGATGGAAGCGGTGACACCGCGGGTGAATGAAAAGGGATCCATTTCCATCCAACGCGGACGGCATCCCCTCATTGACCGGGACCGTGTTGTTCCGTTGGACGTTCGCCTTGGGGATACCTTTACGACCCTTGTCATCACCGGCCCAAATACGGGCGGGAAAACGGTGACGCTGAAAACGATTGGTCTATTCTGTCTGATGGCCCAGGCTGGCCTGCAGATTCCCGCGGAAGAGGGCAGTGAGACGTCTGTTTTTGAAGACGTCTTTGCGGACATCGGCGACGAGCAGTCGATCGAGCAGTCCCTCTCGACATTCTCCGGACATATGAAGAACATCGTCGAGATTCTCTCCCAGGTAACGGAAAAATCGCTTGTCCTGTTCGACGAGCTGGGTGCGGGCACAGATCCGACCGAGGGCGCAGCTCTGGCCCAGGCGATCCTCCGGTATCTTCTGCAGATGGGGACGCGAACAGCTGCGACCACCCATTACAGCGAACTGAAGGCTTTTGCCATGACGACCCCAGGTGTAGAGAATGCCTCCGTGGAGTTTGACGTGGCTACGCTTCGCCCAACCTATCGTCTCCTCGTTGGAATTCCGGGAAAATCAAATGCGTTTGAGATTTCCAAGAAGCTCGGCCTTTCGGATGACCTGATTGAATCCGCTAAGGAACTGCTGTCCAAGGAACAGATTCGCTTTGAGGACGTTCTTGCCAATGCAGAATACCACCGTCAGGTTGCCGCTAAGGAGCGAGAACTGGCAGAGCAGGCGCATACTGAAATGCTGGAGATCCGCAGACAGGCAGAACGGGAGCGTACGAAGCTTGAAGAGCAGCGGCAGCGCTCCCTTGAAAAGGCGAAAGCAGAAGCAAAGCGTATCGTCGAAAATGCAAGGCGGGAGCAGGAGAATCTGATCGAACAGCTTCGGGCGCTTAAGAAAGCGGGCGGAGCTCAGGAACATGAGATACAGGCGATCCGCCGCAAGGCTGAGCAGGCGGCAGATGAACTGGCAGAACAAGACGGACCGCAGGGCGGTGGCGAGCCGCTTTCAGAGGTGAAGGTCGGCGATCTCGTACATGTTGCTTCCATGGACATCGATGCTACAGTGACGGCTCTACCGGATGCCAAAGGTAACGTGCAGCTGATGGCAGGACGGATGAAGCTGAGGACACCACTCTCGGACCTTAGAAAACCGACGAAGGCGCAGAAAGAAGAGAAAAAGCAAAAAGAACGGTTCATTCGCCGGGAAAGCGCGAATACACGCGTGGATATCATGAACCGGGATGTGCGCAGGGAACTGGATCTCCGGGGGCTTGCACTGAACGAGGCGATTCCGGAAGTGGAAAAATTCATCGACGATGCGGTCCTTTCCTCTCTGAAAGAAGTCAGCATCATACATGGTAATGGAACCGGCGTCCTGCGGCAGGGGATTGCGGAATGCCTGCGGAGGCATCCATCGGTATCCTCATATCGGGCCGGACGCTATGGCGAGGGGGAGACAGGCGTTACCGTTGTAACGCTGCGGTAAGAAGACCGAGAATCTAAAAAAACGGGGTCACCTGCCTCTTTGCTGGTGACCCCTTAATCATCTTCTGTTTCTGAACGGACGCGCTCGACGGCATTTCGTGCCTCGCGGTACGAATAGCCTCTGCGGACGAGGGAAGCCATCGCTTTTTCAAAATCGCGCGGATTAGAAAGATTCTTCCCACTGACCGCTTTCCGGAGAGCCTTCTGCAAACCGTCATCGGGGAATCCATCGTCTTCTGAAGCGGTGCTGGTCTCATCCAGAAGCTCTCTGGGGATCCCTTTTTGCAGCAGTTCGGCACGTATCCGCCTGCCACCATAACCCTGTGCCTGCCTTCGCGCGACATATGCCTCACAATACCGTGCATCGTCCAGGTAACCTGCGTCGAGAAGCAGTTTTATGGTTTCCTGGATGACCGCATCCGGCCAGGCGGATTCCCTCAGCCATTTGGAAAGCTCCGCTGTCGTTCGGAAACGGGCTTCCAGCGAGCGGCAGCATTTTGAAAAACAAAGCGCGACTGCATGTTTCTGCAGGCCCGCAAGCGAGGAAGGCAGAAAAACACTACCCTCCTTCAACTTCAAAAGTGAGAATACTGAGACAGGCAGGGATAAGACGCTTTCATCATCGAAAACCAGGCGGATCGTACCGCGCGATTGCGAAATCCGGATGATGGTTTTCTGATCCTCCTTAGAAGCGGGGTGATCCCGTTCAATCATCTGTCCGCCTCTTTTCCCGGGTGCCGCGCGCCCAGCGGGCTGTATAGGAGATACGCTGCCTCGATAATCTGCAGCATGGCGGCGATCTGACGCCAGCTGACAAAATACGTATTGTCCAGATTGCTGCGGCCGATTCCAAAAAGCACGATGCCAAGATCGAGCAGCGCGCAAAGAAAGCAGGGAAGGCAGGCGTTCCACTTGAAGGAGCCGGCGTCTATCGTAAAGATGGCTGCAAACAGGATCTGTAGGATCAGCAGAACGAAGGCCATGATCTGGGAAAACCGGAAAAGAAAACTGTACGCGTTTCGCTCAAATTCGCCTAGCATCGCAAGCGCGAATGCTGCAGAGGTGATCAGGACGGGGAGAACCGTGACGAAACTGATCCTGTCCCGGATTCTGAGGAAGAAACAGATGACGATTAGGATTGCAAGGACGCCGGATATTACCTGGGAGATGCGGACGAAGTCGCTGAGAAAGGTCAGACTGTCGTCCCTCAGCCCTTCGATGACGACGCGCGCGGAAGAATAGAGGAGCAGGTACCAGAGGAAGACGTCCCCTTCTTTTTTGATTCTCCTGCGGCAAAGGAGCAGGATGAAGAAGATCAGAAGGTCAGCGCAGAACTCATAGAAAAAAGTTGCCATCTGCCAGTACCAGACTTGGCCAACCGGAATTTCGACGGCAAAGGGAAAAAACTTCAGCGCTTCTTCGGATACGCGAAGGCCGTAGGCCTCCATATTGATGTAGTTGCCCCAGCGACCGATTGCCTGGCCGAGTGCGAGGGAAGGCGCGATCAGATCCAGCAGGCGCAGGGTAGAAACACCCCGGCGGCGCGCGGTGATTCTGGCGGCAAGAAGACCTCCCAGAATGCCGCCATAGATGGCGAGACCTCCCTCGTGAATATACAGGATGGACAGAAGATCCTCGCTGTAATCCTCAAACTGAAAGAAGACATAATACAGCCTGGCGAAGAGGATGCCGAGGGGGATGGCGAGGATCATGAAATCCAGGATCAGATCTCTGGGAAGGGATTGTCTTTCCGCTTCCCGGGAGGACAATAAATAACCGATGATCAGCGCGGCGACGATTAGAACGGCATACCAGCTGATACCGGGTAGAACGGTGCGGTCGAGCATGGGTCTTGACAGCATATAAGCCTCCTCATGGCTGTGATTTTTGCAAATGAACAGAGTGAAGTGGATACAGGAAGGAGAAAGATAAAGGACTGAGACGCGGAAAGTCTTTTTACCTGGATCACTCCTATTGAAATTAGTGCCGAGGAATCCTGTTCAGGAGAAATGGAAACTGCTACTCCGCTGGCCTGAAAAGCATGACATATGCCGGAAGGTTTGTTTTGCCTTGAAGTACGTCGCTTTTCAGTCCGTGAAGGATTCGACGCCCCTGAACAGCTCTAGCTCACGGATGTCCCGCACGTTGGTGAAAGCAGAACGGGACAGGAGAGCGCTGCTGCGCCAGTAGAGGGGAATGTAGGGTATATCGTCCGAGAATTTCTTCTGGATGGTCAGCATCGCGTTCCGGTATCCATCCTGAGTCCATGAAGTGCGCAGTACGCTGTGGAGATCGTTCATCTCTTTGGAACGGTAGCGCGTATAATTGCAGGAACCGGTTGAGGTGATCGTAAAGCCGGGATCCGGACCGATGTCGAAATTGAATGCGCACAGGGCGATCGAAAAGTCACCGCTGCGCAATTTGGTCGTAACAAAATCCAACGTTCGCGTGTTGACCGTGACACTGAATCCTACGGCTTCTAGCTGTTCCCGAATTTTGTTGGCGGCGTTGGTGCGAACCATGGAGCCCGGCTCGTCGTACACAAGAAGGTACAGATAGGGCATTGACTGCCCGTTTTTATAACGCTTCCCATTGTCCGCGAGCTTCCATCCGGCCCGATCCAGTAGGGAGGCAGCCATCAGCGGATCATATACGTCCCTTGCGATCGTTTCGTCGGAGAGCCATGTTCCGGAGGGAATCGGAGAATAAGCGACGGTTGCCATTCCCTGATAAATGGAATTGATAAGGGTTGAACGGTCGATGGCGTAATAGACCGCTTCACGCACTAGGTTTGTGCCATTGTCGTCGCTTTGGAAAAGACCGTTGGCCCGGTTCACCAGGAGGACTTCCAGCTGACGCGAACGCGCAATCATGGAAAAAGAATTCAGCGAGCCGGAATAGCGGGATGCGTTGATGGATCGGGTTGTTGCGACGTCCACTTCCCGCTGATCGAAAGCGGCGAGAACCTTCTCGGAATCCTTGTAGATGCTTGCACGGATGTTGCGGATCTGAGGGGTACGCTTCCACCAGTTCGGGTTGACCGTTAGCCAGATGCTGCTCCCCTGCTCGTAGCCGTCATACCGGTAGGGCCCGGTTCCGGAAGGCATCTCACTGTCTATCTCGTTGTACGGGAGGATCGGGAAGGTCAGTGCGTACAGCGAGCCATAGCTGGTCCGGCGCAGATTAAACAGGATATGATTGTCGTCCTGAGAGGACCAGCTGCGGATCGAATAAAACGTCGAGTAATAGAGGCCACGCTCGGAAAGAGGAACGGTGGAATTAAGATCCCTGTCAAATCCCGAGAGCTCGTACATGGCATCCAGCGTTGCAACGACGTCTGCGGCTGTGAGCCTTTTCCCGCTGTGAAAGGAGATGTCGTCACGAAGGGTAACGATCAGCCGACGCCCCTCGTTCGTAAACTCATAGGAGGAAGCGAGGCATGGCTGTGGCAGATAGTTGTCATCGACCGTAAAAAGCCCCTCATAAACGAGATTCAGAACGGAAACTACGTCGCGCTGGTTCAGCTGAAGCGGCCTGAGCGTAACGTCGCTTGTGGCGACGATGCCGAGCTGCAAGGAGGAAGTCTGCGCTACGGATGAGGCGCAGATCATCATACAAAGACTAAGAAAGAGAAAAAAGGATCGTTTCAGCATATTCAGACTCCTGCTGTCGCGGATTCAGGCATGGGATCGCCAGATGCAGATTCGACTGGGAAGTAGTATCGTCTGTAGACCTCGGCAGCATCGATGACGCGGTTATAATACTGCTCCGTATCTTTGGTTGGGATTTTGTCGAGCGTGACTCCGTCGCTGCTGTTCTGTGCGTTTTGAAGCCAGCTGTCCACGTTTCCCTGCCCCGCGTGATAAGCGCAGATGATTTTTTTGGGATCCGCGCCGAAGCGCCGGGAAAGATACCCCAGATACCAGGTGCCATAGCGAATGCTAGTTTCCGGATCGAACATCCTGTCGAAGGTATAGCTGGTGTCTTCGTTCAGGCGATGAGCGATCCAGCCCGCGGTATCCTCCATGATTTGCATGAGGCCCCTTGCGCCCAGACGGCTAACTGCATCAGGGTGAAAGCTTGATTCGCAGAGAATGACCGCAGAAACCAGCGCAGGATCGAGCCCGTTTTCTTCCGAAGCGCGCCGGATGAACTCTTCATAGTACAGTGGATGAGAAGCGCGTTCTGCCGCTTCCAGTTCCATTTGTCGACGGATTTCCAGGCGGGCGCTGTAATCCCTGAGAAGAAGAACCATAGCGGTGAGGAGAAGAGTGGATAGCGCGGCAGCGAGGAGGATGCGAATGGGTACGGGCAGGGAAGAAAATGCGGCGAGATGAGATCTGCCGGATTTCTGCTTTTCTGGGGAGTGTTTGTTGCGCTCGGACAGAGAAGAAAGCATTTCGTCCAGCTGATTTTCAGTCTCTGATAGCGGACAGCCAGTAGAAATGACGACGTCCGCCTGACGCTCTTTTTCCTCGAGAGGCATCTGGGCGCGGATTCGCTTAAGGGCATCTTCACGGGAAAGACCGTCCCTTGTGGATAGGCGTTCGATCCGGACTTCTTCCGGCGCGCTTGTGACCCAAACTGCGTCGTAATCGTTTTCCCAGCCGCACTCGTACAGAAGAGGGACCTCTGCGAACACAGGCCGATCCCCGTCAAATTCTGCAAGAAAGTCCCGGATCTTTTCCCGAATCATAGGGTGGAGAATGGACTCCAGTCTTTCTCTTTCGGCAGGATTAGAAAAAACGATGGCAGCTAGCGCTTTCCGGTTCAGTTCTTCTCCCGAAAAAACATCCACTCCAAACGCTGCCCGGATAGCGGGTAACGCTTCCCCACCCGGCGCAGTAAGCGCACGGGAGACTTCATCTGCATCAATGACCGGATATCCACGCCCGCGGAGCAGGTGAAGCACCGTACTTTTTCCGCAGGCAATGGATCCGGTGATGGCAATTCGCATGCTTCATCTCCGTAATTTGATCATCATTTGACGTCTGCCCAGGAATGGCCGCTGTGGATTTCAGCAATCAGAGGGACGGAAAGGTCCGCCGCCTGTTCCATGGACTCGCGGAGAATCTCACGGACTCTTGATTCTTCATCTAGCGGGGTCTCAACGATCAGCTCGTCATGCACTTGAAGGATAAGTCTGGCGCGGAGTTTTTCTTTCTGAAGGCGCTGGGTTACTTTGTTCATGGCGATCTTGATGATGTCCGCAGCTGCCCCCTGGACAGGTGTGTTCATCGCTGCCCGCTCTCCGAACTGCCTTTGGTTGTAATTGGAAGAGGAGAGCTCAGGAAGAGGACGCCTGCGCCCGAACATCGTGACTGAATATCCCTGCGACTTTCCTTGGGCGACGCACTCATTCATAAAGGCACGCACAGAGGGATAGCGCTCAAAATAGCGCTCAATGAATTCCGCCGCTTCCCTGCGGGAAATGTGCAGGTTTGCGGCAAGACCGAAGTCGCTGATCCCGTACACAATGCCGAAATTTACAGCCTTAGAGCGGGAACGCATCTCCGGCGTCACTTCTTCAATGGGAATATTATAGACTTCCGAAGCGGTTCTGGCGTGAATGTCCTGGCCTCGCCTGAAGGCGTCGCACATGGCGGCGTCGCCAGAGAGGTGCGCGAGGAGGCGAAGTTCGATCTGCGAGTAATCCGCGTCCACTAGAACGCATCCTTCCTTCGCAATAAACGCGCGCCGGATCTCTTTCCCGACACCCGTGCGGACGGGTATGTTCTGCAGATTTGGCTCGCTGGAGGAGATACGGCCCGTGGCGGTGATTGTCTGATCGAACCAAGTGTGGATGCGCCCATCTTTTCCTATCAAAGGGAGCAGGCCTTCTATATAGGTGCTGTTCAGCTTCGTATACTGGCGGTAGAGCAGAATGCGGTCGATGACAGGATGAAGCTCCCGGATGGCCTGAAGTGCTTCTGCGTCGGTGGAATAGCCTCGAGAGGTTTTCTTTTTGGGCGGAAGTCCCAGCTTTTGATACAGTACCTCGCCAAGTTGCTGGGTGCTGTTCAGATTGAAGGAGTCTGTGCCACAGAGTGTAAAAACATCCTGGCGCAGTTCCTCGATTTTTTCACGGTACTGTCTTCCGAGCCCGAGAAGTTCCTCCCTGTCCACAAGAAAGCCCTCACGCTCCATGGAAAACAGGGTTTCGACGAGGGGCAGCTCGATGTCCTCATACAGCGAGCGCATATCCTGCGCATAAAGATGAACTTTGTCCGTAAGGAACCGTTCCGTCAGTTCTTCCGCTGTCACGGGAGTTTCGTATTTCCCGAGCTGCGGCTGCAGCAGATACTGAACGATTCGGCTGTCATCATAGAGCAGAGAGGGGAACAGGCCCCATCCTGCAAGGGTTGTGAGAAAACGCTTTGCATCGCAGAGCAGAAGACGCTGCCGGTCTCTGAGAGAGGAGAGCAGAAGTGCTGCCGCATCCGGTGGATCGAATCCCTCTCCCAGGAACCCTTCGCGGAAGGGAACGCGCGCCCGCCGACCGTCAGGGAATGCGAGAGAAAATCCGTATTCTGTCAAAAGGATTGTCAACGCAGTGCTTTCTTCTTCCGCCCCGGATAGGATCCATTGGCGGACGTCGTCCGGTTCCACAAGCGTTTTTAATTCCTGCCAGACGATGCCTTGCGGATCCGCTTCGGATTTCGGAGCTGGCTTTCCCTCAATTTTTTCAATCCGGGACAAAACCGACTGCATATGGAGGGTTTTGAGAATGGGGGCGGCCCCGGAGAACACGTACGGAGGGCATTCAAACAGCAAGGAGGAATCGATTGGAACTGTCCGGATGATGGTTGCAAGCTTCTTGCTCATGATGCCGGAAGCGGCACCTTCCGTCAAACGCTCTTTCAGCTTTCCCTTTATTTCATCTGTGTGGTCGAGGACTCCTTCCAGCGTTCCGTATTGGGAGAGGAGCTTTACAGCCGTCTTCTCCCCGATACCCGGAACGCCGGGAATGTGGTCGCTGCTGTCGCCCATCAGTCCCTTGAGATCGGGGATCTGCTCCGGCGTGACGCCAAAATCGGTAAGAACGAGATCCGGCGTATAGCGTGCAACCTCTGTAACCCCTTTTTTAGTAAACAGGACGTTTGTGGATTCGGATACCAGTTGCAGGGAATCCCGGTCGCCCGTGACGAGCAGACAGGGGATTCCTTTCTGTTCGCACTCTGCGGAGACTGTTCCCAGAATGTCGTCCGCCTCGAAGGTTGGACAGGTCAGGATTGGGATCCGCATGGCTGAGAGGCATTTCTGAACCAGCTCAAATTGCGGCCGGAGCTCTGGCGGTGTAGGCCGGCGGCCGGCTTTGTAATCCGTATATTCCTGATGGCGGAAGGTGGGACCGTGGAGATCGAATGCGGCAAAGAGTCGCTCAGGTTTCTCTTCCTCGGCAACCCTGAGAAGCATATTCAGAAACCCGTAGACGGCGTTTGTGTACACACCGTCCGGGCCTGTCAGCAGTGGGAGCGCGTAAAAGGCGCGGTGCATCAGGCTGTTTCCGTCGATTACGATATAAGGTCGCGCTTTTTCCACGGATGTAGCCTCCCTTTCTGTCACGGTTTTGCCCATCATATCACAATTCAGCCGGAATCACAATGCCAGCGGGTTTGTGAAAGCCGCCGTAGCCCATGAAAAACCGCAAAGGCGCTTGCTGCCCTTGCGGCTTCAAGATGTTCCTGTGAGTTTCCGGTTGGGTTCAGATGCGGATAAGATCTTGCTCCCAAAGTTTCTGGACGCTCATGAGAATGCCGATTTTCGCGTGCGTGTATGTGAGGCCGCCCTGGAAATACACGGCGTAAGGTTCCCGGATTGGCCCGTCAGCGGAAAGTTCAATGGAAGAGCCCTGAATAAAAGCACCTGCGGCCATGATGACCTGTGCGTCATATCCCGGCATATCCCAGGGAACGGGCGTCACATAGCTGTCAACGGGTGCCGCAGCTTGAATGCCAAGGCAGAAGGCCCTCATAGCTTCCGGAGAGCCGAGCGCTACAGCTTGTATGATATCATGTCGCTTTTCTGCGGCGGGGGGATAGACGGGGAACCCGAGGGTTTCGTAAATTGAGGCGGCGAAAATAGCGCCCTTGAGAGCTCCAGATGTTACGGTCGGGGAGAGGAAGAAGCCCTGATACAGTTGCGTCATAAGACCCAGATTTGCACCGACTTCCTGCCCCAGACCGGGCGCGGAGAGGCGGTAGGCGCATCGGTCCACACAGGCCTTCGTTCCACAGATGTAGCCGCCGGCGGGAGCGAGGCCGCCACCTGGATTCTTGATGAGGGAGCCAATGGTCATGTCTGCGCCAACGTCGCTGGGTTCCTGATCCTCTGTGAACTCGCCATAGCAGTTGTCCACCATACAGACGATGTCCGGTCGCACGGATTTGACGCAGGCGATGATTTTTCCGATTTCCGCAACGGAGAGCGTTGGACGGGTGGCGTAGCCTCGGGAGCGCTGAATGGTGACGAGTCGTGTATTCTCCCGGATCGCCGCACGGATTCCTGCATAATCGGGGGAACCATCCGAAAGAAGCGGAACCTCCGCATAGGAAACTCCATATTCCCGGAGGGAACAGGGACTCTCCCGGATTCCGATCACTTCCTCCAGCGTGTCGTAGGGCCTTCCAACCGGGGAGAGCAACTCGTCTCCAGGCCTCAGGTTGGCGGAGAGTCCAACGGCAAGCGCATGAGTGCCACAGGTGATCTGCGGCCGCACGAGTGCGGCTTCCGTATGGAAGGTATCGGCATAAACACGTTCCAATGTATCCCTGCCGAGATCGTTGTATCCGTAACCGCTGGTCGCGGCGAAGCAGGCGGCGCTTACGCGGTTTTTCTGCATGGCAGCGAGAACTTTTGCTTGATTGCGCTCCGCCATCCGGTCGATCGCCTCAAACCTCTCGTGCAGGCGTTCTTCCGCTGCTGCCCCCAGCATATAGATTCTGTCATTGATCCCAAGGGTTGAAAATGGGTTTTGCTGCATATTGTATTCTCCAGAAAAGACTGAAAACAGCACTTACCGCTCCTCCCGGAAATAAGGAAGACCTAGGCTGGCAGGTGGCTGGCTCTCATGCTTCTTGCGCATGCTGGTGATGATAAGCACGACGATGGTGACGACGTAGGGGATCATCTTGTACAGCTCCTTGACGGCGAGATTCATGCCGGAAGGAATGTACATATGCAGGATATAAAGTCCGCCGAACAGAATGGAAGACAATACGCCAACGTTCGGCCGCCAGATGGTGAAGATGACGAGGGCGATGGCAAGCCAGCCCCGATCGCCGAAAGCGTTGTTGGACCAGACGCCGCTGGCGTAATCCATTACGTAGTAAAGTCCGCCGAGGCCGGCGATCATGCTTCCGATGCAGGTGGCGGCATACTTGTAACGGCCTACGTTGATGCCTGCTGCATCAGCCGTATACGGGTTTTCGCCGACAGCGCGCAAATGCAGCCCAACCCGTGTATGCCGAAGAACATATGCGGCCACAAGGGCGATTACGATTGCGGTATAGGCGAGAAAGCCGTAGGACAGGAAGAGCTTTCCAAACCAGCCGAGCCGGTCCGCGAAGGGAAGCGGACGGTGGAAGTACTGAGAAGTGGCGGACAGAGCGATGGAGGGAACAGCACTCCCGGAAAGCTTAATGAGGGAGCCGCCAAAGAAGTTGCCGATTCCTACACCGAAGGTCGTGAGCGCGAGACCGGTAACGTTCTGGTTGGCCCGGAGAGAGACTGTGAGGAAGCAGTAAATGAGCCCCATCAGAAGGCTGCCCAAAAGACAGGAGCACAGCGGGATGGCTATCGCAAGGAAGCCGTTTACGGAGGCTCCTGCAGGGACGGACTGCTCGTGAAGAAACGCGCCAATGACGCCGCATATGCCGCCGACGTACATGACGCCGGGGATGCCGAGGTTCAGGTTGCCGGATTTCTCCGTCAGTGTTTCGCCCGTGCTTCCGAAGAGCAGGGGAATGCCCTGTACCACGGCGCGCGGGAAAAAGGAAATGAAATCGAACATTACTTGACCTCCGTTGGCGCGCCGCGGCGGATGTGTACGCGGTAATTGATGAAGAATTCACTGCCGATGATGAAGAAGAGGATGATACCCGTCAGGATATCTGAGAAGGACTGGTTGAGACCGAAGTTGGTGGAAATTTCACCTGCCCCCCGCTCCAGGAAGACGATGAGGAAACTGGTCAGGATCATCCAGATGGGGTTGAATTTCGCGAGCCAGGAAACCATGACCGCGGTAAACCCGCGCCCGCCCACAAGGGTTGTGGTCAGCGTGTGATTCGTGCTTCCGACCAGAAGAAGGCCGGCAACACCGCAGAGGCCGCCGGAAAGCAGCATGGTACGCACGATGATGCGATCCACCTTGATACCCACGTAGCGGGCGGTTTTCTCACTTTCGCCCACAACGGAAATCTCATAGCCGTGCTTTGAATAGCCGAGATAGATGTACATGAGCACGCAGAGAACCACGACGATGATCACATTGAGCAGATATTTCTGCCCGCCGACCACGGGGAGCCAGCCGATCTCCGTCCGGGAATTGATGACGCCGATCTGCCCGGATCCTTTGGGAGATTCCCAAACGACGCAGTAATAGGCGACCAGCTGTGTTGCCACGTAGTTCATCATAAGGGTGAAGAGAGTTTCGTTTGTGTTCCACTTTGCCTTGAAAAAGGCGGGAATTGCGCCCCAGATGGCGCCAGCCAGAATGCTCGCAATCACCATACAGAGGATAATCGCGGAATTGGGGAGCACGTCACGCAAAAGGATCATGCAGGCAGCTGCCGCAAGGCAGCCCATGAGAGCCTGTCCTTCGCCGCCTACATTCCAGAAGCGCATGCGGAATGCCGGGGTAACAGCGAGGGAAATGCAAAGGAGCATAGCGATGTTCTGCAAGAGCACCCAGATTTTTCTAGGGGAGCCGAATGAACCCTTGAAGACGGTAGCGTAGATTGAAAGCGGGTTTTCGCCTGTCATGACCATGGTGATGAGGGCGCAGAGAAGCAGAGACAGCAAGATGGCCGCGGCCCGTACAGCCCAGACCTGATACCAACGAAGCTGTCCGCGCTTGGTGAGATGCAGGAGCGGCTCCCGCGCAGTGTTTTTAACCATTCTGTTCGCCTCCGACCCGCGTCATCAAAAGGCCGATTTCACGTTTGTCCGTATGCCT
>JAIKWN010000232.1 GCA_024684665.1 Clostridiales bacterium | reverse complement strand
AATGCTGTCAGGGTGATCACGGTTTTGCTCAACCGAGGCCCATATCCAGAAAGACTGCAGCGACGGGATGGTCAATGATGAAATTGACGGCATACTGCTGATAGTCATACGGATTGAGCTTCATAGGGCATCACCTCCTTCCTCATATTTCCGTAATGTGTCCTGACTATTGTCGTAGCCCAGTACCTCAGCCACGTCGCTGCCGACGAAGTAAGGCACACCGGCGACTTCAACAACACGGACTGCGTGGCCAGAATAATCGAAAATCTGCATAGCGTTCATTTGACGTTCCTTTCCCCTGTATAAGGGCCTGTGAGTGTTCTGATGGTTTCCCCGATCATGTCCGGGCTGTCGATCACGTAAACGGGGAAGCCAAGTTTCCGTAACTGGTTTATGCGTACCGCCTGCAGCGGTCCGGGCTTCCGCCCGGGGGCTTTAAGCTCCGCGAAGGCGATCACGCCGCCGGGGAGGAGAATGATTCTGTCGGGCATACCGCCAGTACCTGGGGAAACGAGCTTTGGACAAATACCTCCCTTAGCCCTGACTTCCCGGACGAGAATCTGCTCGATCTGTTTTTCTTTCATGTTCCTTCTCCTTGAGGTCTGTTCCCAACCCTCACGCGCGCGCGCGTATGAGCATGTGGGCGTTTATGTGTGCGAATACTGCTATTTCATATATATTTGTATTCATATAGAATTATTAGGAACATAGGAACAGTTGTATGAAAAGCCTTACTGTGTCTGGCTTTCGGGGTATTCCTGATTCTTTGCCCGGTATGTTCCTGGCAAGATTCGGGAAACGTTTTTCTATACTCTCGAAGCCCTAAGTTTGTTGCCGATCTGTTGAGCAACGTCATCAGATACAGTTTGGTTTATCCTCGGCACGCTTGAAAATGTACTGGATGCCGTAGATCGGTACGCGCTGCTTCTTTTCATATCGCTTCCAGCCAAGCTTTGTCAGAATGGCGATGAGCTCATTGGAGTCCGAGCGTCGGAGAGAAGACTGTTCGCGGCGCATACACTCGCACCAGATCTCCAGAGTGCATACGGTTTCGCGCCTGACTGTCCCGATATGTTTTTCGCCGACCAGGGATTCTTCGTCGTGGGCGAAGTCCTGCCTGTCACGGAGGTTCATGGTGTTCCAGTCCGCGGGAAGCAGCTTCTCCAGATAGTCCTGGATAATGCCCTCGCGCTCGTCGCTCTCCATGGCTTCCGTCTGTTCACGCTTGGCCATGCGTTCAATTTCGGCGGTAAGAAACAGCGGTTCGCCCTCGCGGTAGTAATGCAGGGTTTCCGCCCAGATCTGGTCGATCATATCCTGATCCAGATCCCAGGAATGCGCACCGCTTTTACTTGTCGTCTTCACAGGCCAGAAACGCCGGTTGCCCGTGATGTCCCGGAGGTAGCCGGTCTCCGCGTTCGTCGTCCCGAAAAACACGCACTGCCTGGGATGCGGAGTAACCCGCCGTCCGAAGGAGGCACGGTAGATGTCGTTCTGACGTGACAGGAAGGACCTAAGGGTCTCGACCTCCGCCTTCCGCAGCCCGGCGAGTTCGCCGATCTCCAGAATCCAGTACCCCTGCAGTTTCTCGGCCGCCGTCTTGTCTTTCGTGTCGCCCAGGCTCAGGCTGTCGGAGAACCATTCGCCGGCAAGCCTGGCGATCAGGGTGCTCTTGCCGATGCCCTGCGGCCCGTTCAGTACCAGCATGGTGTCGAATTTCGCGCCCGGCTCGTATACGCGCTTCACAGCCGCGCACAGCGTTTTCCGCATGACGGCACGGGTGTACGGTGTGTCCGGAGCGCCGAGGTATTCGGACAGGAGTGTGTCTACGCGGCATTCACCGTCCCACGGCGGGAGGCTTTCGAGGTAGTCGATGATTGGGTGGAACCCCCGGTCGTCGGCGACTTTCTCAAGAGCGATCTCATGATAGCGGGCTGTAAACGAGCCGTAGTTCCTGTCCACATAGGCAACCAGCTGCGAATCGTCTGCGTCCCGCCAGTACTTTGAGGTCCTGGGCCATGGGAGTTCTCCGGTAACTTCGATACAGTCGGCCAGTAGGTTGTAGCGGATGCTGCGCAGAGCGGGATCGCTGCGGAGAATCATGACCAGGTTCTGCAGAGTGTTCTCGATGCGGCCGGAACGGTCATAGGTCAGCCTGCCTTTCCAGGACTCGTCCTCTTCCTCAATATCGAAGTCTTCGGAAGCGGTGGCCGCCTGTCGCTCCTTCAGTAGCAGGAGACGCACATTCTCATCCGAAGCCGCGAGATCCAGCATGGCCCTGCAGGAGGGGAGTTTGCTGCCGGAGGTGTTTGCGCTGGCTCTGTCGTCGCGGTCTCCGAACAGGTGGATCCGGACGAGATCGAATGCGTTTAGCAGCTGGCCGCCGGCGGGATCGGTCGCGTGGTGACTGTAAAGGAACTTGCCGTCGCCGTACACGATGGCTCCGGAAGAGCTTTCCCCGGCGGCGTAGGTGTAGCGGTTCTCATAAGTCGACGGGACGTACACGCCGGGGAGGAACTTTTCGATGGCTTCCTCAATGCTGTAGCACCGGCAGAAGGCCCCGATAACACCCGGTTTCCCCAGCGGATCCTGCACCTTTTTGCCTGGGGCGCGGGGTGCGCTCTCGCGGGAGGAGGTAGGGAGCTGCGCCAGGTCGTGCCATTCCGGGTGCGCGTTCAGGATCACATCGGGATCCAGCCATGCGCCGCCGTAGCGCCGGAATACGTACACCCCGTTGGCCGGCGTGGTAGGCCAGTACATAAGCTGATGGGGCATGTAGGAGCATTCGTCGAAGTAGTCGATGCCGATGTCCTTGGCTAGATACCGGGCGATCGCGACGTACTCCTCCGCGCTCACGTCCCTGGTCAGCGGGAAGCCCATGCGGACGCGGGGGGCCGCCGGTGTGTGGCTGTGCGTGGTGTAGAGGAAACCACAGTACAGGGGTTTTTCGCTGTAATCTGCGATAAAGGTCTCCGGCACTTTGTCGCCGTCCAGCACTACGATGGAACGGCAGGCTACGTGGTCGCGTTTGCGGCGGCCGCCCCGGAGCGCGCCGCCTACGAAGCCGCCGCGGTCCTTGATCCTGTCGCGGGCGGACTTGGATGCCTTCGCGTATTCCTCTGCGGACTCGCTGGTACGGAGCGTGGTCTCCAGACGCTGGCAAAGATCATCGAA
>JAIKWN010000065.1 GCA_024684665.1 Clostridiales bacterium | reverse complement strand
CCCCGCCGAAGCAGTTCCACGGCGACGATGTTCTCCAGCACCCGGCCGTAGTCCATATTCTTTGTGCCGAGCCGGGCGAAGCGGAAACTGTGATCCGTCAGATAGTACTTGTCCTCTGACCGGAGGTATCGCTTTCCCCGGATGTCATAACGGCGAATGCGGTAGAACGCAAAGGCCTTGCACAGCGCATCGATGTACTTTCCGATGGTTTTGTGATCGGCCTTCTTTTTCCCGGAGGCCAGTGTGTCGGCGATGGTGCGGACGGACGTCACATTGCCGATGTTGTCCATCAGGAAGTCGATCAGTTCATGGAGCAGCTGCTCGTTCCGAAGATGATATTTGGTCATGATGTCCCGGACGATCAGCGCGTTCAGAACTTCCGTGTTGATGTACCGGTATTTCTGAGCCTCGTTTCTGTACAGATAGGACCCGGCCATGCCGCCTTCGCGGATGTAGCGGCTCAGGCTTCCGTACAGGTTTTCGGCCGGATAATAGGCGAGGTATTCGCTGAATGAGAAGGGGAAGACATGCACCTCATAGGTCCTTCCCACAAAGAGAGTAGCCAGGTCGCTGCTCTGCAGAAAGGCGTTTGAATCGGTCACCCAGATGTCATATTTCTCCCTCGCATGCAGGCTATTGATGGCCTTTTCGAAGGAAGGACACATCTGCACTTCATCGATCAGCACATAATTGTTCTTCCCCGCCTGATGCCGCGCTTTGATATACTGCTCCAGCGCGTGGTACTCCAGCAGGTCCTCAAACTCCGTCAGATTGAAGTTGATATGGATGATGTTAGCGCCGGCATCCGCCTGTTTCAGCCGCTCCGAAAACGCTTCCATCAGTTTAGATTTGCCTGACCGCCTGACACCGGTGATGACTTTGATGTCCGGCGTCAGCGCCAGCGAGGCCATCTCCTCAAGATACGCAGAGCGAACGATTAGTTTCAAGGCGCAGTCCTCCTCTCCGGATGGCCTCATTATACAACAGCTATTCCCCAAAATCAAGAAATCTTTGAAATTGGGGAATAGCCGCGGTTCACAACGTCCACAATCCTCGCGAAAAAACTGTGATTCTGAAGAAAAACGCAAAGTGTACTCAAAGTGCACTCAACAGCAATGCAAAATCCCCGGAAACCCGCATGATTACTGGGTTTCTGGGGATGTGTTGCTTATTCCCACTCCACCGTCGCGGGGGGCTTACTGGTGATGTCGTAGAGCACGCGGCTGATGCCGGGCACCTCGTTCACGATGCGGGTGGAAACGCGGTCCAGAACGTCGTAGGGGATGCGGGTCCAGTCCGCGGTCATGAAATCCTGCGTCACGACGCTGCGCAACGCCAGCGCATAGTCATAAGTGCGGCCGTCGCCTTGCACGCCGACCGAGCGCACGTTGGTCAATACCGCGAAATACTGGTCCATCTCCCCGGAGAGGCCGGCTTTCGCGACTTCGTCGCGGAAGATGAAATCCGCTTCCCGCAGGCGGTCCAGCTTTTCCTTGGTGATGTCGCCGATCACGCGGATGCCGAGTCCCGGTCCCGGGAAAGGCTGCCGGCTGACAAAATCTTCCGGCAGGCCGAGCTCTCGCCCCAGCGCCCGCACTTCATCCTTAAAGAGCATGCGCAGTGGCTCGATGATCTCGCGGAAATCGACGTAATCCGGCAGGCCGCCGACGTTATGGTGACTCTTGATGACCGCCGCGTCTCCCAGGCCCGATTCGATCACGTCGGGGTAGATCGTCCCCTGCGCCAGGAAATCGACAAAGCCGATCTTCTTGGCTTCCTCTTCAAAGACGCGGATGAACTCTTCCCCGATGATATGGCGCTTGTCCTCCGGGTCGGTCACGCCGGCCAGGCGGATCAGGAAGCGGTTCTCGGCATTCACCCGCACGAAATTCAGTTCCCGTCCGGAGAATGCCGCTTCGACTTCGTCGCCCTCGTTCTTCCGCATCAGGCCGTGGTCGACAAAGACGCAGGTGAGCTTATCCCCCACCGCTTCCGCCAATAAAGCCGCGGCGACCGAGGAATCGACGCCGCCGGAAAGGGCTAGCAGAACTTTCCCGTCCCCGACCTTCTCCCGGATCTCCTTTACCGCGCGCTCCCGGAACCCGGCCATGGTCCAGGATCCTTCCGCGCCGCAGACCGTATAGAGGAAATTACGCAGCATCTCGCGCCCGTATTCCGTATGGTTCACTTCCGGATGGAACTGGACCCCGTAGAAACGTCGGCTTTCGTCACAAATGGCGACGTTCGGACAGGCCACCGAGTAGGCCGCCAGGCGGAATCCCTCCGGGATCCGCGCCATATAGTCGCCGTGGCTCATCCAGGTCACGCTCGTTTCCGGAATCCCCGCGAAGAGCCGGCAGGTCGAGTCGACGCTCGTCTCCGTCTTCCCGTATTCGCGGGCGGTATCGTCCGCCGCTTCCGTGACTTCGCCGCCCAGATGATGGGCCAGCAGCTGGCAACCGTAACAGATGCCCAGGATCGGCACCCCCAGATCAAAGATCTCTTCCACCGGATGCGGTGAACCTTCCCGGTAGACCGACTGCGGGCCGCCGGTGAAGATGATGCCCAAGGGCGCGAAGGCCCG
>JAIKWN010000194.1 GCA_024684665.1 Clostridiales bacterium | reverse complement strand
TTGAAGATGGGATTGAGATACAGCACGGTTACGCCGAGATCGCGCAGATAGGGGAGCTTCTGGCGAATCCCTTCCAGGTTGCCGCCGAAGAAATCCGTCGCCGCGTTGTCCTGGTTCTCCATGACCCGAAGGGAGGGAAGCTCTTCCCAGGTTTCGTGCAGCACGATGTCGTCGCCGTCCCGGGCGTGCAGGAGATCGTCCGTTCCCTCTCCGTGGTAGAAGCGGTCCACCATGATCTGGTACAATACGCCCTCGCGCACCCATTCCGGTGTCTCATAGAAAGGGCTGTACACCGAGACCTGGAAGCTATCCTCGCTTCCCATCACGCCTTCGCCGCAGCCCTCGCCGTCCTCCGGCGCGCCGAGCAGCGTACGCTGCCCCTCGGATACTGCTTCGAACCGGTACCAGAAAGGTCCGGCTTCCTGGGGAACGGTGATTTCCGCCTCGTAAACGAAGGCACCGTCCCGTACGCCGAGGGGACGCATGGGAAAACGGTGTTCCCGGCTGTTCCAGGCGCGCATCTCGATGCGCTCTGGCTCCTCTCCGGAAACAGTAACCCGCAGCCTCGCCTGCCCTCCGCAGGGAAGCGCCCCGAAGGGAGAGCGGAAAAAAGCATCCAGGGAATTGTGCCGCATGATCATGGGGAATTCACTCCGTCCGTAATGGATTCCATGCGCATCCAGCGCACAGCGATCCATCGTATCATAAGGTTTTGTATGTGTCAATTCTTTTGGGGGACGGGTTCTGAAGTTGCAAAATCCCTCATGTGTCCTCATGCGGATCCCCTCTTGACACTATCCTTTTCCCGCGCTATAATCCACCTGTCAATTGAAAAGCATTTCTTCAGGGCAGGGTGAGAATCCCTACCGGCGGTACAGCCCGCGAGCCGAAAGGCATGATCCGGTGAAACTCCGGGGCCGACAGTATAGTCTGGATGGAAGAAGAACGTGCGAATGCGCATTTATCCCCCTGAAGAGTACTTCAGGGGGTTTTTATGACCATCAATACCGCCAAAAACCGGAGAAGCAACAGGAGGCCGGGGGAAAGACCGGAAAAAGGCTGGCTCTTCCTCCTGCCCATCGCGATCTTTGCCGTTTTATTTCAGTACTGGCCCTTTCTCAGAACCGCGATCCAGAGCGTCAGCGTCGTGAACTTCCGGGGAGAGATCACAGGGTTCGCGGGGCTTGACAATTTCCGGTATCTCTTTTCCCGCCGGGAGTTTGCGGCCGCCGTCCGCAATACGCTTTTCCTCGCCGGCGTGAACGTGCCTGTGACCCTCGTGCTGACGCTCTTCCTTGCTTATCTGACGGCAGAGCGGAGGAGGCTCTCCGGGCTGACGGAAACGATGTTTGCCTTGCCCATGGCGGTTTCCATGTCCAGCGTGGCCATGATCTTCCGCGTACTGCTCAATCCTACTGTGGGATACGTCAATTACGCCCTGGGATTGAACGTGGGCTGGCTGACGGATCGGCACTGGGCGATGCCCGCCATCCTCGTGATGACCGTATGGATGGGGATCGCTTTCAATTATCTGCTCTTCCTCTCCGCCTTCCGGGCGGTTCCCCGGGATCTCATCGATTGCGCAGCGCTTGAGGGCGCGGGATCCCTGCGCATCCTCATCCATGTGCAGCTGCCCCTTATTTCGCCCACCATCCTCTATGTGGTCTGCACCAATATGATCCAGGCCATGATGACCAACGGGCCTGTGCTGATCCTGACGCAGGGTGGTCCGGCCCGGAGCACCACGACGCTCATCTATCTCATGTATACCTCCGGTTATGGCTCTTCCAACTACAGCCTGGCTGCCTGTGTCAGCCTTATATCCTTCGCCCTGACCCTCGCCTTTACGCTGCTCATATTCACGACGGAGAAAGGGAGGGTGCATTACCAGTGACAAAGAAAAAACATGCCCTTCTGGATGCGGCGCTGGATACGCTTGCGCTGCTGCTGGCGATGACCGTGCTCTTTCCCGTCTTCTACGGGTTTTGCGGGGCCTTCAAGAATCCGGCGGAGTTTTCGGCCTGGCCGCCCACTGTGCTGCCCGCGAACTTTCTCAATTTCGAAAACTTCCGTAAGGTGTTCGAGCAGGCGCCAATGCTGCGCTATACCCTGAATTCGCTGATCGTGGCGGGGATGACGAGCGCCATTCGCATCGCCCTCGCGGTGCTGGCCGCCTATGCTTTTGTCTTTTACGATTTCCCCGGGCATAAAATATGCTTCTTCCTGCTGCTGGGCACCATGATGATGCCGGCGGACACGCTGACCATTGCCAACTACCAGACGGTTTCCAGCATGGGGCTTGTCGATACGTATCTCGGCATGGGGATCGTCAGCTTCGCGGGGGCGGCGCAGATGTTCATGCTGCGCCAGCATTTCCTGACTTCACCGAAGGCCCTGCGGGAGGCGGCTATGCTGGACGGCTGCGGCGATCTTCGCTTCCTCGTTTTCATCCTCCTGCCCGCTGCTTCGCCGCTCCTGGTCACCCTGTTCCTGCAGAGCTTCCTCACCCAGTGGAACGCCTATCTCTGGCCGCTTCTCGTCACAAACCGTCCGGAGATGCGGACGGTGCAGGTAGGACTCACCATGCTGACGACGCCGGAGGCTTCGAATTATGAAATGATGCTGGCCGGTGCGGCCGTCGTGATGCTACCGGCTATGCTGCTCTACGCCGTCCTCCGGCGATACGTCTCCCGGGCCATGGAAAGCGGCCCGCTCCTCTCCTGACGCAGATGCCCCGGATTTTGCGGGGATGCGCGATAAAACTCCGGCTAAGACTGTAAGGAGGTATACCCATGAAAACGATGAAAACAGCTTTGTTCACACTGGTTCTGGTCCTTCTGCTGACAGCGTCCGCTCTGGCGGAGACGAACATCACCCTCTGGCATTCCATGTCGGAGGAGGCGGGCGCGCTGATGGACGAATTCGTACAGGAATTCAACGAAACTGTCGGAAAGGAAGCGGGCATCCACGTGGAATCCGTCTTCCAGGGAAAATACAGCGACGCCACCACGAAGATGAACAGCATTCTGGCTGCGGGGCAGTACGATACCCTGCCGGACGTGATGCAGATCGATGCGACTGGCAAGGTGGCTTACGCGGCAGCGGAAACCGCTTATACGGTGGATGACGCCCTTGCCGATCACCCGGAGGCGGATCTTTCAATGATGCTGGCCCCGGCCCTGATGAACTGGAACCTTTCGGGCCGGCAGCTCGGCCTGCCCTTTGCCACCTCCACCACGCTGCTTTACTATAACAAGAGCCTGCTGGATGCGGCAGGCGCGGCGGCGCCGGGGACGCTTTCGGATATCGGTGCGCTGGCGGGCGTTCTGCCTGAGACGAACGCCGACGGGCAGAAGCTGACGGTCTACGCGAGTCTGCCCAATACGCCCACTTTGGCGAACTGGCTGGGCCAGCTGGGAAGTGATCTAGTGGACGGGCACAACGGTACGGAGGAGACGGCGACCCGTCTCGCCTGCATCGAGAACGGTGCACTGCTTGCCTTCCTGCAAGAGTGGAAAGCGCTGTATGCGAGTGGCGCGCTGGATAACTCCGCCGGGTCCACGGACGCTTTCGTGGCAGGACAGCAGGCGATCATGACGAGCTCCAGCTCCAACACCGCGTCCCTCCTTTCGAAGATTGGCGGCCGGTTTGAACTGGGCGCGGCATATTACCCAAAGGTGAACGCGGACGCTTCGGCGGGCGCGACGGTCTCCGGGAGCTGCCTCGTCATGTTCGGTACGGACGAGGCGCGGCGACAGGCGGCCTGGACTTTTGTAACCTGGCTGACTGGCGCGGATGTGCAGGCGCGGCTGGCCGCGGGAACCGGGTATCTGCCGAGCAACATGCAGGCGGCTGAAAGCAGCGCCTGGCAGACGCTGATCCTCGAATATCCCCAGTACGACGTGGGGCTACGGCAGCTGATGGAAACACCGGATTCCATGCGCAGCGTCACCGTTGGCCCTTCCGCGGACTTCTATTACGCCATCCAAAACGACGTCTCCGACATGCTGGAGGAAGACCTTTCCCCGGAAGAGACGGCGGAGCTGATGGAAGAGGACCTGAACGGCCTGCTTGAACAGTACCTGCGGGCGAATCCGTAAGGAAGTGGCGGCCTGGCCCGCCGTCACATCGGGACAGGCCGTCGTACTCCCGGAGGCTGCGGCAACATCATGCCGGGAAAAAGAAGCTGTGAAAAAGATGAAACTTATCTTCGTCTCCATTGATGCCATGACGGGAGAGGAGCTCTCGGAACTTCTGACCATGCCGAATGCTTCCCGGTTAGCGGGAGGCGCGAGGGTACAGAGGGTCCGCTCCGTATATCCGACGCTGACCTATCCCTGTCATGCCGCGATGCTGACCGGATGCTTTCCGGAGCGCACAGGGATTGCGAACAACCTGGTATTCGCGCCGGGTGTGCGCCCTGCGCCCTGGCATTGGGAGCGGGATCACAACCGGGAACCGGACGACCTCCTCTTCGCGGCAAAGCGCGCGGGATTATCGACCGCATCCGTCTTCTGGCCGGGGACGGGGCGGCATCCAGGCTGCGACTGGCTCATCCCGGAATACTGGCCCCAGGGAGCGGAGGACAGCGCAGAGTCTGCCATGGCCCGCATGGGCTCTTCGCCGGAGGTGCTTAAGATCCTGCGGGAGTATCCCTGTCAGGATCTTTCCTCCCATCCCCAGGCGGACGCGGCCGCCGTGACCTGGGCCTGCGAGATCCTCCGGCGCTTCTGCCCGGATGTCCTTCTGCTCCATCCTGCGAACCTGGACGAGGTGAAACACCTGTATGGCGCCCGGGGACCGCACATCCGGCAGGCCCTGAGAGAAACGGATACTTGGCTGGGATGGATCTTTGACGTCGTTTCGGCAAACGGGGACGAAGCAGTTACGAATTTTGTTCTGACCTCCGATCATGGCCAGCTGGATGTCTCCCGGATCTTCTCTCCGAACGTCCTCCTGAAGGAGATGGGGCTCATCCGCGCCCGCGAGAGCGCTACTGCAGGAGCATCTAGTTTCTTGGATTGGGATGCCTTCTGTCTCCCTGCCGGAATGTGCTTCGAGGTCCGCCTGAAAAATCCGGAGGAGACAGCGGCCCGGGAGCGTATGCGCGCCCTCCTTGCGGGCTGGAAGCAATACGGCGTGACCCGGATTTACGAGGTAGAAGAAGCAGAAATAGAAGAACACCTGTCTGGCGCTTTCTCGTTTTTCTGTGAAATGGACGGGAAGACGGCGGTGTCCGGCAGCATTTCCGGCGAAGCCCTGCGGCCCAGGAGGGGAGGAGACGCGATGGCTACGCATGGCTATCATCCGGACCGGGGACCGCAGCCCTGCTTTTTCTGCAAAGGCCCGGCTTTCCGGAACGGCGCGGAGATTGCAGAAAGCTCCCTGACGGATGAAGCGCCGACCGTGGCGGCTGCCCTTAGAATCTCCTTGCCAGATGCGCAAGGGCGTGTGCTGACGGAACTGCTGAGATAACCATGGCCATGCGTACATCCGGCATGGGGTATGGTCAGGTTTTGCTTGACGGAAACCTGCGCTTGCCTTATAATATACGCGCTTCCGGAAGGAAGCGCGTTTTTGGAGCGGTATCGAAGTGGTCATAACGGCCCTGACTCGAAATCAGGTGACGGGAAACTGTCCGTGGGTTCGAATCCCACCCGCTCCGCCACAGGAGACCTGCATGAAACCAAGTGTTCATGCAGGTTTTCACTGTTTTGGGCGGAGATCCCTTGAAACAACGCGCATGTGAAGGTTGCGACCCTGTTTACAAAATAATGAAATGGTTCTTTCTGCAATAAATCAGACCGTCCTTTTGCATTTTGCCGAGCTCCTTTGATAATGCGCTGCGCTCCAGATTCAGATAATCCGCCAGCTGCTGCCGGTCAAATGGAATATCAAATTCCCGGCTTTGCCTTTGCAGGGACACCGAGTTGAGATAGGCCATCACTCGACCCCGGATACTCTTTGGAGCGGTATGGAAGTTTCGCCTGGAAAGGATCAGGTTTTTGTGCGTGGAGATCGTCAGCAGATTCGTGATGACCTTCAGCGCCCAGGGTTCTGGATTGGTTTTCAAACATTGAATTCTGCCGCTTCGAAGAAAAAGAATGCGGCAGTTTTCGTTTGCCGTCACATCGACAAGCATAGGCTCATGATCCAGCAGCGCATAGGTTTCCGCAAAAACTTGGCCGCGACCGACATGACTGATAATCGTGCGGTTGCCCCAGACGTCATTGCTTTCTATCGTTACGCTGCCCTCAAGTACAAGCCCCATCCGATCCGTGACTGAACCGGCAATCAGGAGTATTTCGCTTTTTTCATAGCTTTTCTCATCTGCTTCCAGCACCTGCAGAGCTTTAGTGATTTCTGCTGCTGTCATTTCCCGGAAAAGCATGGAATCTTGTAACTGCTGGATATCCATCCAATTATCTCCAATCTTTATAAAAATGTGGTCACAACCACATACGCTCCATACAAATCCTGCTACAATACAACCGTAAACGCAAGGAGGTGTTAGACATGATCCGGAAGATCATTCACATCGACGAAGGTAAATGCAATGGCTGCGGACTCTGCGCGGCTGCCTGCCATGAAGGAGCCATTGATATAGTCAACGGTAAAGCAAAGCTGGTCAGGGAGAATTTCTGCGACGGTTTCGGCGACTGCCTGCCGAATTGCCCGACGGGAGCTATCACTTTTGAAGAAAGAGAAGCGCCGGAATACGACGAAGCGGCGGTCAGGAAAGCACAGGAGGCTAAGAAAATGAACGAAATGAAGCATGAACATCATGAAGGCGGATGCCCCGGTTCACGGATGATGCAGTTCAAACAGAACGAGGCGAAGCGCGCGCCGGTAAGCATGGGAAAACCAGTATCCCGTCTGGCGCAGTGGCCCTGCCAGATTAAACTGGTGCCGACACAGGCTCCCTTTTTTGACGGCGCAAAGCTGCTGATCGCTGCCGACTGCACAGCGTATGCCTATGCAAACCTGCATGAGGAATTCATGCGGGGCAAGGTGACCATTATCGGTTGTCCAAAGCTGGACGATGTAGATTACACGGAAAAGCTGACAGCCATCATCAGGGATAACGACATTAAGAGTGTTACAATTGTCCGCATGGAAGTGCCATGCTGCGGCGGGCTTCAGCGGGCAGCAGAGAATGCGCTGAGAAACAGCGGAAAGTTTATTCCCTGGCAGGTCGTGACCATTTCCCGTGACGGCGACATTTTGGACTGAGAGGGAACCATGATGGAGTAGGGTAATCAGACGACCGATACTTTTTATCGCAATGCTTACCTGTTCCACCATTGTAAAAGCCGGCGATATCGTATAAAATACTGTCGATAAGCTGTCCTGTGGATTGCGAATCAGAATAACGAGGAGGAGAATCAAATGTCTGTCAATCGCTTTGTCCTGAACGGCACATCCTACCATGGCCACGGCGCCATCGAGGAGATCCCTGGCATCGTTGCCGCAAAAGGCTTCAAGAAGGCTTTTGTGGCATCAGATCCGGATCTGGTCAAGTTTGGTGTAACCGCTAAAGTCACCGGCCTGCTGGAGAAGAAC
>JAIKWN010000189.1 GCA_024684665.1 Clostridiales bacterium | reverse complement strand
CTGCCGAGCGAATTGAAGAACAGAAGAATATGCCAACCGAGATGTGTGCGGCCGACCTTCAGGTACAGCTTTCTGAAGATCGCCGGGACGCCTTCGCAAAGCTTGTCGATCCATTGATCGAACATCTCATCCAGTCTGTTCTGCACGACAGGTTCCTCAGCGTTTTGCGCCCTTGGCGCCGGATGCGACGCTTTCCAGGATGTTTGCGTCGTAAGCGTACACGTTCCGGTTCTTCTCGGCGTGTGCCTGCATGGCTTCTTTTACAAGCTCGTCAATGAGGGACGGGAACGGAAGGCCGGACGCCTTCCAGAGATAGAAGGCCATCGAACCGGGAATGGTGTTGGGCTCGTTCACGTAGAGAACCTCGTTCTCATCGAGAATAAAATCGACACGGATGGTTCCCTTGCAGTCCAGCAGCCGGAAAACCTGTTTCGTCATCTCTTCGATTCGCCCCGTCAGCGCTTCGCCGAGAGGTGCGGGAAGGACACGGCTTAAAGACTTCATCCCCCGTGACTCTCCGCCTTTCGCGGCGGCATTGCGAAGATACTTTTCAAAGAAGCTGAGGAAGTGATCCGGATCACTGGGAACCGGCATCTCGCAGGCGGAGACGCGCACCGTCTCGCCAAAGCCCAAGGCGGCGCAGTTCACTTCGACCGGGTTTTCGACCGCAGCCTCCACGAGAATCTTCCGGTCATACTTCGAGGCCAGGTCGCAGGCGCTTTCCAGTTCTTCCCTGTTTTTCGCGCGGGAGATGCCGATCGAGGATCCGAGGGTAGCGGGTTTTACGAAAACAGGATAAGAGAGTTCCTGCTCCACGCGGTCATATACCGCGCCTGGATCGTTTTCCCAGGCTTCTCTTGTGAACCAGAAGAAATCGACGACGGGGAGACCCGCTCCGCGGAAAAGATACTTGAGCGCGATCTTGTCCATACCGACCGCGGAACCCATGACGCCGGAAGATGCGTATGGAATGTTCGCCAGCTCCAGCAGCCCGGCCACCGTTCCGTCTTCCCCGTTCATGCCGTGAAGCACGGGAATCGCGCAGTCGATGTGGGCAACGGGCATGGGAAGAGGCGCGAACAGCCCCGTCTTTTTCGGCGGCCACTCCCAGAGATCCCCGGCATTGGCCGTGAGATCCGGAATGACGCGGGTAATGCCCTTGCCCATCGGATTGAAGTTCCGAAACGTCTCGATCTGCCGTAGCGCTTCGCCCGTATACCAAAGCCCTTCCCGGGAGATGTACAGCGGAATGATCTCGTAATCCTCCGCAGACGCTGCGTCCATCAGCTGCAATGCGGAAATCACGGACACGTCGTGTTCGCAGCTTCTGGAACCAAAGATCACGGCCAGTTTCATCTTTTCCATGCTCATCCCCCGTTATCCCTCATAGTTGTCCGGCAGGTCATTCTCGTATAGAACGGTATCGCCCGCCTTCAGAAGATCCTTCATGCGCTCCTGCGCTTCTGCGAAAGAGGCGACCGTACAGACCTTCTCTTCAGGGAAGCCTGCCTCTTTCAGTCCCTCCGCAATTGGAAGCGTGTGTCTTTCCCCGACGAGGATCACAAGATCACACGCCTCTGCCATCTGTTTTCCGAATTCCCGATTGTATTTCGCTTCTTCCGCACCGAGTTCGACCATCCCCGGCGTTACGACTACGCGCCTTTCCGGGAAATGGGAAAGCACGTCTATCGCCGCTTTGGCTCCAGCCGGATTGGAATTAAACGCGTCATCGATGATCGTGATACCGCCGATTGCCGGAAGGAGCTGCAGCCTGTGCTCTACCGGCTGGCACCTCGCGATTCCCCTTTCAATTTCGTCCATGGAAAGCCCCAGCTGCCTTGCCGCGGCAGCGCAGAGCAGGAGATTTTCGACGGTATGCCTGCCAAGAAGTCTTGTCTCACAACGGATGCTCTCGCCGGTTTCACGGTCCGACAGGAGGAAACGCGTACCCCATGGGCCGACTTCGACTTCTTCCGCGGCGATCCGCTCGCCCGCAAGGATCTTATTCTGCAGTCCGCAGGCGTTAAACAGCTTCTCACAATACGCGCCGTCCCGGGCAAATATCGCGGTCCCGTTTTCGGGAAGCCCCTCGATCAGTTCGTTTTTCGTTTTGGCGATGGTTTCAACGCTTCCGAAAGTATCAAGATGCTGCGGCCCGATGGATGTCAGAATGCCAACGTTCGGACGGACCAGATTCACCAGCTCCCGTATATCCCCCGGATGCCGCGCACCCATTTCCGCGATGAACACCTCATGCGTGGGTGTCAGCATCTCCCGGATCACGCGGGTGACGCCCATTGTAGTATTAAAGCTGCCGGGGGTTGCAAGAACGTTCCAGCGGACAGACAGGATGTCCCGAAGCAGGAACTTCGTGCTGGTCTTTCCATAGCTTCCCGTGATCCCGATGCGGATGAGATTCGGCATCTCATCCAGGCGCCGCTTTGCGTCCGCTACAAACTGATTTGCGATGTACGCCTCCAGCGGCTTCGCTAGACAGGCGGAAAGCGCCAGAATGAGGCACTCAAACGCCGGAAGCAGCAGGAATGCGAAGCTTCCGGAGAGAAGAAGGGCGAGCAGCAGCGCAAGCAGTGCATGGATTGCGTAAAAGCGGCGGACGCGTTCGGTCACGACAAAGGGTTTTTTCTGCTTTTTCTTTCCCTCCGTATACCAGACAGCTGCACCTGCAACCGCGGAACAGAGCGCGCACAGAACCGGAGCCGCGCCGAATAAGAAGGGCAGAAGCCCTGCTAGGGCGCAGATGAAACCGGGTATCAGTATGCGGGGCAGTCCGCGTCGGACGCTGCGGAAATATCCAGCAAGCTGATAGCTTTCAAGCTGGTAGAGATGCGCGAGGCGTCGGCTGCACAGCAGGCATGCAGCTGCAGCCAAAAGAGAAGCAAAAATCCGTGATACTACCGTCATGATTCCTCCGTGAGAAAGTTTTTCGCGATCGCAAGAAAGACCGGAAGCTTTTCAAGATACGCAAAATGTCCGGCGCCTTCTTCAACAATGAGACCGGAATCCTCTATCTCTTCCTCCATCTTCTTTCCCATCCAGAGCGGGGTTTCCGTATCGTTCGCTCCCCAGTAGAGCAGTGTGGAGGCGTGGACCTCTTTGAGAATGGGTGTGAGATCCTGCGTAATGACTTTATTGAACGTCAGGCGCATTTCAGGGGACAGCGCGGCGTAATCCGCGGAACCGAACCGCTGCACAAGGGATTCCCGCCACTTCCCCGGGAGGTCTCCGAACAGATGCGTTTTCTCCGCTCCGTTTACGAGCGAGCGGAACGCGCGGTACGCCTTTGTTCTCGCCTGCTGTTTCGAGTTTGCAGGTTTACGGATGCCCGCGGCTCCCGTCAGGATCATCTTTCCGACCAGTTCCGGATGCTTTGCCGCCAAAAGCAGCGCCACGCGGCAGCCGAAAGAATGCGCAATGATATCGCAGGGCGCGATCCCCGTGGCGGCAATTACCTCCCGCGTCATTTCACAGTATTCCGGGACACCCCAGGGTTCAGGGGGCGGTGTCGCTTTTCCCATGTTTCCATGCCCCGGAAAATCGACCGCTACCGTCTTCCTGTACCCGGCAAACGCGTCCTGCACGCCCTGCATCATTTCGGCGGAGCAGCCCCAGCCGTGAAGCAGCAGAAGCCCTCTTCCGCTTTCGCCGCGGCAGATCAGATGTACCCTTGCGCCCAGCGCGTTCAATTCCATATTTCGCTCCCGCCTGAACATTTATACCAGTTCAAGGAACATGATAAGCGCGTCTTCATTGTTGTCCTCATAATACCGTTTCCTGTATCCCACATCCATAAATCCGAGGGCATGATAGAGTGCCTGCGCGACCGCGTTGGAGCGCCTGACCTCAAGCGTCATGAGGCGCATCCCTTCTTCCCGCGCGAGATCGATCAGCGCCTTTGTAATCCGCTTTCCGTATCCTTTCCCCCGGTATTGCGGGGCTACGGCAATGTTGCAGACATGCCCTTCATCCATCACGAGCCACATGGCGGCATAGGCAATGACGGTATCTGTTTCATCCGTCATCACCAGCCAGCGCGCCACCACGTTCTCCGTTAGATCATGCCGGATGGAGTTTTCCGACCATGGCATGGCGAAGCACTGTTTTTCTATCGCGGCGATTTCAGGTATGTCCCGAGAATTCATGCGCCGGATGGTTGTCATCTCTCCGGTCAATGCGTCTGCCTCTCCTTCTCTTCCCGCTCCGCCTGGGAGGGTGCGAGATAAATCGCACGCAGAGCCGCAGGATCCAGGAGTTCCGCGCCCTGCCGGATCTTTTCGTATGCGAGCGCGCAGGCCGCGCCGGAACGAAGCGTGCACAGATGCGGTGGCGCAAACACAGCCCGGTCGGAAAGCGTCGCCCGGATGCGCTCCGCATGCACAGGCACAGCGTCCCCGGCGAAAAGCACCCGTTCGCCCCGCTCCAACAGTTCTGTCAACAGGGCGTCAATCGTCGTCTGAGAGTCCGGGGTAACCCGTTCAGGCGGAAAGCCGGGCCGAAAAAGCGCGGTATATACGCGCGGCGGCCGGGCATCGATCAGGGGGCACACGAGGCCGTCAAAGCTTCCAGCGCCTGCGGCAAGCGCCTCCGTCGCGGAAAGTGAAAAGCATGGTTTCCCCTGCGCCTCGGCGAGGGCGGCGACTGCCGCGACGCCGATGCGAATCCCCGTAAACGAGCCGGGACCCGCGATCGCGGCAAACACGTCGATGTGAGAGAGCGCAACCCCCAGGAAGCCAAGCAGGGAATCGACGATGAGCATCGCCTGCGTGCTGTGTCTGCGGCCGCTTTCACAGTTGGTCTCCCCAATCAGCTTCCCATCCCGCACAACGGCCGCGCCAGCGACCGGGCCGGAGGTATCCAGCAGCAGAATTGTCACGCTTTCTCCTTCCCTTCCCGGGCAATTTCATTCGCCAGCGCAGCTTCCAGACGGCTTCCCGCATTTACGAGGATCCGTCTGCTTTCTCCGTCTCCAAGTATCCGGATCCGGATCGCCTGCTCCGGCAGAGCATCGGGCGCTTTTTCGGGCCATTCGATCACCGCGACCCCGCCCGGGGCCGGAATGAATTCGTCCAGCCCGGCTTCATACAGCTCGCCCGCGCCTGAAAGTCTGTAAAAATCAAAGTGGCACAGTGTGCAGCGCCCTGTTTCGTAAAGGTTCAGTATGGTAAAGCTGGGGCTGGGGATCGGTCCTTCTATTCCAAGCCCGGCGGCAATCCCCCGGGCCAGGACGCTTTTGCCGGCGCCCATCTCACCCGACAGCAGAACAACGTCGCCCGGCTCAAGCAGCGTACCGATCTTCCTGCCGAATGCCAGGGTTTCCTTCTCGGATGCGGTTATCTGTTCCAATGCTTTTCCTTCTCTCATGCCGCCTGGAAGACAGCGCTCATTCTATTATAATACGCAGAGACAAAACCCGCAAGACAGGAAAATGCAGATCGATGCTTTGCCCTTCACAAGAAAAAGCCCTGCTTTGCAGAGCTTTTTTTCGCACTCCCCCGGATTCAGGCAGGGGCTTATGATTATTTGTCAAGCTGAGAGGTGCAGTGCGGGCAGCGGGTTGCGTCGTCCGCGATCTCGCTCTTGCAGTAGGGGCAAAGACGCGGCACCTTCTTGGGTGCTTCCGGAGCGGGCTTTTTGACGCTGTTCATCGCCTTGATGACGAGGAACATGCAGAACGCCACCAGAATGAAATTGATGACATACTGAATGAACATGCCGTAGTTGATGGTTCCGACGCCAGCCGCCTGGGCTTCTTCGATCGTCTTAAACACCGTTCCGTCATCCGGCGCCTTGAGCGGGATGAACAGTCCGCCGAAATTGATGCCGCCGGTCAGGAGGCTCAGAATCGGCATAAAGATGTCATTTACGAGCGAAGTCGTAATCGCGCCAAAAGCGCCGCCGATGACCACGCCGACAGCCATGTCCACTACGTTTCCGCGCATGGCAAAGGTTTTGAACTCTTCCAGGAATTTCTTCATATGGATTCGCTTCCTTCCAAATAAATCTATGGTTGAACGGCGGTTTCGCCGTCTCCCAACGTTTTTTGTCCCTCTTCCGCATCGGAATCTGCATCGGAGGACAGTTTATCAGCCAGCCGGTTAAAGTCGATTTCCGGCAGTTCTTCCAGGCTGCTGATGCCGAAATGCCGTAGAAAGGCATCCGTCGTGCCATACAGAATCGGGCGCCCCAGCGTCTCCAGTCGACCCTGCTCTTCAATCAGTCCCTTGTTCAGGAGGGACTGCACGGAGTAGTCGCACTTGACGCCGCGAATCTGCTCGATTTCCCCTTTGGTCGCGGGCTGCCGGTAGGCAATGACCGCCAGGGTTTCCATAATCGCCTGGGACAGGGTCTGCTGCTGTACGGGCTGCAGCAGGCGTTCCACATAAGACGCATATTCCGGCCGGGTGGACAGCTGCACGTGCTTCCCATAGCGCAGCAGGCGCACGCCCCGCTGCTCGTAATCGCAGGCGCTTTCAAGAGCGCTGAGCGTCTCGTCCAGTTCTTCCTCACTGAGGCCGAGAGCTTTCGCAATATCCTCCGTCGGGACCGCGTTCCCGGTCACGAAGAGGATCGCTTCAACAATTCCGGCCCGTTCGCGGAGCGTCAGCACTTCCGCTTCCGTAGTTTCCGGATTTCCGTTTTCTGCCGCTTCAGGCATTGGTATCCCCCTTTGCTGGCAGAATCAGGATATCCTCGTACGCCGATTCCTGCCGCACGTGGAGCTTCCCCATGCGGACGAGCTCCAGCATAGCCATAAAATACGTAATGATCTCATCCCGCGTCACCTGATCGGAGAGAAGATCGGAAAAGAGTACCGCTCCCCGGCGAATACGGCTCACGATGTTAAAGGAACACTCTTCGATCGTGAACCTGTCGCGCAGTACCGAGCGGATGACGCGTCCCTCGTCGGGCTCCCGGGTGCGCCGTGCGATGATGCGTTCCATCGCCCGCACAAGCCCTTCCAGGCTGAGTCCCGTCAGTTCAATCTGCGGAGGCGGAAGCGGGTATTCCTCCGGGAGCTTTGAAAACGCCTTTCTGGCAGCGCTTTCGAACTCCTTCATTTTGCCCGCGCTTTCCTTGTAAAGCTTATATTCCTCCAGCCTGCGGATCAGCTGCTGCTCCGGCGTCAGCTCGTCCGGATCCACCGGCGGCGGAGGCTTTGGCAGCATAGAACGGGACTTGATTTCGAGCAGCAGCGCCGCCATGACGAGGAACTCGCTTGCGCGGTCCATGTCCAGTTCGTCGACTCCCTGCATGGATTCGAGATACTGATCGGTAATCTCGGAAACGAAGATATCCTTAATGTCGATCTTCGCCTGCTGGATCAGATGCAGAAGCAGATCGAGGGGGCCCTCAAACTGGCTGAGTGAAACGACGTACGCCATCCTATGCCCCCAGGGGCAGAAGCACGAGCCTCTGCATTGGGTAGACCGCCATGCTGATAACCCTGCCCAGAACACCCTGCCAGGCGAGAACCATCACCACAAGCATCGCGATCTGGAACGCACGACGATCCAGCTGGATCCGTCCCTTGAAGACGATGTCGTTCAGCACGTGATAGCCATCCAGCGGCGGAATCGGGATCAGGTTGAATACGGCGAGGTTCAGGTTTACAAGGGCCGTATAAGCCGTAACCCGGAGGATGGGAGCCAGAAACGGCTTTGCGATCAGCTCCCCGAAATCGGAGACCGCAGTCCCTTCGATGACGGACCAGATGGCGTTATACCGGTAACCGACCAGAGTCGGAAATCCGTAATGTGCGACCACGTCGCTTTTCCAGAAAAAACTGCTCAGTAGAACGGTGGTATAGGTAAATAGAACAAACAGAATGAGATTGACGGTAATGCCTGCCAGCGATACCAGAAGATCGCAGCGGACCCGATTCCCCCGGAAGTTGCGGGGATCCACGGGCACCGGTTTCGCAAAACCGAAACCTGCGAAAAGCATGAGAATGGTTCCCACAGGATCGAGGTGCGCGAGGGGGTTCAGTGTCATGCGCCCCATGCGTTTTGCCGTGTCGTCGCCGCAGCGGTAGGCCACATAGGCATGCCCCCACTCATGGCAGCAAAGACCGATCAGCACGGCGATCATCCGCACTGCAGCCGTTCCGAGAACCTCGGCAGGTTCCTGAAAAAGAGCCGAGATCTGCGCCAATGGCCCCACCCCCTTTTTTCGTGTAACCGGTATTTTATTCCGCGCCTCAGACACTGTCAAGCGCAAGCCGATTGGTTCAGTTTGCCTTTGTGATCTGCTGTCCCTGCTTCGTGTCCTTGACAACGTATCCGAGCGCCTGGATGGCATCGCGCAGGCGGTCGCTTTCCGCCCAGTTCTTTTCCGCCCTCGCCTTCGCCCGTGCTTCAGCCAGCTTCTGCACTTCGTCGCTCTCTTCGACTTCTTTTCTTCGAAGAATTCCGCAGACCGCGGTCAGCTCGAGCAGCGTGTCGAGCGCAAGCTTTACCGTCTCCCGGTCGGTTTCCTCGTTCATTTCCGCATTGCAGGCGCGCACCATCTCAAAGATGGCGCCGAGCGCATCCGCCGTGTTGAGATCGTCGTCCATGGCGCTTTCAAAAGCTTCCTTCGCCTTCGCGATCTGCGCACGGATAGCGAGCCCCTTTTCATCCGCCGGTTTCTCTTCCGCATGGGAGAGCAGGAAAGCATAATGATCCTTTGCGGTATAAAGGCGGTCAAGAGCGTTTTTCGCCTGCTCGATGAGGTCGCGGGAGAAGTTGATCGGGCTGCGGTAGTGCGCGCTCAGCATGAACATGCGCACCGCTTCCAGATCATATTCCTTTGAAATGTCGCGCACGGTGAAGAAATTGCCCAGGGACTTGCTCATCTTCTGGTTGTCCACATTGATGAAGCCGTTATGCATCCAGTAGTGGACGAAGGGCTTTCCGGTCGCGCCCTCACTCTGTGCGATCTCATTTTCATGGTGTGGGAACACGAGATCCTTGCCGCCGCAGTGGATATCGAAGGTTTCCCCCAGATACTTCATGCTCATGGCCGAGCATTCGATGTGCCAGCCGGGCCGTCCCATGCCCCATGGGGATTCCCAGGCGGGTTCGCCGGGCTTCTGTGCCTTCCAGAGGGCAAAATCCATGGGATGCCGTTTGTTCGGGTCCACATCGATGCGGGCACCGCTTTCAAGATCCTCCAGGTTCTGCCCGCAGAGCTTTCCATAGCTCGGGAAAGCCTGCGTATCATAGTAGACATCGCCGTTCGGGCAGGCGTAGGCAAGGCCTTTCTCTACCAGCTTCTGAATGATCCCGATGATCTCCGGAATATGCTCCGTAGCCTTCGGGTTGACGCTCGCGCGTTCCACGCCAAGAGCGTCGGCGTCCTGATAATACTCTTTGATGAAACGCTCGCCCAGTTCTTTGACCGTGATCCCCTCTTCGTTCGCACGACGGATCATCTTGTCGTCGATGTCCGTGAAGTTCTGAACGAAGGTCACTTCATAGCCTTTGTATTCGAAATACCGGCGAAGCGTGTCGAAAACGATGAACGGCCGCGCGTTTCCGATGTGAAAATAGTTGTAGACGGTTGGGCCGCAGCAGTAAATTCCCACCTTGCCCGGCGTAATTGGCACAAACTCTTCCTTGCGTCTCGACTGCGTGTTGTAAATCTGCATACCCTTTCCTCCTTATGAACAGGCTTTCCGCGTAACGCGTCAGGCAGACGCCCTAGGTCCGCGGAGCCTAATCAAAAACCGTTTCATCCGCCCGGAAAGCGCCTTGCGCTCATCCCGGCTGAACAGGAACACCGTGTGCACCGGAATCCGGTACCGGCGCAGAAAATAACGTAGGAACAAGACTCCCGCTGCCGTATAGGAAGCCACTGACGCCGCAGCCGCTCCCATTTTCCCCCATACGGGAATGGTCAGCAGGTTGCAGACGATATTGACCGCGACGGAAACGGACAGCATTCCGAGATAAAGGCCCTTCTTTCCCTGAGCCAGCATCAGCGTTCCCACGATTTTAAACCATCCCATGGGAATGATGCCCAGCATCAGGAGCAGTGTAACAGGATAAGCGGGCAGGAATTCCCTGCCGGCCAGAATGCGGATGGCAAGCCGTCCAAAGAAGACGATGCCGAGAATCATGAAAAGCGTCAGCCAGAGATTCACCTTGATGGACATCGCGACCTCGGAGGTCGCATCATCCTTTGCCGTTCTCGAGAACAGCACCTCGCGGAAAGCGTCCGGAATCAGCCAGCCGTATTCGGAAAGCGATACGCCCAGCGTATAAAACCCGATCTCCCGGTGTGGTACGTGGAACAGGTAGTCCATCATGAGGGTATCAAGGCGGTAATTGAGCGTAAGCATCAGGGTCGTCAGCATCGAAACGATGCCGAAGGGCAGGATCTTTGCGGCAAAGCGCAGATCCGCACGCAGCGGATTCGGCAGTTTCTTCATCCGTGCGAGGGCCATGACAACCGTGATGAGATCGCCGACAACGATGAGCGCGAGAGAAACGAGGATCGTCCGATTCATCGTATAGAAGGCGAGAATCGTGATGAGCGTATTGGTGATGCGGGCGGTGAAGAAGATGACGTTTTTGAACTTCACGTCCTCCACCATGATCATGAAGCTCAGCTGGTTTGCAAGCACCTGAATCGGCGCCAGCAGGCAGACCGCTGTCAGCCGGAGATCCGAAAAGCGCAGGGCGCCATATACGCCGATCGCGGTATACAGGAAGAACTGCAGGGCAAAAATCCTGAGAAACCGGTCCAGCACATCCGGCTCTTTCTGCCGCTTGTAATAGGGATAGGGCTGATAGAGTCCAAGATTTGCGGTTACCGCAACGACAGAAAGAAGAGAAGAGATGCTCCCCAGCTGCCCCTTCAGTTCCGCCCCCAGAAAGCGGTTCGAATAGCTGGAAGCGACGAGCCCGATGAAAACCGCCATCACCTTCGTGAAAATGGTGAAGACGTAATCATTCCGCGTCAGCCCCCGAAGAAGCTTTTGAATCCGCCTCATTGCCTCACTCCCGGTATCTGTTTTGCCTGTATCCGGCGGCTCATTACCGTATAACCTCGATTTCGCTTCCAGACGGGACTGTATGCAGCATACAGGTATCCGGGTACGTCTTCCGGACTCTTTGGAGCGCGGTCTGGCAGGAAGTTTCATCCTCAAACAGCCCGAACACTACGGATCCGCTTCCCGTCATTTCTGCTCCGCAGGCTCCGTTTTGCCTGAGAAGCTCCTTTGCCGCCCGGATTTCCGGGCACATCCTCGCTGCGGCGGGTTCCAGCGCATTCCCCATCAGCCTGCCCAGCGCCCGTGCGTCTCCCGCAAGCAGAGCACTCTCAACAGCATCCGGGACGACATGTCCGCGGTCTTCTTCCCGAAAAGCGCGGAACACCTGCGGGGTGGAAAGCCCGCGACAGGGCTGAAGCGCAAGAAGGTGCATCGTCCCACCGGGCGAAAGCGTATCAAGCCGCTCGCCGATCCCCTGCACGCGCTGCAGTCCGCCGCGCACGCAGAAGGGAACGTCCGCGCCCACCGACAGACCGATTTCCTCCAGCTTCGTATCGGATAAACCGAGATTCCACAAAAGGTTTAGAGCGCGCAGCGTCGCTGCTGCGTCCGAGCTTCCCCCGCCCATGCCGGCCTGCGACGGAATCTGCTTGTACAGGGCAATTTCCGCACCACCCTCGTATCCGGCCGCATCCCGCAGCGCGGCTGCCGCACGGAGAACGAGGTTCCGGCCATCCGCCGGGATTTCCTGGCGGTCGACGGTCAGGGTAAGCCCCTCCGCATTTTGAAAGAACATACGGTCGGCAAGGGAAACGGACTGCATGAGCATATCCAGTTCATGATAGCCGTCCGCCCGGACCCCCGTGACGTCGAGACACCAGTTGACCTTCGCGTACGCGGAAACGGAGAGCTTCATTTCTTTCCCGCCTCTGCCATGAGGGCCTCGATCTCTTCCGGATTCCGCGCGATTTCGTCGGAGAGCGTCACGCATCCATCCTCCGTAATGAGCAGATCGTCTTCAATCCGGATTCCGATGCGTTCTTCGTCTATGTAAAGGCCCGGCTCGTCAGTAATCACCATGCCCGGCTCCAGAGGCACCGTTTCATTCACCGTCGCGTCGTGCGTGTCGATGCCCAGATGATGGGATACGCTGTGCATGTAATACGTGGCGACGTCTTCCGGCTTATCGATCTTCCCGAGCTGCATGAGACCTTCTACGAGCACTTCCTTACAGCGCTCATTCAGTTCCTTCAGCGTCTTTCCGGGCGCCGCGAATGCAGCGACTTCCCGGTTGGCCTTCAGAACCAGGTCGTAAAACTCCCTCTGACGCGCGCTGTAACGGCCGTTTACCGGATAGGTTCTCGTGATGTCCGCGCAGTAGCCGTTGCTGCGGGCGCCAAGATCCAGGAGCAGCAGATCCCCGTCGCCAAGCCAGGCACAGTTTTCGCTGTAATGCAGCATACAACCATTCGCGCCTGCCCCGGCGATCGTCGGGAAAGCGAGTCCTTCGGCGCCGTCCAAAAGCGCTGTGAATTCAAACTGCAGCTGAGCGTCCCGTTCCCGGATTCCGGGACGGAGTGCCATAAGCACCCGGTCCAGCCCGGCCTTCGTGTGGGAGATTGCTTTGCGGATCTCGGCAATTTCCGATTCATCCTTGCGCATGCGCAGCCGGGAAATCAGCGGATGCGCGTCCTTCAGGGGGATTGCCGGATACCGCTCGTGAAACTGTCTCGCCGCGGTGAGGTTGTACGTCTCCACATCCGTTATGGCATTGCGGTAGCAGTCGAAATAAACAGCCCCTACGCCTTCACGGACGCAGCAGCGGGACAGGAAGGCCGGCAGATCCGAAAGATAGCGGACATCCGCAATGCCGCTTTCTTCCTCTGCCTCTTCTTTGCGCATGCGCCGGCCGGTCCACCGCTCGTCCCGTGGCAGCGCTTCCTCGATAAAGAGAATCTCCCGACGCTTCCCCTCCGTTGTGCACAGGACAAGCGCCATGTTCTCGCGGGTAAGTCCGGTCAGGTAGAAGAAATGCCGGTTCGCCTGAAAGGGATAACAGGAATCCAGCGAGCATGGTACCGCCTCGCCGGAATACAAAATGAGAAGAGCGTCCTCCTCCATGGCGAGCAGCGCGTTTTCTCTCCTCTTTTTCAGCCATTCGTTTGTTTTCATTGCTTTCCTCATTCTTTCAGGAACTCGGATGCCGCCAGTTCAATGAGCTTTCGCGAGAGGCGCACCACGCCGTTATCCCGCGCGCTTCGGCAGCCATTGGTCATGACGCAGAATACGAGTTCGCTTTCCGGTTCAAAATACAGATTGCAGACGATTCCCTCGTTTGTACCCTGATGCCCGTACAGGACGCGGTCTTTCAAAAGGCCTTCCTGCCGGATGCAGAAAAAACTGTAAGGCGACTTTTCTGTAATTCCCGTCGTCTGCAGGCTCTGCGGTTCCCGCATGCGGGAGAGCGCCTCAGCGCTCAACACCCGGATTCCGTCCACCGTACCGTCACCGCAGGCCACGATCCCCAGCCTCGCGAGGTCTCTGGGCCGGATGAGAAGGCTGCCCACCGTGACGCGATAGTGCAGATCCGGGTTCGCCGCTTCCTCGAATTCCTGCTTCAGCATGTAGGATGGCGCCTGATACAGGGAACCGTCCTTGCGGTAGGTGGCGGCGATATCCTCAGGATTTGAGATCTGTTTCGCGGTATAGGCTGCATCCATGCCGAGCGGAAGAAAGAGATACTCACGCAGAAATGTGGATACGTCCTTCCCCGTCACCGACTCGATGATGCTTCCCGTAATACCCGCGCCAAAGTTGGAGTATTTGTACTGAGTTCCCGGTTTTACTTCCCGGAAATTGGTCCGTGCCTTACTGGACAGGGCGATCATATCGGAAAGGCGGCTGCTCTTAAAGTTAAACGACGCGCCCTCATTGATGCCGGAAGTATGGGACATCAGCATGCGCAGCGTAATCTTCGTGCCCGGGTAGCGGGGATTTCCGACCGCGTATCCAAGATAGGCGCTGATGTCTTCATCCGGGGCCAGCAGGCCGTCGTCCATCATTTTCTGCAAACCGATTCCGGTCACAAATTTTGTGACGGACGCGCATTTGAATATGGTGTTTTCGTCAACCGGCTCACCCGTCGCTTTGTGCTTTAAGCCGTAGTAGCGCTCATAGACGATTTCCCCATGCTGCGCCACGACAAAAGCGCCGCCGACACAGCGCATGCTCCGAAAAATCCGGTCGGCTTCCTCGTCCATACTCTCTGCCGCCGCCGACACAAGTACGAGGGAAAACAGCAGCAGGGCGAAAAATCCCGCCATCCCTGGAACGAGACGCCGACCGCGTTTCGGTATGCCGGACAGGTCTACCACAATCCGTTTCTTCATACAGGATTCTGCTGCTCCTCCTGCTCTGCCCCGCCCTCGTCCGCTTCTTTTTCGGCGGGTTCGGGCACCTCCCCGGGAAATGCGGCTCTGTAATCTTCCGCAGTGATTTCCATCAGGATGTCCTTTGTTACCGTTCCTTCGATCTCCACGATGCGGTTCGACTGCGCCTGCACGAGTTTTTCCAGCGTATTGCGGATCCCGCGTGCATTGCCGAAATCCATCCGTTCGCTGATCGTCATTGCCTCAAGATGGGAGCGGATGGATGCCGCCGCTTCCCCGTTCACCCGGTATTCCTGCTTTCCGGCCATGAGATTCAGAATCTGCATCAGTTCATCGTCCGTATAATCCGGAAAGTCGATGTATTTGTTAAACCTCGAAATGAGGCCCGGATTGCTGGTCAGGAAATCGTGCATTTCCTGCGTATAGCCGGCGACGATGACCAGGAAATCATCCCGGTGATCCTCCATGAGTTTTACCAGCGTGTCGATGGCCTCCCGGCCAAAGTCATTTTCCATACCCTTCCGGGCAAGTGCGTACGCTTCGTCGATAAAGAGAATGCCTCCCAGGGCGCTGTTCACGACCTCGGTGACCTTTCCCGCGGTCTGTCCCACATAACCGGCCACGAGGCCGCTGCGGTCCGTCTCCACAAACTGCCCTTTGCTGAGGAACCCAAGCTTTTTATAGATTCTCGCAATCAGGCGGGCGACGGTCGTCTTTCCGGTACCGGGGTTCCCCGTAAACACCATATGGAAGCTCATGTTCATGACCTTGAGGCCATTTTCCTTCCGGATTTCCCGCACCCGGATGAGGTTTACAAGGTCGTGAACCTCCTTCTTCACTTCCGTAAGGCCGATCAGCCCGTCCAGCTCCGCCATGAGTTCTTCGAGGGTCGCCGGGTCTTCTTCAGGCGCAGCTTCCGCGGGCGTATTCTTCGCCTCAGCCTTCTGCTCCTTGTTTTTTCCGTCCCGCTTGCCCTTTTCACGTACCTCTGTCTGTCCGGGCACAACCGAATTGGAGGAAAACATACGGGAAGTATATTTCCCTGCCTCACGGTTCATGAGAAACGTGCGCAGTCCCCCGATGTACGTCGTGATGAACTGAATCTCACGGTCGTTCCGGCTCCCATCCACCTCTGCCGCAGCGTACAGCAGTTCCGATACGCCGTTTAAAAACTCGCTGGCGTACGAAGTCCCGTCCTTGTCGTCCGTAGCGATACAGCATCTGAGAAGCAGGGGCGTTCCTTCGGCAAAGGAACGGTTCTTGTATCCTGCCTGGACAGCGGCTCCCTTTCCCATCCTGCTGAGCCGCAGAACGTCGCGCGAAGGCACCTCTGCGGCAAAAGCGAGAAGTTCGTCCGTCAGTTCGCCCGTTTCCGCCATGCGCAGGATCAGCACCTGTATATACATATCGAGGAACAGACGGATATCGCTTGTCCCGATCTTCTGCCAGTTCCCGCTTGAGGCGAGATCATCACATACGCCCGCAAGCTTTCTGTAGGCGGCCTTTCCCTTTTCCATCGCGGTCATGCGCTTTCCCTCCGGATGAACTGCATTGTCTGTTTTACAGCATTTCCTTCAAGAAGGATTTGCCGTGCAGGCTGTTTTCAATCCCGAAATACTCAAGGACAGTAGCGCTGATGTCCGCGTATGTGTCCCTTATACCGAGATCCACGCCCGCCTTCAGATTCTTTCCCCAGGCTACGATCGGGATGTACTCCCTCGTATGGTCCGTCCCCTTGAAGGTGGGGTCGCAACCATGGTCCGCGGTCAGCATCAGAAGATCCTCGGGACCCATTCGCTCCACGATCGAGGGCAGCGCCTGATCAAACTCCATGAGTGCCCTGGCATAGCCTTCAACATCCCGCCGATGCCCGTAAACGCTGTCGAAATCCACGAGATTCACAAACAGGAGTCCGTCGAAGTCTTCCTCCAAAGCCTGCAGGGTCGCTTTGATGCAGGCGGGGTTGCCCGCTGCGTGGTTGGACTTCGTGATGCCCTTGTCCGTGAAAATGTCCTCGATTTTCCCGATCCCGTAAACGGTCTTCCCCGCATCCGCGAGGAGATCGCAGCAGGTGGTCGGCGGAAGCGCGCTGAAATCGCGCCGGTTTCCCGTCCGTTTGAAAGCGCCTTTCCCGGTTCCGAGGAATGGTCTCGCGATGACGCGGCCGACCTCAAGCTCTCCACACAGCATTTCCCGAGCGATCCGGCAGATCCGGTAGAGCTCTTCCAGCGGAACGATTTCCTCATGCGCCGCGATCTGGAACACGCTGTCCGCCGAAGTATAGACGATGAGGTCGCCTGTCTTCATATGGGCTTCGCCCAGTTCGTCCAGGATCGCGGTTCCGCTGGCGGGATAGTTTCCCATGGTTTTCCTGCCGACTCTCTGTTCGAAAGCGGTGATGAACTGCTGCGGGAAACCGTTCGGAAACGTCGGGAACGGCCTTTCCAGCTTCGCTCCCGCGATTTCCCAGTG
>JAIKWN010000047.1 GCA_024684665.1 Clostridiales bacterium | reverse complement strand
CTGCGCCCTCGCCGAAGGGGAGTATGCGTACGGAAAAGTCCCCGAACCAGCCCTGAAATTCGACAGTACCTGGGTGAGCGATGAAGCCGGCAGGGTGCAGACTTTCCGGGAGGACGGCTCGCTCAAAGTCATGATCCAGAGGGTGACGGAGTATCCGAACGGATTCCGGTGGGAATACGGGACGGATTACGACGAAGCGGACGGGACGCTTAAAAGCACCTACGGCATCAAATTCGCAATCGTCTGGGATGAGGACGGTTATGGCGGCAGCGAGATCACGAAGACCCTTTACGAGGACGGCGCCGCGACGTTCGAAATCAGCGAAGACGGGAAGCTCATCTGGCACGATGAAAAGGAAGACGCCGGGAAGGGTGCTGCGTACACAAAGATCGGGGATTACGACGGCACGAAATGGGTCTCGGGCCGCGCCACGATCGAGATGTACTGGGAAGAAGAAGGCTACAAGGTCTTCGTCCACTGGGGCAGCAGCGCAAGCCAGGCGACCGAATGGTCTTACAGCTGTTACTACGACGCGGAGACGGACAGCATGACGGAAGTCGGTTTCGGCCTCAAGGAGGAAGTCACCTACGCCCCGGACGGAACGGCCTCCGAATGGAAGACGATTTACGACGACGGCGTCGCGACCTTTTACACAGACACGGACGGCTGTCTGATCTGGCAGGACGAAAAGGAAGGCGCCGGGGACGGCATGCGCTTTGAACTGATCCAGGAGTGAGTACGGGCGGAATCCAACATCCAAACCGGCCAAAAACTTTGATAATTGATTGACAAAATCGAATTTGTATGCGAGAATTAATTGTTGCTGTCGCGATGCGCACGGCAAAGAGAACAAGGGAGGGAAAAGGTGTGAATCTAGAACGGGTCATCGCCGTACGGAACGATAAGACGGTCTATCGGGATGGCGGCGTCTGCGTCAAGGTATTTCATGAAAACTACTCGAAGGCCGATATCCTGAGTGAGGCGCTGAACGGCGCGCGCATCGAGGAGACCGACCTCCCAATCCCCCGCATCCTGGGGGTCAACATGGCGGAGGGCAAATGGGCGATCCTCTCCGAATTCATCGAGGGAAAGACCCTTTCCCGCCTGATGGCGGAACAGCCAGAGCGTCGGGAGGAATATCTACGGCTCTTCGTTTCCCTGCAGATCCGGGTGCATGAAACGAGCTGCCCGCTGCTGACCCGCCTTTCAGACAAGCTGCGCCGCGGCATCGCAGAAGCGGACCTGGTAGCAACGGAGCGGTATAAACTGCAGGTGCGCCTGGAAGAGCTGGCAAAGGGCAGCCGGGTCTGCCACGGGGATTTCTGGCCGTCCAACATCATCCTGCGTGAAGACGGCTCTCCCTGCATTCTGGACTGGAGCCGCGCGACGCAGGGCGATCCGGCGGCGGATGCCGCGAACACGTATTTGCTCTTCCGCATGAACAGCGGGGACAAGGACGCGGAGCGGTACTTGTCCCTCTTCTGCGAGATGAGCGGAACGGCGCCGGAAGACGTGCTCCGGTGGGTTCCCGTCGTCGCTGCCGGACGGTCTTCCGGCATCCACGAGCGCGGCAAGGATTTCCTGCTGTCCAGCGCAAAGGAAAAATAAAATAAAAAATTAAAGAATAACGAATCCGTTCACGAGGAAAAGGGAGGAATACGTATGAAAGTCACGGTTTGTATCGGCTCGTCCTGCCACATCAAGGGATCCCGCCCGGTAGTGGAGCGGCTGCAGGAGCGCGTTTCCCAGGAGAATCTCGGGGACAAGATCGAATTAGCCGGTACGTTCTGCATGGGAAAATGCCAGCAGGGAGTCTGTGTGACGGTGGACGGAGAGTTTTTCTCCGTATCCCCGGAGACCGTAGACAGCTTCTTTGAGACCGAGCTGCTTCCGAGGGTGTGACCATGTCAGAATGCCTCACGCTCAAAAAATCCAACTGCAAAAACTGCTATAAATGCATCCGGCACTGCCCAGTGAAATCCATCCGTTTTTCCGGGAGCCAGGCGCATATCATCGGCAACGAGTGCATTCTCTGCGGGCACTGCTTCGTCGTCTGCCCGCAGAACGCGAAGGAGATCGTGGACGAGACCGAAAAGGTCCGGGTGCTGATCCAGAGCGGCGCGCCAGTCGTTGCGAGCCTCGCCCCCTCGTTTGTCGCCAATTACGACGGCGTCGGTATCGAGGCTATGCGCGAGGCCATCCGGAAGCTCGGCTTTGCAGACGTCGAGGAAACGGCCCTGGGCGCCACGATCGTGAAGAGGGAATACGACCGTCTGCTCCGGGAGGAACACCGGGACGTTGTCATCTCTTCCTGCTGCCACAGCATCAACCTGCTGATCCAGAAATATTTCCCGCAGCTCCTGCCTTGCCTGGCGGACGTGTATTCACCCATGCAGGCCCACTGCCTGGATATCAAGCACCGCATCCCGGGTGCAAAGACAGTGTTCATCGGTCCCTGCGTCGCGAAGAAGGACGAAGCACAGCATTACGGCGAGATCGTGGACGCTGTACTGACCTTCGAGGAACTGACGGCCTGGCTATCCCGCGAGAAGATCGAGATTCGCCAGGAACAGTCTGCGGATCCGAACAGCAGGGCGCGCTTCTTTCCGACCACCGGCGGTATCCTCAAAACCATGGACGCGAACGAGGCGGGTTACAACTATCTCGCCCTAGACGGTGTTGAGAACTGCATCGAGGCCCTGCGGGACATCGAGCAGGGAAAAATCCACAAGTGCTTCATCGAGATGAGCGCCTGTGTCGGCAGCTGCGTCGGCGGGCCTGTCATGGAAAAGCATGGAAGAAGCCCGGTGAAGGATTATCTCTCGGTCGCCCGCTACGCAGGCGAGAAGGATTTTAACATCGCGCAACCGGGAGAAGCAGACCTGCGCAAGCATTTCAACCCGATCGAGCAGCGTGCGGCCGTTCCGAGCGAAACGGAGATCCGCGACATCCTGCGGGAGATGGGCAAATTCAAGCCGAGCCAGGAACTCAACTGCGGCTCCTGCGGCTACAACACCTGCCGGGAGAAGGCAATCGCCATCTACCAGGGCAAGGCGGAGATCTCGATGTGCCTACCCTATCTCATGGAAAAGGCGGAATCCTTCTCGGACACCATCGCGCGTAACAGCCCCAACGGCATCCTGATGCTGAACGACCGTCTGGAGGTACAGAGCGTCAATCCGGCCGCCCTCCGTATCCTGAACCTGCGTAGCGATTCTGCCGTGCTAGGGGACCAAGTCGTACGCATCCTAGATCCCACCCCCTTCCTGCGGGTCAAAAACACCGGCCGTGGCATCCTGAACGAGCGGGCTTTCCTCGCGGAATACGATCGCACCGTGGAACAGACCATCGTCCCGGCGGAAGACGGGCGGATGTTGCTGTGTATCATGCGGGACGTTTCCCGGGAGGAAGAAGCGCGCCGGCAGAAAGAAGAAATCAGCCGGCAGACCGTAGAGGTGGCCGACCGCGTCGTGGACAAGCAGATGCGCATCGTCCAGGAGATCGCGAGCCTCCTCGGAGAAACTGCCGCGGAAACTAAAATTGCCCTGTCGAAGCTCAAGGAGTCCATCACCGATGAATGATCTGACATGCGATATCGGGTATAAGAGCATCAACCACGCGGGAGAGCAGCTCTGTGGGGATCATGTGGAGATCGCGGAACAGGAAGACGGCTCCACAGTGATCGTCCTGGCCGACGGGCTGGGAAGCGGCGTAAAAGCGTCGATCCTTTCTACTCTGACCAGCAAGATCCTCTCCACCATGCTCGCCGCGGGCCTCTCCATCGAGGATTGCGTGGAGACCATCGCTGCAACGCTTCCGGTCTGTTCCGTGCGCGGCGTAGCCTATTCCACCTTTACCATCATCCGCCTCATCCGCAACCACAGCGCGGAGCTCATCCAGTACGACAATCCGCAGGTCATCGTCCTCAGGAACGGCGAAAACTGGGAATATCCACGGACGGAGACAACAATCGGCGGAAAGAAGATCTACCGCTCCCTGATTCGCCTGCAGGAAGACGACGTCTTCATCGCGATGAGCGACGGCTGCCCCCACGCTGGCATCGGCACAGCGTACAATTTCGGCTGGAAGCGGGAGGACATCGTCTCCTTCATGGAGGCCATGGCCATGTGCGGCTATACAGCGAAAAACCTGTCCACCCTGCTCGTGGACGAGTGCGACCAGCTATACGGCGGGGAACCGGGCGACGACGCCACCGCCTGCGTCGTCCGCGTGCGCAGGCGCGTGCCCATGAGCCTGCTCTTCGGCCCCCCCTCCAACCGGGACGACGCGGACCGCATGATGAGCCTGTACTTCGCCAAGGAAGGCAAACACATCATCTGCGGCGGAACAACTTCCTCCATCGCGGCGAAGTGGCTGAACAAGCCGCTGCGCGCCTCCCTGGACTTCACCGGGGACATCCCGCCCATCGCCTTCCTGGAGGGCGTGGACCTCGTCACGGAGGGCGTCATCACGGTGAACCGGGTCGTGGAATACGCGAAGGATTACCTGGGCGAAAACCGGCGCTATGAGGAATGGTCGAACGGGAAGGACGGCGCCTCCCGCATCGCCCGCCTGCT
>JAIKWN010000028.1 GCA_024684665.1 Clostridiales bacterium | reverse complement strand
GAGAAGAAGCTTCCTGAAAAGAAGCTGATTGCTATCGAAGGATAATAAAGACGCGCATCCCAAGCAAACTGAACCAATCGAGGGGCTCATCACCAACCGTGGTGAGTCCCTTTTCTTACTGAAAGGTCAATGCAACCCCCTGCTCGGATGATGCAACCCCCTCCGGGAGATGCAACCGGTTCTAATTATCATTGGAAATGCTCATTATAGTACTCTTCAGCTTCATCCATATCCTCAAATTCATCCATGTGATGTTATAGAACACTTCCCCGCATCTCCATAATAGGTATGAGGTACTGGTTTATTGCTAGATTATTGCAATTTTGATGTGAATTGTCATTCTTAAGATAATATGCTACCGAGATGTTACTTCATTCAAACAGTTTCTTTACTAAAGTTGATGCCATACTTCTCATGAATGGCATCGGCCTCCTCTTTCAAGAGGCCCTCGCCTAATTCAATGCCATTAAGAGTAAGCTTCTCCTTTACCTGTTCCTCCGTCCAGGTGTAGATCGCATCCTGCATCACGCCGTGCAGCTTGTCGCTCAATTCTTCAGGCTGGATCTTCAGCTTGTCCGCGATCGCCTTTAGCTGCGGTGATACGCCGAACAGATAGGTACGGAAAGCTTCGCTCAATGCATGCTTGTCGCTGAATGCCTGCCGCAGCGTGCTCTTGACTTTCCCGCGGCCGCCGAACAACTGCACTACGTTGCTCATGATGCTTTCATGCTCGGTTTCCTCCGCAATGAAACGCTGCATCAGGTCGATGATCGCAATTCCCGCTTTATGGAAATCCCCGCTGCTGTATAAGCCCGCGTCCAGATATTTGAGCGTCCAGAACGGTACGCCGGAATTCGTGACTGCCGTCCTCATGTTGTGCCAGCATTCATTCTCGCTGGCCACCTGGACGTCCGTCAGGTTCATGATGGCCTTTACGTAATCACGGTATTTCTGGAAGGTCTGGCTCCCGGACGAAAGATAATCCGTCGTCATTTTGCCCTTGACCATGTTGAGGACCATCGTCTTCAGCGTACTTTCGCCAAGCACATGCGTGCTCTGCGCGCTGTCTGTCCAGCTGAAGGCGCTGTCCTTATACGGACTGAACAGGTAACCCAGCACCACACCGCAGGCGATCGTATCATAGAAACCGTACGGTTCCTTCTGCAGCTTCTCCCAGAGCTCGCTCAGAACGACCCGCTTCTTTCCCATCAATGAAAATCGCATTAATTCCCTTTGAGCGAAATCTTCCAAAGTGCAGAATGCTTGAAGTCTTCTTGGACAAGATGGGAAGGTTCCGGACCTTCTTCGACCGCCGCAGAGAATACGTGGAGCGGTGGGACTTCGGCCCCGCCAATCCGTAACGCCGTGGCGTCTTCCCATAAGAGCGACCCGATCCGTTAGACAAAGCGCGCGATCGGCGATACAATATCTTCAGGGACGATACAGCGCCGCGGTGGCCGCCGCGGACGATCCGGGCCGGGAATGGGTGGACATATGAAAGACTATCGGCACGAATACAAGTACAGGATCGACCCCCTGCAGAAGGAGCGGCTGCGCTCGGCGCTCTCCACTCTGCTGTATTCCGACTCGCATACGGACGAGCGCGGCTACTATTCCATCAGGAGCCTCTACTTCGACGACTGGGACAACCGCTGCTTCCATGAAAATGAGAACGGCACCGGCCCGCGGGAAAAGTTCCGCATCCGGATGTACAACGCGGACCCGCACACACTCCGGCTGGAGCTCAAGCAAAAGCGCTCGGGGATGACGCGCAAGCTTTCCTGCCCGGTCTCCCTTTCGCTCGTCACGGAGTTCCTCAGCGAAGAGCGGTTCCGCCTTCCGGACGACGCGCCACCGATTCTCGCGAAGCTGTACATGCTGCAGGAAACTTCGGGCATGCACCCCGTCACCATCGTGGAATACGACCGGCAGCCGTTCACGTACCCGGAGGGCAACGTCCGCGTCACGCTGGACATGGACCTCCGCTGCTCGGAGCGCGTCGGGTCGTTCCTTGAGCCGTGGCTCCCCATGCGGCCCGTGCTGGCCGCCGGCACCGACCTGCTGGAGGTCAAGTTCGACGAGCTCCTTCCGGACCACATCCACCGGACGCTCCAGACGGAGGATCTGAAGCTGACGGCGTTTTCCAAATACTATTTCTGCAGAAAGGCAGGGCAGGTATGAGCGGGACTACGATCACGGAGGCGCTGAATCGCTTCCTTCTCAAGATGGTGTATACGGGAGACCTCGCGGTCACGGAGATGCTCCGGCTGATGCTGATCGCGTGCGTCTTTTCGGCGTACATCTTTTTCATCTACCGCCTGATCACGCGGAAGACCATGTGCAGCAGGAGCTTCGGCATCGCGCTGTCGCTGGTGTGCGTCATCGTCTCCGGCATCATCATGACGATCCAGTCCAGCATCGTCGTCTCTTTGGGCATGGTGGGTTCGTTGTCAATCGTCCGCTTTCGCACTGCGGTGAAGGACCCGATGGACCTTACGTTCCTCTTCTGGTCGATCTCCGTGGGCATCATCGTCGGGGCGGGGCTTCCGGGCGTCGCGCTGACCGTGTCTGCGGTGGTCACCGCCGGCATGCTGATCCTCGAGCGCATCCCGATGCTAAAGCCGCCCGTTCTCTTGATCGTTTCCGCAAGGGACAGGAGCGCACGGGAGGCGATCCTCAAGGCGGTGGCCGCCCATACGAAGATGTGGAACCTGAAGTCGCAGACGTCCGAAGCGGACCGACTTGACATGATCATCGAGGTCCGTTCGGCGGACGCGAACGCGCTGGTCGATGGCATCTGCGCGGTCGAAGGGATCACGCGATGCACGCTGATGGACCACAGCGGGGAAGCGGTCTTCTGATATGCCGCGGGACTTTTTCGCCCAGGGAAGGGGCGCCCGCGCCCTGCTGTGCCTTCTGCTGGCCGCCGCAGCGGCCGCCTGCGTGCTTCTGGGCCGCGGCGGCGAGGCGAGCGGCCTGATCGATCCTGAACAGTTGGAGGAAAGCGCCTTCTCCGTGCCCGCACCTGCCTTTTCCGTGCCGAGCGGCTTCTACGCGGAGCCGCTGACGCTGTTCCTGTCCGTGCCGGAGGGGACGGCGGTTTATTATACGCTCGACTGCTCCGATC
>JAIKWN010000027.1 GCA_024684665.1 Clostridiales bacterium | reverse complement strand
GGATACAATACGCAAGCATGTTTGGCAGGCGGTATCCGTCTGCCCGAGAATAAAGGAGGTGCCCCGGATGGCTCAAGTCGGCGCACGCGTGAAGATCGTGCTGGCCTGCCAGGAGTGCAAGCAGCGCAATTACAACACGATGAAGAATAAGCGCAACGATCCCGACCGGATCGAGATCAAGAAGTATTGCCGCTTCTGCAAGAAGCACACGACGCACAAAGAAACCCGCTGATCCGGAAAGGTGCGTGAAAACAATGTCTGAAAAGCAGAACGCGAAACCTGGATTTTTCGCCCGCGCGGCTGCCTGGTGCAAGGCGTTGCCCGGCCGGATCACCGCGGCGTTCAAGAACATGGTGGCCGAACTGAAAAAGGTCGCCTGGCCTTCCCGGGAGGATCTCATCAATTACTCCCTGGTCGTTATCGTTTTCGTCGTTGCCCTGTCCATCGTCGTAGGCGTACTGGACACGGCTTCCTCCGCGCTTGTGCGGCTGCTCGTGCAGCTGTAAGGCGGAAAGGGCTGAACGGACATGGCGGAAGAAAAGGCCAGATGGTATGTGGTGCATACCTATTCCGGCTATGAAAACAAGGTCGCGACCGATCTGCGCAAAATTGCCGAGAACCAGAAGGAACTGGCAGAGCTGATCGTGGACGTCATGGTTCCGATCGAAGAAGTCGTAGAGAACCGGTCGGGAAAAGCCCACACGATACAGCACAAGATCTTTCCCGGCTATGTGCTGGTCAAAATGATCAAGACCCCAAGAAGCTGGTACGCCGTGCGCAATACCCGCGGTGTCACGGGCTTCGTCGGGCCGGGAAGCGAACCCATTCCCCTCACGGACGAGGAATACGAGCACATGGTCAGCTGCCAGGGAACGATTCATATCGATCACCTGGAGCCGGGCGACAGTGTGCGTATCAACCGGGAGAACCTCGAAAATGCCATCGGCACAGTCGAGACCGTAATCCCGGAGGAACACCGCGCAGAGGTCTCCATCCTGATGTTCGGCAAGAAGACGACGATCGACGTCGACATTTCCGAAGTGGAGCGCCTATAACAGCGCATAAAGCAGGAAGACAGCCGGGACTCCGGCGTCATCGGCCCGTCTCTGGCGGGCGTGGGAGGAGCCGAAAAGGCTCCGCGTCACCACAATTTGAGGAGGTACAGCATGGCAAAGAAAGTAACAGGCTTCATCAAGCTGCAGGTTCCGGGCGGTAAAGCCAATCCGGCACCGCCTATCGGCCCGGCCCTGGGTCAGCACGGCGTGAACATTCCTGGCTTCTGCAAGGAATTCAACGAGCGCACGAAGAACGATGTGGGTACCATCATCCCCGTCGTCATCACGGTCTATTCCGACCGCACCTTCACCTTCATCACGAAGACCCCGCCGGTTCCGGTGCTCATCAAAAAGGCGCTCGGCATTGACAAGGCCAGCGGCGTTCCGAACAAAACGAAGGTCGGCCAGCTGACGCAACAGCAGGTACGCGAGATCGCAGAGAAGAAGATGCCCGACCTGAACGCCGGCAGCATCGAGGCTGCGATGAGCATGGTCAAGGGTACTGCCCGTTCCATGGGCGTCACCGTCGCGGAAGCGTAAACCCCTACGACTGTGGAAGGCGCGAGGCGCCGCTTGCACCACAAGGAGGAATAACAAATGAAACACGGAAAGAAATATCAGGACAGCGCAAAGCTGGTCGATCGTCTGAAGCTTTATGATCCCGAAGAAGCCGTGAAGCTCGCGCAGGAGACTGCGAAGGCCAAGTTCGACGAGACCCTCGAGGTTTCCGTTCGTCTCGGCGTTGATCCCCGTCAGGCGGATCAGCAAGTCCGCGGCGCCGTCGTCCTGCCCAACGGCACCGGCAAGAAGGTTCGCGTCCTCGTCTTTGCCAAGGGCGACCAGGCGAAGGAAGCCGAAGCTGCCGGCGCGGATTACGTTGGCGCTGAGGAGCTCGTCCAGAAGATCCAGAGTGAGAACTGGTTCGAGTTTGACGTGGTAGTCGCGACCCCTAACATGATGGGCGTCGTTGGCCGGATCGGCCGTATCCTGGGCCCCAAGGGCCCCATGCCGAACCCGAAGAGCGGCACCGTGACCATGGACGTGGCCCGCGCTATCTCCGAGATCAAAGCCGGTAAAGTCGAGTATCGTCTCGACAAGCAGGCGATCATCCACTGCCCGATCGGTAAGAAGAGCTTCACCGCCGAGCAGCTGACCGAGAACCTCGCCACCCTGATGGGCGCGATCATCCGCGCGAAGCCCGCCGCCGCGAAGGGTACCTACCTGCGCAGCGTCGTGCTCTCTTCCACCATGGGCCCCGGCATCAAAGTCAACGGACTCAAGTTCTGATCTCAGAAGATTTAATACTCCCCCGCAGCACTGCGGGGGAGTTGTTTATTTGGTTACGGAATCAGTATCCGCTCGCCTGCTCGTTCTTCACGATCTTCACGATGCGGCTGGTGCCAAGGCGCGTCGCCCCGAGGGACAGGAACTTCACCGCATCCTCCAGGGAGGCGATGCCGCCCGCTGCCTTGATGCCCTTGTTATCGGACATGTGCGCTTTCATGAGTGCGATATCCTGGAACGTAGCGCCGCCGGTGGAGAAACCGGTGGAAGTCTTGATGTAATCCGCCCTCGAACGGGAGACTATCTCGCAGAGACGGATCTTCTCTTCTTCAGTCAGGAGGCAGGTCTCAATGATCACCTTAAGAAGCTTTCCCCCGCAGGCCTCCTTCACGGCGTTGATCTCGGACAGCACGTCTTCAAAGCGCCCTTCCTTCACGAGCCCCACGTTGATCACCATGTCGATCTCTTCCGCACCGTTTTCCACGGCCTCGCGGGCTTCAAAGCATTTGACGGCGGTCGTATTGTAGCCGTTCGGAAAGCCGATCACGGTGCAGACGGGCACAGCGCCTTCCTTATCCTTCATGTACGAAGCCGCCTTCCGGACGAAGCAGGGCGGGATGCAGACCGAAGCAGTATGGTATTTCATGGCGTCGTCGCAAATGACCTGAATGTCCGCCCAGGTAGCCTGCTGAGTCAGAAGGGTATGATCGACTGTTGAAAGAATCTTTGCAATATCCATATGTATTCCTCCTCAGTATGTAATCTGCATTGTTTCCATTATTATACAGGAATGATTGGTTTGGGGCAAGAGAAAAGAGCGGCTGCCCTCAGGTCTGCCGCTCTTAAAGAATGAGCGTTTTCTCCTCGCCCAGCCGCACCCGCCCCGTGATGGAGAGGCTCTCCACTGCGCCGTTCCGGCAGGCGGCGGATACCCGGATTACGCCGCCGGGCTGGAGAACAGATGATTCCGCTGTCCCTTGCTCTTTCTCCTGCGCCAGGAAAGCGCCCATGGCCGCGCTGCCGCTTCCGCAGCCCGTCTCCCACACCAGGGTACCGCTGCCTTTCACCAGCACGAGCGGACGCATGTTATTCTTTTCGCCGTCCCAGAGAAGCAGGCCCACCGCGTCCTCCGGTCTTTCTTCCGCAAGCCTGCGAAGCATTCTCTCCGCCTCCGCATCCTCCGGAAAAGGCGGTCCCGCAAGGATCAGGTGAGCGATACCGTCCAGAGCAACCGCAGCGAGGGGATAGTCCTCCCCTTCGATCCGCCTGATTCCCCGGACCGGCGGCATGGGCACGGTCCCCGTAAACGAGTCCCCTACCGCTTTCACCGTGCACGCGAGGATGCCCGGCGCGCCGGACATTTCAATAGGAACCGTCCGCGTTTCCCCCATTGCGATCCCGTCCCGATCCGCCAGATAGCAGGCCACCGCCATCGCTGCGTTCCCACAGAACTCTCCGCCCATCAGTCGTGCGCGAGCCCGGGAACCGGGAAGGGTTGCCGGTTCCAGGTAAGCGACCTGCTCGCATTCTTCCATAAGACGGCGGGTGACTTCTTTCTCCTCCGCCTGCTCGACGGCATCCAGAACCAGACAGGTCAGGTTTCCCGTGGGATCCAGATTCACATAGCGTACCGTTTTCATGTCTCCTGCAGCCTCCGGAGGAACTGAATCGTGCGCTCCTGTGTGGGATGATCAATGACCTCGCGCGGATCACCCTGTTCCACAATGACGCCTCCGTTCATGAAGACGACCCAGTCGGACACGTCCCTGGCAAAGGCCATCTCATGCGTCACGATCACCATTGTCATCTTCTTTTCCGCAAGACGGCGGATGACCCGGAGGATTTCCCCCGTCAGTTCCGGATCAAGTGCGGAGGTGGGTTCGTCAAAGAAGAGGATCTTCGGATTCATAGCCAGCGCCCTTGCGATGGAAACACGCTGCTGCTGCCCGCCAGAGAGCTGATACGGATAGGCGTTTGCCTTTTCTGCGAGCCCCATCTGCGTAAGCAGGTCCATGGCTTCCTCCCGGACTTCAGATTCCTTCCGCCGCTGCACAAGTATCGGCGCCTCCATCACATTCTTCAGCACTGAGTAATGCGGAAAAAGATTGAAGTTCTGAAAGACGAGACCGAACATACCGCGGATCCGCCGCAGCTCCGCCGGGGAGGTGTAGACAGCTGTCCCATTTTCGTCCCTGGCAGCGTAATTCCCGAGATAGATGAGATCGCCGCCATCCATGGTCTCCAGCAGGGTAGCGCAGCGCAGGAGGGTGGATTTTCCGCTTCCGCTTGGTCCGATAATGGAAAGCACCTGTCCCTCTTCAACAGCAAGGGAGAGATCCGTAAGCACTTCCGTCCCGTCAAACTGCTTCCGGCAGTGATTGATTTCCAGCAATTTGCTCATTCTGCCGCCTCCTTACCGGTAATACGCAAGGCGTTTCTCGATCCGCCCCATGAAGAACGCCACAACCCCGTTAAAGAGGAAGTAAAAGACGCCGGCAATGACGAAGGGCATAAAGCTGGTCTGCGAGTTCGCGATCTGTTTGCCGATCGTGAACATTTCCTGGTAGGCTACCGTGAAAGCCATGGAAGTATCCTTGACCAGGGTGACCACCTCGTTCGTGACCGAGGGAATGATGCGCTTTACCACCTGGGGCAGGATGATGCGCAGGAAGCACTGCGTGCGGCTGTAGCCCAATACCTCCGCAGCCTCGTACTGTCCTCTGCTCATGGACTCAATGCCGCCCCGATAGATTTCCGCAAAGTAGGCGGCGTAATTCAGCGAAAATGCGATGATGACCGGGATCAGCTTCTCCCGTGCCACGCTGATTCGGAAGAGGTAATACGGGCCGTAAGTTACGGCCAGAAGCTGCAGCATGAGGGGCGTGCCCCGGACGATGGAGATATAGACCCGCATGATCCAGGAAATGACGCGATTTCTGCTCATGCGCAGCAGCGCCACAACCATGCCGAGGGGCAGGCTGAACAGGAGAGTCAGGAAGAAGATGGTACAGGTCCTGCCCAGGCCCTCGCTCATCTTCAGAATCATGGTACCGATCGTCATGCGGAAACGGCTCCTTTACTTTTCTCTGATATCAGACGCGAGGTTCCGCAAAACGGAACCTCGCCTGTTTTCGGGGATTAACGCCTCCGCTTACTCAGCGTTCAGGAGGCAGAGGACGTTTGCATCCAAACCATACTTCTCCGCAAGGGAGAGGTACGTTCCGTCTTCCACCAGTTTCATGATGCCCGCTTCCACCTTCTCGCACAGCGCCTCGTCGCCCTTGCGGAAACAGATGCCGTACTGCTCGCTGCCCAAGTTTTCGTCCAGGATGACGAAACCCGCGTTTTTCGCCTGGTGCGCTTTCGCTACCGGAAGATCGATGACCACGGCGTCTACGCCATTGGCCGCCAGCTCGGTGACACAGACCGTGAAATCATCCATTGTGACCGCCGCGCCGCCCTCGAAGGTCGCGGCCAAGGCTGCCTGGTCGCCCTGCAGCAGCTGATCGCCAGAGGTGCCGCGCTGTACGGCGACGCGCTTCCCGGCGAGGTCGGCAGAGGTCTTGATGCCGGTGTCTTCGCGGGTCAGCACCACCTGGGTATTGTCATAATACGGGAAGGAAAGCACATAGCCCGCTTCCTTCATGGAATCCAGGATGGTCATGCCGGACCACACGCAGTCGTGTTCGTTATTGTCCAGCGAAATGAGCTTGAAATCCCAGTTGACCGGAACGATCTCAAGGTCCCAGCCGTTCATATCGCAGACGGCCTTGCACATCTCCACATCGAAGCCGGCATAGTTTCCGCTGTCATCCAGATAGCTGAAGGGCGGATATTCCGCGTCGATGCCCATGCGGAAGGTCTCCGCGGCGGCCAGGGACACAGCAAGGATAAGCGCGAGGGACAGGGTCAGCGCGAATGCTTTCTTCATCATGCGGGTTTGTCCTCCTTGGTGGATTCTGTTTATGTATCCGTTTTTAACGTGCTAACACTTTATCACTTTACCGTGCTAAAGTCAATCCCAAGTTAAAGAAATTTTGAACGGTTTATCCGATAAGCGCCCCGCGGAAACCCATTCCTCAGCGCAGGAAGAACGCCGCCGCCGCAAAAGCCGCAACGGTCAGCAGCGTATACAGGGCAAGGAAGCCTGAAAGATATACGCTTTCCTCCCCTTCCTTTGCGTATATCCCATAAGCGAATGTGGGCGGCAGGATCGCAAATATGAGTACCGCGGAGCGGTATATCCCGTCGTCCGGAAAGAGCCGTCCCGCCAGCGCGGCGGCAATCAGCCCGAGTACAGCAAAAATGCATGCCCGGGCGGCTGCCGTCTTTCCGGCTTCTTTCAGATCGATCCCTTTCAGCGAGAAGCTGTATCCGACAGAAAGGATGATGAGCGCACTGACGGGCGTGCCCATGAAATCCACCGCCGCCATCACCGCCCGCCCCGGCGCGGAACCCGTCAGCAGCCGTCCGATGCCTGTAACAGAGCAGATGAGGCCCATAAGTATAGCCGCGTTGACC
>JAIKWN010000048.1 GCA_024684665.1 Clostridiales bacterium | reverse complement strand
CGCGCTGACGGGCTTTTTCACGAAGATGACCTTCTTAGGTGAAATGAATACGGCCATCGTCGTGCTGGCTGTCGTCTATTGGTGCATTAACCGGGCATTCGGTGCGTTTCTTCTGACAGCCTTCGGAATGAACCGGCTGGTTAACGGAATGCTCAAGGTGATGGCCTGCGTATACCGTCCCTGGATCCGGGATCCGCGTATGATGCCGGAACCCGCAGCTCTCGCCAGCGCCAGCGGTTATTCTTTCCCCAGCGGGCATTCCATGAACGCTGCGACGGCCTATGGCGGCGCCGTCCCCAGAAAGGACCTGCCCTGCGCGCTCCGCGTCTCGTCGGCCGTCCTTGTCCTTCTTGTGGCTTTTAGCCGGAATTTCTTAGGCGTGCATACCCCGCAGGATATCCTGGTTGGCACCTTCGGCGGCCTGCTCGTGATGTTTTTGATCTATAAGCTGCTGATCTGGCTGCGGGCGCATCCGGAGATGGAAGGCGCCGCCGTATGCGCCGGCGTCGCGGCGTCGGTTGCGGTGGCGCTCTACGCCGGCCTCAAGTCCTATCCTGTGGACTACGATGAGGCGGGGAAGATTCTGGTGGATGGCGCGAAGATGGCAAACGATACCTTCAAAGGCGTTGGCTACAGCCTCGCGGTTTTCACTGGGATCTTTCTTGAGAGGCACTTCGTAAACTTTTCGACGGACGTTTCCATGGCGAGGAGAGTGACACGCTGCGTCTGCGGCTTGCTGGGGTATTATGCCCTGAACCTCATCGCCGCTCCTTTGATTGTGAGCAGCATCCACGGCCCCGCGGGAACCGTCGTTTCCCGCTTTCTTCCGCTGTTTTACATCGCCTTTCTTTTCCCGCTGCTGATCCGGAAATTTGAAAGGGAAGAAACAAACGAGGACGTATCCGGCAGCGATAAACAGGTATCCGCTTGCGCCGATTCCGCCGGGCTGTAAACAACGAATATCGACAATCTGTTTAAGGAGGAAAAAAGGCATGACAAAAATCACCGTATTCCGCGGCGACGGCATCGGCCCGGAGATCGTGGACGCCGTTCTCGAAATCCTGGGCGCGGCCAAGGCGCCCCTTACGTTTGAAATATTCAACGTTGGCAAGGATGAATACGCGAGAAACGGAAAACTGATCCCGGACGAAGCCTACGCTTCTTTTGACCGGAATCGGATTCTCCTGAAGAGCCCGATTACGACGCCGATCGGTCACGGCTTCCGTTCGCTTAACGCATCCCTGCGCATCAAGTACGATCTATATGCCAATGTGCGCCCGGCAAAATCCAATCCAGCGGTCGTTACACCTTTCAAAAACGTCGATATCGTGACGTTCCGGGAAAACACGGAAGATGTCTATGCGGGCGTGGAAGAGCGGATCTCTGACGATGAAATGCATACGATCAAAATCGTGACCCGCGCCAAATCCGAGCGGATCATCCGGGATGCGTTCAATTATGCTCGGGCGCATGGGCGCAAGAAAGTGACATGCGTTCACAAGGCAAATATCATGAAGCTGACGGACGGTCTCTTCCTCGACATCTTCCATGATATCGGCAGCGCATATCCTGAGATTCAGCAGGAGGATATGATCGTCGACGCGACCTGCATGAACATGGTCATGCATCCGGAGCGCTTTGACGTCGTCGTGACGCTAAATATGTACGGTGACCTGCTTTCCGACCTGACAGCCGGACTCATCGGCGGCCTCGGACTGCTGCCTTCCGCAAACCTTGGAAAGGACTATGCGATGTTCGAAGCTGTCCACGGTTCAGCACCCGATATCGCTGGAAAAGGAATCGCCAACCCGATTGCCTTCCTGTGGTCCGCTTGCATGCTTCTCGAGCACATCGGCGAGGACGAAATTGCGGGACGGATCCGGAGGTCGGTGGATACTGTCCTGGTTGACGGCACCTTTAAAACGCCTGACATCGGAGGCAGTGCCACGACGAAACAATGCATGCAGGCTATTATCGCAAATCTCTGAGGATACCGACTGCGAAGCAGAACATATGGTGACCACTGAGCGGCTTGAATGGATCACCGGAGAATTATCTGTTTGCAGGTATTGCGATATAGATGGACAGCTTGCCGCCTAACGCTCCGGCAATTCTTTCTATTGTGGCAACGGACGGATTTGCTACGCCCCGCTCGATCTTGGATATATCGGACTGGTCAATCTCGATGATGGGGGCTAATTGCTTCTGGGATAATCCGCTCAGCGCATGGGCCGCCGCAACAGCAAATGCGGCGGTGTGATTGGCGGGCAGCTTCTTTTCCCGAACGGTGACGCCATCCTCATAGATGGTTTTCGTTTCAATATTCAGATCATCGTTCCACATGATCTCATCAGCACCTATGAGTATTCCGGACAGGAACAGCTCTCTATCCTGAAGCGTTCTCAGCTATGGTTATTTGGAGAATAGCGATGCCATATCGTATTGCTTGACTTTTTCCATCATGAGACAGAACTTGTATGGAGGTGCCTTCTATAACCTTCATCTTATTGTGCCTATTGTTCTATGCGCTTTCCTGTCAATCTTAGCGCTGCAGCATAGAATAGCCTTGCAAACCGTGAGCTTGCAAGGCTTCTTTTTCTGTTGCTCCCCGCCTCACAGCATCGCGCTGTCCAGGGAGGATTCTGCGAGGATATCCCGCGTAAGGGAGTTGCCGGTGGAAGCAGCCTTGGCGAGCACAAGCTTGCCGGCGGGGACGGAGTGGGTGAGCCAGACACTGCCACCGATTACACAGTCGTTCCCGACACGCGTGTCTCCACCTAGGATTGTCGCGCCGGAGTAGATGACTACGCGGTTGCCTATGTCCGGATGCCGTTTGATGCCTTTGACGAGACTCCCGTCCGGAGCGGCGTCGAAGCTCTTTGCGCCGAGCGTCACATGCTGATAGAGCTTCACTTCCCGGCCGATCGTCGTCGTCTCTCCGATGACGACACCCGTGCCGTGGTCGATGAAGAACGATTCTCCGATGGTCGCACCCGGATGGATGTCGATGCCAGTTTTCCGGTGGGCGTATTCCGTCATGGCGCGGGGTAGGAGGGGGACCTGCTCAAGGTACAGCACGTGCGCCAGGCGATACGCGCCGATGGCGTGGAAGGCGGGATAGCAGAGAATGACTTCGTCCTCGCTCATGGCTGCCGGGTCTCCGCGGTATGCGGCGGCTAGGTCGGTCCCAAGGAGACGGCGCACCTCCCCTAGACTCCCGAGGAAGCGAAGGACGATTTCTTCCGTACGCGGTGAGGCAGGAAGCGCGATGCGGAGGCAGTCCGAAAGGAGGTCTGCGGCCTCGGAAAGCGCTTCCTCCCGGGTGATTGGGTGTGGTGCGTACGCGGGGAAAAGCGCTTCGAGCAGGCAGTCGACGAGGCGTTCTGCCTTCTCACGAAAACCCGTGAAATCCGCGGTGGACGGGAGACTTGTTTCTGCCGCAGAGACGGATTCTAATGCGTGCCGCAGGGCAAGAGACAGCGTTTTGTTCATTTCATTCCTCAAACATCGGTGTAGAGAGATAGCGGTCGCCTGTGTCGGGCAATAACGCGACGATGGTCTTTCCGATAAACTCCGGCCGCTTTGCGAGTTGGATGGCTGCATGAACCGCCGCGCCGGAAGAGATGCCCACCAGCACGCCTTCCTTGCGGCCGACCCGCTTGCCTGTGGCGAAGGCATCCTCGTTTGTGACAGGGATGATTTCGTCATAGACGTCGGTATCTAGTACCTCTGGGACGAAGCCTGCGCCGATGCCCTGGATCTTGTGCGCGCCAGCGACGCCCTGGCTCAGGACCGGGGAAGCGGCGGGCTCCACCGCGACGACGCGCACGGCGGGATTCTTCTGCTTCAGGAATCCGCCGACGCCGGTCAACGTGCCACCCGTGCCGACGCCGGCTACGAATGCGTCCACCTGTCCGTCCGTATCCGCCCAGATTTCCGGGCCGGTGGTCTCGCGATGCGCTTTCGGGTTTGCCGGATTTGTGAACTGGCCAGGGATGAAGGCGCCTGGGATTTCCTGTGCCAGCTCTTCCGCCCGCGCGATTGCGCCCTTCATGCCCTTTGCTCCATCGGTTAGCACGAGCTCCGCACCGTATGCCCGCATGAGCTGACGCCGCTCGACGCTCATGGTTTCCGGCATGACGATGAGGATGCGGTATCCTCGTGCTGCGGCGACGCTGGCGAGGCCGATGCCGGTGTTGCCGGAGGTCGGCTCGATGATCACAGAGTTGGGATGTAGAAGACCTTTCGCCTCTGCGTCGTCGATCATCGCCTTTGCGATGCGATCCTTAACGGAACCGGCAGGATTAAAGTACTCCAGCTTGGCGAGAATCCGGGTGGAGAACCCTTCTTCCTGTTCGATATGCGCAAGCTCCAGAAGCGGCGTCTTGCCGATGAGTTGATCGGCGGAAGTGAAAATAGCGGCCATAACGGTCCTCCTTATCTTTCATTGCAGCACGTGCGCGCCTGTTTGTTTCATCCTTCATTCATGCGGAACGCTGACATCGACCGGACAGAATTACCATATTCTTCGCCCTGCCTTTCTGAAAGAAATGATTTGTGCGAAACCTGAAAAACCGGGGAACCCAAAAGGTTCCCCGGGCGGAAAGCGGAATGCCGGCGGACTCAGATGGGTATAACAAAGCGTGCGTGCTTCATACAGCACACGAGACAGCTGTTCATCCGGATCGCTGTCATGCTTGTCATACGTTCCTCCATACATGATCTGCGGTTTATTACCTATCAAGTTGATATGCTTATACCACGAAGAGGAGCAGGTGTCAAGCTTTTTTTTCGCAGCCGCGTTTTGTGCACGGTTCACCGCTTGATTTGCCCCTGTCTCCGTTGTATAATGAATGCGTAAGCCGGGCGGATTTCCGCCCTTTTCAACCGAAGATTAGGAGTGATTGCCAATGGCCCGTATCGTTACCCTGGGCGAAATCATGCTTCGCCTGAAGAGCCCCGCCCTGGAGCGCTTTTTCCAGAGCCCTTCCCTCGAGGCTACCTTTGGTGGCGGCGAGGCGAATGTCGCCGTTTCCCTGGCCAACTATGGCATGGATGCCGCGTTCGTGACGGCGCTTCCGAATAACGCGATCGGCGAGGCCTGCCTGCGCGACGTGCGCGGCTTTGGCGTCGACGTATCGGGCATCAAGATGATAGACGGCCGCATGGGCATCTACTTCCTGGAGACCGGCTCGAATCAGCGTCCCTCCAAGGTCATTTATGATCGTGCGGATTCCTGCATCGCGAAAGCTTCCCCGGATCTCTTCGACTGGAAGAAGATTTTCGCTGGAGCCGAGTGGTTCCATATCACCGGCATCACTCCCGCTATCTCTCAGAGCGCGGCGGATCTTTCTCTCGCGGCTGTCAAGGCGGCGAAAGAGATGGGCCTCACCGTTTCCTGCGACCTGAACTACCGGAAGAACCTCTGGAAGTATGGCAAGGAAGCCCGCGAGGTCATGAGCGAGATCACGAAGTACGTCGACGTGGCGATCGCGAATGAAGAGGACTTCCAGAAGTCCTTGGGCATTAGCGCGAAGAGCGACGTTGAGAGCGGCGAGCTGGACCGCGATGTCTATAAGAAGATCGCGCAGACGGCGATGGATCTGTATCCGAACCTCTCCCGCGTGGCTATCACACTGCGCGAATCCAAGAGTGCAGACACCAACTACTGGGCGGCCTGCATCTACGACGGCAAGGAGTTCTATGTCTCCCGCCGCTATGCCATCACGGACATCGTGGACCGCGTAGGCGGAGGCGACTCCTTCGGCGGTGGCCTCATCTACGGTCTGTTGAACTATCCTACCCAGGCGGAAGCGCTGGAGTTCGCAGTTGCGGCATCCTGCCTGAAACACACGATCTCCGGTGACTTCAACCGCGTGACCGTGAAGGAAGTCGAGAGCCTCATGAAGGGTTCTGGCTCCGGGCGCGTGGAGCGCTGAGTACTCTAAAACAACAAAAGGCCCGCGATTGAGTGGGCAACGGGAAACCGGTTTGTGGTTTGACAGACGCGGCGCGGCCTTTCGGCCGCGCCGTTCCAATTTCCCGGACGGTAGCAAAGACATTTGGAACAGGAAGCCAGAATAAGATATTGCCCGGCTATTCCGATTGCCGTTGCCATACCTGGACACACGGCAGAATTCTGCGCCGATATCTGAATGATCCCGCTTCCTAATCGCCAACGGATGCCCTGGCGCTGCGATCTCTGAAGACCAGACGCTCCTGTCAAAAAATGCCATTCAGGATCGCGTTGATGATGATCCTGCCCTCGGTAAAGCGTTTCCCATAGCTGTTTCGAAGATGTCGGCGGCCTCCAAATTGTCCGCTGAGGTGAAGGCCGTTCAGGCGTCGTTCTCCTAGAGACTCTCCAAAGTCGCGTCTAGCATGAACACGTCCATGTTGACGATGTTCTGCAGGATGATCAGGCGATCCAGCATTCCCATGCGCTTCACTGCTGCGCAGACGGCGATATCCTCCATTTCCTCAGTTGCGTAGGGATCCGGCAATAAAACAAGGAGAGTGGTTTTATCACTCTCCGCTCTTGTTTTGCTGCCTTACATTTCTTCAGGGGATTTTTGTTCTTTCTGCTTCCGTTTCCATTCCGCGTACCAGCGAAGATCCGGCCGTACAGGATGGCAGAGTTTGCAGTCCTGCTTCGGGCAGTGTGGATCGGCGGCGTTGATCTGGATAAAGGCGAGCTCGCAGTTGATGGTATGTATTTCTTCGCCGTCCGCATCTGTGCAGAAAGTGTAGCGGCGGCCCCACTTTGGCTCAGCAAAGTTTGTTGGCACGGAGGTATCGTAGGGATCGGCCTTCTTCTTCACGCTCCAGCGCTCACACGCCTCCCGCTCCCATGGCAGGCCATCCTCACCAATGACAGTATCTGCCGGGATGGACAGCGGGTCATCCGCCTCAATTCCGGCATTTTCCAGGGTTGCGGGAACGTTGTCTGCTTCTTCCGGAATGTCCTCCAGGACGGCGGATGCTTCCTCCGCTGTATCTGTTTCTTCCGAGTTTTCAGCTAGGACGACTGGTTCCTCATCTGAGGCGGAATCCGTTGCAGTTGGTGTGGCGTCCGACTGTTTTTTTCCATTTACGCCGCTCTTCTTTTTCTTCCTGCGCAAGGCGAATGCGGTGGCTCCCGCCGCGACGGCTACGCCGCCCGCGGCCACATAGGCCGCTGGAAAATCGTTCTTTTCTTCACTGGTCTGGATGGTCATTGCGTCTGTCCCGTCGTCCACGATGGCTACATCGTCTTTGGCAGAATGATTCATGACCTTCCATTCCGCGAGGGTGGCGGGACGCTCTGGGATTTTGAGCTCCCAGATTTCACCGGTATGGGGGCAGATTCCGTTTTCATGCTGATGCGCCGGGTAGCCGTGATGATAATGGTACAGCCCCGTGGCGTGCTCGTAGTGTCCGCCATTGGCATCCGTGTTGCCAGGGCTGGCGAGGGTGGAGACGGGCAGGAGGAGGAGCAGCAGGGCAAGCAGTCTCATTTTCATATGGTTTCTCCTTCATGGTCCGGTATGCCGGGAATCAGGTTTCCGTCAATTTCTCTGTTCGGCATTATAGCACGATGACGTTTGTTCGCCAAGAAGCGGGAAGTACCCAGCGTTGTTTGTATGGAATCTGTTGACAGAAGGGAGTACAATATAACTGATTTCAAAAAAGGAGGATAAAAAAATGAAGTATTCCTGCAAATGGGTTTTCCTTCTCCTGGCGATAGTGATGGTCCTCACTGCAACAGCTGCCCAGGCGATTATGGTAGAGCCGGAGGATAGCGGGATCGGACGTCTGTCCGGCGCGACGGTTTCTGCTACGGTCGGCGCGTATAACGAGTTCGCGCAAACGTTCACCGTGACGCTGTATGAAAACGACCGTTTTAAAGCAGAGGACATCAAAGCTCTTGCGCCCGGTGATCTTATTCTGGCCGGTGGCGCGCTATACAAAATGACAGGCACAGAAAAACTGGACGATGATACTGTATACCTTTTTGAAGGCGGCGAAGAAATCTACTTTGTTCCGGCGGATGACGGGACGATTTTGGCGCAAAGCACCTTCGATGACAGGCGGTTCATGCACGCGTACGCAATTCTGCAACTTCCCTTTACGGAGAATCTCGTTTTGGAAGACGCCTCCGATCCGGAGAGCATGGATCCGGTCGTAACCGCTGGTCTTGAGAATATACTGAAGGTGAAGTCAGAGATGGAGGAAACCAGCAACGGCCTCAATTACTATGCAACGAAAATCACCCTGAACGGGAATCTGGAGATTGTATCCATTCACAGGGATTACGATGTGGCGCAGTAACAGCTGGAAACGGTTGGTTAACGCAGCGCATGTGTGGATTGGTCCGCTCCACTTGGATATGCAGCAAATTATAATGTTGGAAATCCGCCCCGCCGTTCTCTCTGATTCTGGGAGGCGGCGGGGCGGACTGTTTCTGTTCTGAATAGATATTATGAATTCTTCACCAGCGGCGAAAGATGCCAGATGTGTTCGTTGTATTCGCGGATCGTGCGGTCGGAAGAGAAGACGCCGGACATGGCCACGTTTACGATCTCCTTACGGGTGAAGGAGCGGCGGTCCATGTAGTCCGCGGTGAGCCGGCGCTGGGCCGCCTGGTAGGAGCCGAAGTCCTTAAGAACCAGATACGGGTCGGCAAGGCCGCCGTTGTCCGAGAATACTAGGGCGCGGAAGAGTCCTTCGAACATCTTTGGGTTGTCCGGAGTCAGACTACCGTCGAACATCATGTTGAGTGCGCGGCGGATCTCCATGTTGTTCTCATAAATCTCAAGAGCCCGGTAGGAGCCGGTGGCGTAGAGTGCCTCCACTTCCTTGGAGCGCATGCCGAAGATATAGCAGTTGTCGTCACCAACTAGGTCTGCGATTTCCACGTTTGCGCCGTCCAGTGTACCGATCGTCACTGCGCCGTTCATCATGAACTTCATGTTACCGGTTCCGCTTGCTTCCTTGGAGGCGGTGGAGAGCTGCTCAGAGACCTCGGAGGCGGGGATCAGCACTTCCGCCGTGGAAACATTGTAGTTGCGCAGGAAGGCTACGCGCAGCATCTTGTTCGCTCTGTCGTCCTTCTCGATCTTCGCGGCAAGCACATTGATGAAGTGGATGATCTCTTTCGCGCGGCGATAGCCCGGGGCCGCCTTTGCACCGAAGAGGAAGAGACGCGGCGGCATCGTGAAATTTGGATCGTCGCAGATGCGGTTGTAGAGCACCAAGATGTGCAGGGCATTCAGCAGCTGCCGTTTGTACTCGTGCAGACGCTTTACCTGTACGTCATACATCATATCCGGATCCAGCACGAGGCCTTGATGGCGGTTGATCCAGGAATTGAACCGCTCCTTATTGATGCGCTTTACTTCCATGAACCGGTCCTGGAAGGCGGAGTCATCTGCAAGGGGCAGGAGCTTCTGCAGTTCCATGAGGTCGGTGCGCCAACCTTGCCCGATAGCTTCGTCCAGTAGGGCGGAGAGATGCGGGTTTGCCAGCATCAGCCAGCGCCTCGGCGTGATGCCATTGGTGATGGCCATGAACTTTTCGGGCATGATGCTGTAGTAGTCGTGGAAGGTGCTGCGCTTCAAGATCTCTCCGTGGAGCTGAGAGACACCGTTGATGGCATGAGAGTACGCGATGCACATATTGGCCATGTGCGCCTGATCGTAGGCCAGGATGGCCATGTGGCCAATCTTTTCCCACTGGCCGGGGAAGCAGTTAAACAGATGCTCGCAGAGCCTGCGGTTCATCTCCTGCATGATTGCGTAGATGCGAGGCAGGGTTTCACGGAGCATAGTCTCCGGCCATTTTTCGAGAGCCTCGGCCATGATGGTGTGGTTCGTATAGGCGACGGTAGCTTCGACGATGCGCTCCGCCTCCTCCCAGGGCAGGCGTTCTTCATCCACCAGGATGCGCATGAGTTCCGGGATCACGAGGGCCGGATGGGTATCGTTGATGTGGAAGGCCACCTTCTCCGGCAAGAGGCTCATGTTCCGGCCGTGTATACGGCGGAAATCCTTCATAGCATACTGCAGGGTGGCGCTGACAAGGAAATACTCCTGCATGAGGCGCAGTTTCTTTCCATCTGGCGTATCGTCTTCCGGATAGAGCACCTTGGAGATGCGTGCAGCGATGGAGCTTTCGTCTCGCGTGCGCGCAGGCGGGTCGTCTGACATCTGATCGGGGTTGAAATTCTGCGGCAACACTGCGCTCCAGGTGCGCAGGCGGTCGATGACGTCACTGTTATACCCGACGATCGGAAGATCGTATGGTACTGCGATGACGTCTTCTGTATCTTCGAGGGAAATGTAATTGTGCCCGTTCACCCAGTGTTCGGTCACATGGCCGCCGAAACGGACAGTAACCGCATCACGCTGCGTCGGGATTTCCCAAGCATTGCCATACGTTAGCCACTCGTCCGGGACTTCAACCTGCTGTCCGTCCACGATACGCTGGCGGAAGAGGCCGTATTCGTAGCGGATGGTGCAGCCCATTGCCGGCAGATCGAGAGTCGCCATGGAATCGAGGAAGCAGGCGGCCAGCCGTCCAAGACCTCCGTTACCGAGAGCCGGTTCCGGCTCTTCATGCAGGACACCGCGCAGCGTCAGACCCAGCTCTTTGAAAGCTTCTTCATATTCTTTCGTTGCACAGAGGTTCAGTAAGTTATTGTGGAGCCAACGACCCGTCAGGAATTCGATGGAAAGGTAATACAGGCGCTTCGCCTTCGTCTGCCGCCGCGCTTCCTTCTCGAAGCGCCACTTCAACATGATCTGATCCCGTACGGTCGAGGCGACAGCGTTATATACCTGTTTCGGCGTCGCTTCTTCGATGGTGCAACCATAATAACGGAGCAGCTTGTTCAGAATGGACTCTTTGATGGTATCCTTATTGTATTCGTTCATGATCGCCATGATGTGTCCTCCCAGTTTTTTTTCGACCACCGCTTGTGCGCGGTGGACTCAAACTTTGTAATTATACCGTTATTCCATGGAAAACACAAGGCACAAAGAGGCATCTCGCGGAAGCATTTCCAGAACTTCTCCAAAAACGGCGGACATGTCCGCTCCTCTTTCATGCAATGCGGCGATCCGCTCTGCGACGGATCGCCGTTATTCCTATTTATAACTCTTCTGTTTCGTGGGATTCGACGAATTCTGGCGGATTTTCCGTTCTCGATTCCGGATCCGGTTCTGCAGGAAGTATTTCTTCCTGTGCGCCAGGGAAGGATTCTTCTGGCTGTGTCTCCTCTTCACCGGCCTCTGGTTCCGGATCTGGCAGAGCGACGGACAGCTCTTCTCCCGCCTTCCGCAGCACCTCGATTCGCGTGCTGCTTGTTGAACCGCGCACGGCGAAATCCTCCGCTGCATCCTGTCGTCCCTGGAACTGCATGGGGATTAGAACAAGGGGCTTAACGGTCATGACGAAGGCGCTGGCGCCTGCATCGTACATTCTTCCCTGGCGGGGATCCAACGGGAAAAAGGCAAGATCGATAGGATCCTTCGGGATGGCGGAAAGGCAGTCGTTATAGGCCTGCTCTGCTGCCTCGATTTCCGGAATTGTGGAAATATCCCGCCAGTGCCAAAGGTTCAGGCCGCCGGCATGAAAGAGGCGCGCGCCGTGCCATTTGCAGAGAAAGGCGACACCCTTATCTGTGGATGGGCAGGCTGTAACGGTTATGCCGTTAACCTCCCGGGTTTCGCCCGCGGACAGGCGGATTCCTTCCTCCTCTTCCGGTAGATCAGAAGAAAGAACGAACGACGTCTTCTCCGGACAACACTCTCGCAGGTGCGATGAGAGATGATTGATCCCCGGACGCGTTACGAATATCGTCAGACTTTGAAAAGCAGCTAGTTCCTCCGCCTTTGGCAGCAGATGGGGTTCTTCCTCGCCCTCTCCAGGATCGAACAGCAGCGCCTCATTCTCGCAGGAGATGAGGAAGCCGCTTTCCCCTAGATACCGTACATTCATCCGCATGATTTGCATCACTTCCTTCGCCTGGATGAAAGTTTGGCTTCATTTTACACCTTTCCTCCAAAAAGTCAATCTTTTACCCCGCTTTGATGCCACTCGACCGCTTTTTTGCATAAGAAATGCTTTTTTATTTGGATACTTAAACCACTTTTTGACATGTTTCTTCTATGAAGTACTATTGAAAAGAAAAAAGAACAAACAACAACCCCGGGCAATCATCTTCGTATGAAAAGTGATGCCCGGGATTGTTGTATCAACCAGTTAGCCGAGGTAGGCTTTGCGAACGTCGTCGTCGTGCATGAGGGCTTCTGCACTGCCCTCCTTGGAAATGGTGCCTGTTTCCAGAACGTAGGCCCGGTCCGCGATGGAAAGGGCCATTTGCGCGTTCTGTTCTACGAGGAGAATTGTAGTGCCGCCCTTGTGCAGCTCTCCGATGATGTCGAATATCTGTTCCACCAAAATAGGCGCGAGGCCCATGGAGGGCTCGTCTAACATCATGAGGCGGGGTTTGCTCATGAGGGCACGTCCCATAGCGAGCATTTGCTGCTCGCCGCCGGAGAGAGTACCGGCAACCTGCCGGTGCCGTTCTTTTAGCCGAGGGAAGCGGCGGAACACGTCCTCCAAAGATTCCTCGATTTCAGCGGCCGGTCGAGTATATCCACCCATTTCCAAGTTCTCTCGGACCGTTAGCTGTTGAAAGACGCGGCGGCCTTCCGGGCAGAGGGCAAGTCCGCGGGATATGACCTTGCTTGCCTTGAGGCCAGTGATGTCCTGCCCATCAAATTCGATCTTTCCCTGCCGGGCTTTAAGCAGGCCGGCGATGGTATTGAGGGTTGTGGACTTGCCTGCTCCGTTGGCGCCGATCAGAGTGACGATCTCGTCCGCATTCACTTCGAAGGAGACGCCCTTGATGGCGTGGATGCTGCCATAATAGACGTGAATGTCGCTGACTTTCAGCAAGCTCACGCGTCTCCCTCCTTCCGTTTGCCGAGGTAGGCCTCGATAACCACCGGATTGTTCTGGATCTCTTCCGGTGTACCCTTGGCGATTATCTTGCCGTAGTTGAGAACGCAGATGCCCTCACAGATACCCATGACCAGCTTCATGTCGTGCTCGATCAGCATGACCGCAATCTTGAAGCGGTCCCGGATACGCACGATATTGGCCATCAGCTCTTCTGTCTCGTGGGGATTCATACCGGCCGCTGGCTCGTCCAGGAGAAGGAGTGAGGGATTGGTCGCAAGAGCCCGCACGATCTCCAGTCTGCGTTGCGCACCGTAGGGCAGGGAACCGGCTCTGACATCTGCCAAGTGCTCCATGTCGAAGATGGAGAGCAGATCCATGGCCCGTTCATGCTGCTGGCGCTCGCCCCGCCAATAAGCCGGGAGGCGGAAGATACCTGTGAACATGCCGTACTGGACCTGGTTATGCAGGCCAATCCGCACATTCTCCTCTACTGTCATCTTGTCGAAGAGGCGGATGTTCTGGAAGGTACGGGCGATGCCCATCTTGCTGGCTTGCGCTGTCGTCATACCAGCGGTATCCCGGCCGTTCACAAGGATGGTGCCCATGGTCGGCTGATATACCTTGGTCAGCAGGTTGAAGACAGTGGTTTTGCCAGCTCCATTGGGTCCGATAAGGCCGGCGATTTCCGTGCGGCCGATGATCAGGTTGAAATCGTCCACCGCATGTAGGCCGCCGAAGTCGATGCCGAGGTTCCGCGCTTCCAGGACGGGGCGGGATCCTACGTCCCGCTCCGGTACAATACCATGGCTGGGTGCGGGAACCATTTTGGTGGGGGTTCTCTTGAAGCCTTCGCTCATGTCAGGACACCTCCATATCGGTTCCCTTCCGACGCTTGGGAAGGATGCGCGAGAAGGCACTCTTCAGCGTCGGGTTGTTAGTAAAGATCATGACCAGAATGAGCACGATGGCATATACCAGCATGCGGTAATCGGAGAAGGCGCGCAGAAGCTCCGGCAGGATTGTGAGCACCGAAGCGGCGATGACCGAGCCACGAATGTTTCCGATGCCGCCCAAGACGACGAAGACGAGAACGAGGATAGACGTGTCAAATTTGAACTTCGACGCCGCGACGGTAGAAAAGTTGAAGCCGTACAGCGCACCGGCCATACCGGCAAGCACGGCGGAGACCACGAATGCCATCATTTTGTACTTCGTAACGTCCAGCCCTACTGATTCTGCTGCGATGCGGCTGTCCCGGATAGCCTGGATCGCGCGGCCGCTACGGCTGTCGACGAGGTTCAGAACGACGAACAGTGTGAGCAGGACGAGCGCGAAGCCGACGGGGAAGGTGGCCATCTTGGTAATGCCCGTCGCGCCCATTGGTCCGTTCACCAGAATTTTGCCAGGCAGTTCAGGGTTCAGGAATCCGAAATGCACGGCGCTACCGTTGATGGAGATGTAAACGCAGTTCATGACGTTGCGGATGATCTCGCCGAAAGCCAGGGTCACGATCGCAAGGTAGTCACCCCTGAGGCGCAGGACTGGGATACCAATGACAACACCCGCGAGCCCAGCCGCGATGCCGCCGATGACGAGGCCGAAAATGAGGCAGAGCAGTTTATTCTGTACGCCCATGCCGTTCTGCATCCACATGCCTGCGACGATACCGGAGAAGGCGCCGACGCTCATGAAACCGGCGTGACCGAGCGAAAGCTCGCCAGAGATACCGACGGTCAGGTTCAGGCTTACGGCCATGCAGATGTATACGCAGATGGGGATCAGCTGTCCCCGCAGGGCGCGGGTCATAGCACCTGTGTTCATCGCGATCTGGCAGGCGATGAATGCCGCAATCACGATGCCGTAGGTGATCGCCTTGTCGGCGAATTTCCGATGGATCCGTTTCACGCGTTTCACCTCCTCAAACCTTCTCGCGGATGTTCTTCCCGAACAAGCCGCTTGGCTTTACCAAGAGAACGATGATGAGCACGGCAAAGACGATGGCGTCACCCAGCTCAGTGGAGATATACGCCTTGCCCAAGATTTCGATGACGCCCAGCAGGATACCGCCCGCCATCGCGCCGGGGATGGAACCAATGCCGCCGAAAACCGCGGCTGTGAAAGCTTTGATGCCAGGCATTGAGCCGGTGGTGGGCATCAGGTTCGGATAGGCAGAGCAAAGAAGTACGCCCGCAACGGCAGCCAGGGCGGAACCGATAGCGAAGGTTACGGAGATCGTCAGGTTTACGTCGATACCCATCAACTCCGCTGCACCTTTGTCCTCCGAAACGGCGCGCATGGCCTTGCCCATCTTCGTCTGCCCGGTGAACAGGGTGAGCGCGATCATGATGACAATGTTGGCAAGAATAGTGATCAGTGTTTCTCCACTGACCTTTACCGCACCACCCAGGAGAGAGAGGGAAGGCAGGTTTACGACGGAGGGAAAGCTCTTTGGTGTGGCACCCCAGATGAGGAGGGCTGAGTTCTGAAGAAGATAGCTCATGCCGATGGCAGTGATCAGAACTGCGAGTCCGGGCGCCTGACGGAGAGGCTTATAGGCGAGCCCTTCTATCGTGACGCCAAGCGCGGTGCAGACAACCATCGCTACCAGTATGGAGACGAAGCCGGGCAGTCCCAGATACTGTGTTGCGCAGAAGGAGATATAGGCGCCGACCATGATGACGTCGCCATGTGCAAAGTTCAACATCTTTGCGATACCATACACCATGGTATAGCCAAGGGCAATAATGGCGTATACACTGCCCAAGCTGATACCGTTGATGAGATAGGAGAGAAAGAGGGTCATACGCTTCACCTCGCAGGGATGGAATACGGGTTCCCGGCGAAAAGGGGCAGAGGAGCCCCCTTTCGCCGAGAACCTCCGATTGCAGTTTAATACAAGTTCATGGCCCCGGGGTTCCCGGGGCCATGAACCCATACGGAAAATTACAGGTTCTCGGGACTGACGTAGACGCCGCCCTTGATGACGACCGCCTTCGGGGTCTTCGTGACAGAACCATCTTCATTCCAGGTCATGGTGCCAGTCAGGCCGCTTACCTCGATGGTCTTGAACTGCCCGATCAGGAGCTCACAGGCGTCTTCCGCGGAAGTGTCAGCCGTAATGCCCGCATTCTGGCAGGCCGTATACAGCGCGAACACCGCGTCATAGCAGTCCGCGCCGAACTGGCTCGGCGTAACGCCGAACTGCTCGGTATAGGCCTTGACGAATTTCACGGTCGCATCGTCCGTCGCGTCCGCCGCAAACGGGGTGAGAAGCATGACGCCCTCGGCCAGGCTCTGGTCGAAGCCCTCAATGGAGAGGATGCCGTCCATACCGTCTACACCGAAGAATACAGGGGCGTAATCAAGCGCCTTCGCCTGCTGCAGGATCATGGAAGCCGGGGTGTAGTAGATGGGCAGGAAGACCAGCTCAGCGCCCGCATTCTTCGCCTCAGTCACCTGAACGGAGAAGTCAGTGGTGTCATCGGTGAAGGTGGAAGTGGCCACGATCTCAAGGCCCTTGTCGGCGGCCATGGAAGCGAAGGTCTGATAGATGCCGGTGGAGTAGGCGTCTGCGTTGTTGTAGATCACGGCAACCTTGGTCGCCAGCTTGTTCTCGCTTATGTACTCCGCGCTCGCTGCGCCCTGCGCCGGATCGGTGAAGCACACCTGATACATGTTGTCCTTGCCCTCGGTGACAGCCGGGGAGCTGGCGGACGGGGTCAGCATGAAAACGCGGTCCTCAAAGGCCTGCGCGCTGACGGCGATGCAGGGGGTAGTGGTGGTGGTGCCTGCGATCATCTGCGCGCCCTGATCCAGCACGGTATTGTAGGCGTTCACGGATTTCTCGGCGTCATGCTCGTCGTCTTCGATGAGCAGCTCAACGACCGTCGCGCCTGCTGCTTCGTTCAGCTGCTGCGCCGCGATGATGGCGCCGCGCTGGCAGGCGAGACCGTAGTCAGCGGCAGGACCGGTCATGGGTCCGATGACGCCGATTTTGATAGCGCCGTCCGCCAGGGCAAACGCGGAAACGGCAACCAGCATGAGAGCCATCGCAAGGGAAAGGACTTTCTTCATAAGATGTGCCTCCTCTGACAGAAAATGTGCAGGAAAAACCTGTTCCCGCATTATACAGCATCTTTTTCCGGGAGGCAAGACGGTATGAGGTATTTTATCTCAGGAAAGCGTGGAAAATTATTCATTTCAACCGATCAAAGGCACGTTTCTAGTCCGGTTCTCGCATGATACAGGAAAAGAAAATGCAAATGGGAGGCTGTACAGGGCACTTCTCTGGAACTTTTTTGTGAACGCGGGCCCACTTTTCTTGACGGAATACGCTTTGTGCGCCATAATACATACCGTCTTTTTTGAAAGTGTCCCGGAAACGGACATGGGAAGCGGCAGTGGAAGAAGTCCGCGGAAAGAGAGAAACGGTATGCGCGTTGTCATTCAGGAGAATTACGTAAAAATGTGCAAGTGGGCGGCGGACTATATAGCCGCGCGGATCCGTGCCCATAACATGGGGGATCAAAAGGATCGTCCCTTCGTGCTGGGGCTGCCCACCGGTTCCAGCCCCGTTGGCGTTTACCGGGAGCTTGTGCGGCAAAATCGGTCCGGCGAGCTGTCCTTCGCTAACGTCGTCACTTTCAATATGGATGAATACCTGAACCTTCCACGCGAACACGACCAGTCATACTGGTATTTCATGCATGAGAACTTCTTCAATCATCTCGTGGACATGAAACCGGAGAACATTCATATTCTTAATGGGATGGCGGAGGACCCGGAGAAAGAGTGCAGAGAATATGAGGAGCAGATTGCTTCTTTTGGCGGAATCGACCTCTTTATGGGCGGAATCGGTGTGGACGGGCATATCGCTTTTAACGAGCCCTTTACCAGTCTGAACTCCCGCACCGGTGTACGGGATCTCACCACGGATACGCGCATCGTGAACAGTCGCTTCTTCGGTGGGGATCCGGAAGCAGTCCCGGCGCAGGCGCTCTCTGTCGGGGTAGGCACAGTATTCGATTCCAAAGAAGTGCTAATCCTCATAAACGGCCATGCGAAGGCGAGAGCTCTGGCAGCAACGGTAGAAGGTTCGGTTAGCAGCCGATGGACCTGCTCCGCCCTGCAGATGCACAACAATGCGATCATCGCGTGCGACGAGGCGGCCTGCGGCGAAATGACCGTGGACGCATATAAATACTTCCTCGATATAGAAAAGAAAGAGAGACTGTAATGCTGACTGTCTAAGACCTGTTTGATCTCGAGCACGCTCTTCCAGCGCACTATCTCCGGCTTCGGATTGTACAAGGCCTTAGACAAGACGGTATCGGTTATGAGAATACAAAAGTCGGAGATAAATACGTCTACGAAGACATGGGGAAGACTGGCAACCGCTTGGGTGGGGAGCAGAGCGGGCGCTCCATCTTCCTAGAATACGAAACGACGGACGACGGCATCCTGACCATCCTCAAGCTGATGGAGGTCATGCTCGCAGTGGAAAAGTCCCTGTCGTAGCTAGCTGTGCTGACAGTTTTTATCCACAGTGCCCTAAAATGTGCGAGTTAAAGATAAACCGGCAGCAAGAAGTGATCCGGATGTACAGACGGCAGTAGACAGGGTATCGAAAATGCTGGAAAACATGGACCGCGTTCTGGTTCGGAAAAACTGGCACAGAGCCGGGGATCTGAGTCATGGTGAAGGCGGAGACGGATTAAACTGCGAACAATACTTGGATGAAATCGTTAAAGTGATACAGGAAGAAGGACATCTGGTCTGATCGGGAAGGAGAATTATGCTTTCGGAGTTGCTGGAACGGGGCAGACGGGGAGAATCTCTCTGGCTCCCTGAAATCCGGGAGGCGTTCGCACGGGATCCCCGGGCAGAGCGGATGATAGTGAGGCTGCGTGGGAGAATGTACGGCGTGCGGGAATATGAACTCTTTTTCCAGGCGGCGCGCGGCAGGGAAGAGCAGGAATTCCTCCTGAGAGCTCTATCTGCGAACGTATATAACCTACTGTCTGCCCTCTCGGCGGAGGAAGTCCTTCTCTTTGTGGAGGAGAATGGGAATCTGATGTCGCTGGTGCGGGAGCTGCCCGCGCGGTTTCAGTCGGATCCCGGTCTTTGCAAGGTTTCGCGGATCGCAAACCGGCTGTATGGAGGTTTCCGGATGCGCGCTCTGTCGATTGCGGAGTATTTGCCCGCAACGGAAGCTGGCGCACGATTCGCGAATGAAAGCGGCGGACTTTTCCCACTGCTGCGTATGCGAGCGCGGGCGGCGGATGAGATGGACTGCCTGGGTCTTGATGTGGGCGGAAGCGACATAAAAGTGGCTACATCCGTGCACGGAAGACTTCTTTATACGAAAGAAGTCAACTGGAATCCGATGGCATGTTTGACCGCAGACGGAATCCTGAATCCGATATTATCACTGGTTCGGGAGGCGGATACGTATATCCGGGAGGCAGGCGGAACGCTTACGGCTGTGGGGATCAGCTTCCCAGATGTGGTGATCGGGGACCGGATTGTCGGTGGGGAAACGCCGAAGACGCTCGGCATGCGGAAAAACCCCGCGATCGACTATGAAGCGGAGTTTGCACGGCTTTCCGGGCTCAGAGAAGAGGTGCTTGCCCTTCTTCCCTCCGGCTCATCCGTACGGATTGCCAACGACGGAAATATGGCAGCCTTTACTGCAGCCCTGGAGCTCGCGGCTGCTCCGCGAGAAAGCAGCGGAGAAGAGGAGCCACGCCGTGGCGTTCTCGCCCATAGCCTTGGCACGGATCTGGGTAGCGGATGGCTGCTGCCGAATGGGCAGCTTGTTCCTGTTCCATTGGAACTTTACGATCTTTTACTTGACTTGGGAGATTTCCCCTCCCTTGCCCTTGATCCCCTGGATCTGCGGAGCACGCGCAACGTAAATTCCGGCATGGCAGGGCTCCGACGGTATTTGGGACAGGCAGCGGCGTATCGCTTGGCCTGGAAGCTGGATCCCTCTCTCCTAGACGGATTCGCGGAAGAGATAGAGGGTATCCTTTCCATCCCTACGAAACCGCAGGATCTGCGAAAACCCTGTCTTGAGCATCTTATGCAAGCCGCTGGGGAAAACGGCAAGGCGGCGGAGATTTTCCGGCGGATCGGCGGACATCTTGCTGTGGCATCCCGGGAAATGGAGTGGATCTTCGGCACGCTTCCGAGGGAACGTTATCTCTTCGGGCGTTTTGTCAAATCCCGCCACTGTTTTTCACTTCTGCAGGAAGGATTTACAGCGAAGAACGCCGGCTTCACTCGCGACGAGAGTATACAAGAGCCGCCTGTGCGGCTGATCGCCGCTGACGATAGTCTTGCGAACACGTCACTCATGCGTCAGCTGGCGGATGTGGAGGGGTCGAGATTTGCTCAGTTTGCCCAGGCGGTCGGCGCCGTCTGCTACGCACTTTGAGAAAGTGAGCTGTGCCAAATGCTACAGCACCCCCTTTTGATTCTTTCGTGTTTATGGTAGAATATCCGGGAAGTCCCCTGATGCCAAACGGAAAACGATACGGAAAAGGAGATCGGTATGTACGGATTCTACTATTATGACCCCACCTACCTCCTGCTCGTTCCAGGCATAATTCTCGCCCTGGTGGCGCAGTTTCTCGTTACCTCCGCTTTCGCCAAATGGAGCAAGGTGAGCTCTTCCTCCGGCATGACCGGTGCGGAGATCGCGCGGCGTATTCTGGATGCGAATGACTGCCGTGATGTGGAGATCGAGCATATTCCAGGAAAACTGACCGACAATTTCGATCCGGAGAACGGGATGCTGCGTCTGTCCGACGAGGTGTACGGCTCCAGATCCGTCGCGGCGCTGGCCGTGGCGGCCCACGAATCTGGACACGCCATTCAGGACGCACAGAACTATGCGCCAATGCGCATCCGCGCGCGGATTGTGCCAGCGGCGAACATTGGAAGCATGGCAGCTGGTCCGCTGTTCTTCCTGGGCCTGATCGTATCTTGGGAACCCCTTATGCGCATTGGCATTTATCTCTTTGCCTTGGCAGTGCTCTTCTATGTTGTAACCATCCCGGTAGAGGTGGACGCGTCCCGACGTGCCCTTTCCATTCTTGAAACTGGCCTTCCGGAGGAAGAAATGAAAGGCGCGAAGGCGGTGCTGCGGGCCGCTGCGCTGACGTATGTAGCCTCCGCGCTGCAGGCGCTTTTGCAGTTGCTGCGCCTCGTTGCGATCGCGAACAGTCGTCGCAGGGACGACTGAGCGGAGGAGGGGATCCCGGTGTCCTTTTCATCGGAAACCAAGGAGGAGCTCTGCCGCATCAGCCCAGAGCGTATCTGCTGCCACCTAGCGGAGCTTTCCGGCATCGTTTCTTCGGCGGGATCGGTGTTGCTCGGTTCTGGAGGCCGGCGGCTCTTCGTGGAGACGGAGAACGAGCGGGTGGCTGAACGCTGTCGCAGCCTCCTACAGTCCGTTTTCGACGTGCAGCCCACTCTGGTTACAAGGGCGCAGGCGCGTCTAGGCGGGCGGAAGCTCATCCGTCTCGTCCTTTCCGGGGAAGAGGCCTCCTTCGTCATGGAGGGCTGCGGCATCTCCCTTTCGGAGCGGCGCGGCGTCCCCAAAGAGATTACGGCGCGCAAGTGCTGCCGCATGTCTTTTCTGCGGGGGGCATTTCTGGCCTGCGGCTCCGTTGCGGATCCTGACCGGGAATACCACTTGGAATTTGTGCTGGACGACGAATCTTTCGGAGAGAGCCTGGCACGGATGATTGCGAAATTTGGTCTCTCCGCCCGTACGGGTCAAAGGCGACGTATGACCCTCGTCTATTTGAAGGGGCAAGCGGACATCACGGACATGCTGAGCCTCATGGGGGCACAGGAGGCCCGCTTCCGAATGGAGGATGCGTTTATTCGCAAAGGGTTCCGCAATGCCGCGAACCGTGCTGTGAACTGCGACAGCGCGAACCTGTCCCGTACGGTCCTTGCTGCGGAGCGTCAGACCGCGGCTATCCGCGCCGTACTGGAACTAGTGGGTGCAGGAAATCTCCCGGCGCCGCTTCTTGAAATCGCGGAGCTGCGGCTCGCGAATCCGGAACTTTCCCTGGAGGAACTCGGCGCGCTCTGCGATCCCCCGGTGGGAAAGAGCGGGGCAAATCACCGGCTGAAACGCCTGCTTGCTATAGCGGAAGAAAAAGGACTGTCCGGTAAACCGGAACCCCCCGCGCATGCGGTGGAGGTATGAAGGAGGAAGTATGGAACTGACCATTCGCGTGAATCTTGAAGAACCTGTTATGTCACGGCAGGCGGCGGACATTTCCTCCCGCATGAGCGAATACAAATCCCGGGTATTGCTTCGCCGCCGGGATACGACGGTAAACGCCAAGTCCCTGATGGGACTCATGTCCCTGGGACTTTCCTCCGGACAGGCCGTGACTATTATTGCATCCGGGGAGGATGAGGCGGAGGCAGCGAACGCGCTTTCCGTGCTTCTCGGTACCTCCGGCGCTTGACAGCGGGCGGATGGGCGCATAGAATACCCCAGAACAGCGAATACGCGGCATATGCCGAAGAACAGAACAGGAGCGATTGACCATGGGCAAGAAAAACGACCAGGCCTTCGTACAGCACATCACAGCGCGCAGCGAAGACTTTTCCCAATGGTATACGGATGTGGTCCGGCTAGCGGATCTCATGGATTACACCCCGGTGCGGGGCTGTATGGCCATCAAGCCCTACGGCTACGCCATCTGGGAACTGATTCAGAGCCAGATGGATGCGGAATTCAAGCGGACGGGACATGAGAACGTGTCCATGCCCATGCTGATCCCGGAGAGCCTGCTTCTCAAAGAAGCGGATCATGTGGAGGGTTTCGCGCCCGAGGTGGCATGGGTCACCCAGGGAGGAACTGAACCCCTTCAGGAGCGCCTGGCTATTCGGCCGACCAGCGAGACTATTTTCTGTACCATGTACGCGAAGTGGGTGCAGTCCTGGCGCGATCTGCCATTGCTTTACAACCAGTGGTGCTCCGTGATGCGATGGGAAAAGACGACACGGCCTTTCCTGCGCACCTCCGAATTCCTCTGGCAGGAGGGACATACCATTCACGCCACGGCTGAGGAGGCAGAGGAGGAGACCATGCGCATGCTGGAGGTCTACCGCGCCTTCTGTGAGGACGTACTGGCCATCCCGGTGTATTGTGGCCAGAAGAGCGAAAAAGAACGCTTTGCTGGCGCGCGGGCAACGTATTCCGTCGAGGCCATGATGCAGGACGGAAAGGCCTTGCAGAGCGGCACCAGCCACAACTTTGGCACCAACTTCTCGGAGCCTTTCGAGATCCGATTCTTGGACAAGGTCGGAACCCTCAAATATGCCCAGGAAACGAGCTGGGGCACGAGCACGCGTCTCATCGGCGCCGTCATCATGACGCACGGCGACGAGCGGGGCCTGAAGCTTCCTCCGAAGGTTGCACCTGTGCAGGTTGTCGTCGTGCCCGTTGCCGCCCACAAGGAGGGTGTGCTAGAAGGAGCAAAAGCCGTAGCGGACCGCCTCAAAAAGGCTGGCTTCCGCGTTCGTTTCGACGACCGGGACAACGTGACCCCGGGCTGGAAGTTCAACGAATGGGAGCTTAAGGGTGTGCCCGTGCGCATTGAGATCGGCCCCCGGGATCTGGCAGAGAACAAGGCTGTCTGCGTGCGGAGGGATACCTTCGAAAAGGAAGCTGTCAGCCTTGAAAACATCGAGGAGACGGTTTGCACGTTGATGGATGCGATTCAGGCGAATTTGTTTGAGACAGCCCGTGCTTTCCGGGACGCACACACTGCGGACGTACATAATATGGAAGAACTGGAGCGCCAGGTGAACGGCGGATACGCGAGGGCTATGTGGTGCGGAGAGAGGGCCTGCGAGGACGAGATCAAAGAGAAGTTTGCTGCCACGTCCCGCTGCATGCCCTTTGACCAGACGCCCATCGGTGACACCTGCGTTTGTTGCGGGAAGCCGGCGAAGAAGGTAATCTACTTCGCGAAGGCGTATTGACGGAACGATTTGCAGACACAGGCAGAAGGGGGAAGAGTTGCTGATGGAAAAGAAATGGAAGCGCTTCCTCCTGCCGGCCTGTGTTTTTCTGTGTCTGGTTTTATGGGTAACGGGCTTTCTCGACCGTGCGACGGTATGGGAGCCAAAGCTGGAATACGAGGGAGGCGACGCCAGTTTTTCCCTTGCAGCTGGAGACATTTACGGACGCGTCAGCGGCGGCCCCTACTGCGACCTCGCCCCGGGGAAATACCTTCTGCGGTGGGAGACGGAAGGGGATGGGGAAAACCGGATCCGGCTTACAGATTCTAACGGTGCCCGGATAGAACCGGATGAAATCGTGATACCCATCGGAACCGTGCGGGGAGAGACTGAGATCCGAATTCTGGACAGCGCACACAGCTTCAGCATTGCTGCGGAGTTTATGACCGGATCGTCTTTTGCCATACGGCGGATCCGGTTGAATTCGCCGGTCTGGCGGGACAATACGCTCACAGTGTGCATCCTGCTCTGCCTCGTCTGTATGCTGCTGCTCGCGCACAATGGGAAAAAATGGAAATCGGAAACGGGCGGAGAGTTTATCGTCCTTGCGCTTGCCGTGCTGATCGTTTCTGCACCCTGTTTTCACAGAAACAGCGTGGTAGGCTATGATGTGCAGTTTCACGCCGCCCGCATCATGAATCTGGCGGACGCCCTGTCCGCGGGGCAGATCCCAGTGCGGATCGGCGGCTTTTCCTATAACGGATACGGCGCTGCCACTTCTGTTTTTTATCCGGATTTCTTCCTTCTTCCATGGGCGATCGCGGTTTTGGCCGGCGCTTCCATGCCGTGGGTGCTGAACAGCCTCACTCTTGTGACGAATGCGGCCGCGGCGCTTTCCATGTACGCTACGGGCAAGCGCCTCTTCAACGATTCGCTCTGTGCGGTATGCACTTCGGTTCTTTATACGTTCTCACTCTATCGACTTCGGGATGCATATACCGGCTTTATGCTTGGGGAAATGCTGGCCATGGCCTTTTTCCCGCTTATGATCTGGGGTTTTTGGGAACTGTTCTTCGAAGAGAATCCCCGCTGGGGAGTTTCCGCTGTGGCAGCGGTGCTGATGATTCAGACACATATCCTGACAGCAGCTCTGTCTGCTTGCCTAGGGCTGTTTCTCCTGCTTGCACGGCTGCCGGAAATGGCAGGCAATCCTGTAAGGCGCAGGGCCGTTCTTCTGGCGGTGCTCGCGATCGCGGCGTTGTCCCTCTGGCGGATCGTTCCGATGGTGGATCTCTGGTTGTCCGGAGTGAACTCGCGGAATGTGCAGTTTGGATTCGTTTCCTCCGCGCGAGAATTCCGCGATGTACTGAGTGGACGGGGTTATGTTGGGTTTGCCCTACTGTTCGGCGCGGCTGCAGCGCTGCTTTCGCTGTACCGGGAGACGGACATGGATAGAAAGCGACTGATCGTTCTGTGCCTCGCGGGCGGAGCAGCCGCCGCATGGATGGGAACGAAGGCTTTTCCTTGGAGCGCGGTTTCGGGGCTCACACACGGCGCGGTAGAGGTTTTGCAGTTCCCCTGGCGGTTGTTCCTTTTCCCCGCTGCTCTGCTGTCGCTGGCTGGGGGATGGGGCTTTTCGATTATTTCGGGTGGGCATCGCGCCGCCGCACTTTGTGTGCTGATGGTCGCAGCGTTTGGCGCTGCACCCTATCTGAACGACATTTCGGAAGGCAAATACGAATATGATATAGGCGGTCAATCTTCCCGTTACATCATTCGGGAAGGACACGGGGCAAATCCGTATATGATTTTCCCGGAATATCAGATTGCAGGGACGAATGTGCAGGACACGAGGAGTCGGGAACCGGCTGTTTCCGGCGATGTGGAGCTGACTGCATATCTGAAACAGGGGACGCGGGTTGACGCTGAGATTCGTGCAAAGCGAGGAGGTTCCGTATCTTTTCCGTTGTTTGGTTTCAAGGGATATGAAGTGCGTCTGGGAGAAACACGGATACCTTACGGGCTCGGGGAGAACAACCGGATGAAGGTGGAAATACCCGCCGGAACGGACGCGGCTCTAACGGTCTGCTGGCGGACACCGGCACTTTGGCGGATTTGCGATATCATCTCTCTTCTCTCTGCTTGCGCACTCCTCCTGTGGTGGATACGGAAGCGAAACGGAGAAAAAACCCCGTCCGGGACAAAGGTTCGGAGGGCGGCATGAGGGAACAAAATAATGGATCCGGCCGTTTTGCGCGCTTTGCTTTTTTATGTGTGAGCGGCGCGGTTTGTGCCTTGTTTTTCATTCTTTTCGTATCGGGGCTTTTCTGGACGGTTCATGTGCACGTCACACCCGCGGCGACGGAAACAGCAGATATAACATCGCATCATCCGCTGTCTTGCCTACTCGCGGTCTGCTTGTTCGCAGGCTTGCTTGCGGTGCTGTTTGATAGGATACGGAAATGCAGGGTTTCGTATAAGCGGGGTCTGTTTTTTTCCGCCCTTTGGTTTTTTCTTGCGGCGGCGTTCGTCGTTGCGAATGGCCTACAGCAGCTCTTTGATTACCAGACGGTGCTGCAGGCGGCGGAAAGGGCCGCTTCAGGGAGTTACAGCATCATGGAGTCGGAGTATTTCAATTCGCTCTCGTATCAGCTTCCCATGGTCTTTTCTATGGAGCTGCTGGTCCGCATTTTTCCCTGGATTCACCTGAACCGCGCTATCCAGATTCTGAACATCTTCGCAAGCCTGGTTTCCGCTTGGGGCCTTGCAGCTATTGCTAGCATTCTTTTCAATGAATCCTCCGCACGGGCGACGTTGGTTCTCTTTCTTTTATCTATGCCGTCCATCCTGTATTGCACGTTCGCGTACGGGACGCTTTTTATGGTTTGCCTGGACGTCCTCGGCGCCTGTTTGTTTTTGATGTATGACCGGGAGAACAAACCGCTCTTCGGCGTTCTTTCTGCGCTTCTTGTCGGCCTTGCCTGCATGATGAAATACAACGGCCTGATTTTTGCCGTCGCGTATGGGATCTGTTGTGCGCTGTCCATCCTGGAACGGCGGCGGATCCTGCCGCTGGTTTTTGCCGTTCTGTGCTTTGGTATGACGTTCCTTTGCACAAAAGGCGTGATTCGTTCCTATGAGCTGCGCAGCGGCGTCCGGCTTCGCGGCGATATCAGCACGCAGGCGCGCTTGGTGATGGGGCTGCAGGAAGGAGGTCCGGCGGCTGGATGGTACAACAACTACATCCTTCCGTTCTTTGAGCCGGATCTTTCGCGGGAAGAGGAGCGAAGAATCGTACAGGCGGATCTTGAAAACCGGCTGACTTCTTTCCGATCAAATCCCGGATATGCGGCGAGGTTTTTCTCGGAAAAGACCATTTCACAATGGCTGGATCCTACCTACGGCGGCGTGCGTTACGGCCAGATGTGTCCGCATTCCGGCAACTACTGGCAATCGGTCTGGTTTATCTACGACGAGAGCGGGCCGTTCTATGCCTGGCTACAGGGATACATGAAGTTGTACCAGATGTCGCTGTATCTCTTCGCTGTCGTCGGTCTTGTTAAACTGTTCTGTGGCAGAAGTGGCTCGTTTGCGTCATCAGCGCTCCTGCCGACAGCAATCTTCGGAGGTTTCCTGTACCATCTCCTGTTCGAAGCCAAATCTCATTACGTCTACCCGTACGTACTGTATCTGCTTCCGTTCGCCGGTGTGGGGCTTTGTTCCTTCGCTGGATGGGCAGGCAATTTTGGCCGGAGACTACGGCACGGACAAAATGAACAGCGCTGAAGAAAAATGCAGAAAGGAGGGCAGGCGGCAGCTATGCGTAAGATACTCCGCGAAAGAATGCTTCTGGCGTTTGCGGCTGCGCTGTGCGTCGCTGTCCTTTTTATGCTCTTTTTTACATCGCGCTTCGATAAGCGAAAAGTGTGGCCGGATGTAAAACTCACCTATATGGACGAAAAGCAGACCTTTTCGCTCCTCTCCGGTGATGCATACGGCGTGAAAAGCAGCGGCCCTTACTATGATCTCCCCGTGGGGGAATACCGCCTCAAATGGCAGATCGAAAGCGACGGGGAAAATGCGATTCATCTCACATGCTCTAACGGCGCACGGATCGAGCCGGATACGATTATGATTCCTACAGGATCCTGGGAAGGAGAAAGCAGCTTTTCCATACTGGATCCCGTTCACAATCTTTCGATTGGAGTAGACTTCCGGGAAGGGGAACAAATCCGGATTCGGAACCTGCGCTTGTATTCTCCGGGTTATAAGGATCGGGCATTTTTGGCGCTCATCCTGTTTTCAGCCGCCTTTGCGCTGTACGCCGCATGGAAATGCGGCCTGCTTGAGGAGAGACGTGGCGCCGGACTGCTTGTCATCGCTGCGGCGGCAGTTGTGGCGTCAGGACCCTTTCTCGCAGATGGTATTTTGGGCGGGAGTGATACTGCATTTCATACCGCCCGTCTTATGAATCTGGCAGACGCACTGGCTGGAGGACAGATCCCAGTTCGTGTCGGCGGGTTTTCCTACAACGGGTGGGGAGCAGCCACCTCCATTTTCTATCCGGACCTGTTTCTGTATCCTTTTGCCCTCATGATTGTTTTTGGTGCGTCTCTTCCGTTTGCTTACGAAGCACTAATCTTTTCCGCGACGTTCCTTTCCGGGATTCTGATCGCGGCTGCGGCAGAGCGCATGTTCCGCGATAAAGATGCCGGCTTATGCGCGTCAGTCCTTTACATGCTTTGCGGCTATCGCTTGTTTGATGTTTACGGGCGTATGGCACTCGGTGAGATTCTCGCCATGGTTTTCCTTCCCTTGTTTCTCGAAAGCCTTCTTTCACTATTTTGGGGAGACAAGGTCCGGTGGCGATGCGCTGCGTTGTGTGCGGCGGCCCTTCTGAACAGCCATATGCTGACTGCTGCACTCTGTGCGTTTCTATCCCTTTTGTGTCTGATTGCGTCTTTTCCCAGACTGTTGCGGGAAAAGGAACGGAGGAAAAAAGTTGCTCTGACAGCATGGGTGACTCTTCTTCTTTCTCTCACTCGGATCGTCCCTCTTCTTGATTTTCTTCTTCAGCTGGAAACGACGCCCGTGGCGAGGTTTGGCCTCGAAAAAGGTGCTCTTTCCCTGCGCAGCCTTTTGCTTCCTGGGGGATGGGTTGGCGTGCTACTGTGGGGTGGGGCGCTTGCCTCGCTTCTCATGCTGACAGAAGCGGAGGAACGACCAGTCAGGGGGCTTGTAGTTTTCCTACTTCTGCTTGGCACCCTCTGCGCCTTTCTCTCCTCGAAGCTGTTCCCATGGGCACTCTTTTCGAAGCTGACTGGGGAGCGAGCCGAGGTTCTGCAGTTCCCCTTCAGGATGCTGATGTTTACCGCAGCCAGCTTTTCTCTTTGCGGCGGATACGGTTTTTCCCGCTGCTTTGCTGCTCTTGGGCGGGGCAAGCTTCCTGCTATTTTTCTCCTGTCCGTCCTTTGTGCGTCACCCTATCTCACAGAGTGTGCGGAGAAGGGATCGATGATTGGCTTTGGACAGGGAGCGAATCCTTATCAGGTGAACCCGGAATATCTGATCGCCGGGACGAACGTGAATCAGACGCGTAGCCGGGAGCTGCAGGCAGACGATTGGATCGTACCCTCCGGCTTCGAAAAATCCGGTACGCGGGTATCTGTCCGGGTGAAAGCGGAACGGGACGGGGAAATTGCCTTTCCGGTTTTTGGATTTCCGGGATACGAAGCGAAGTTGAACGGGGAAGTCATCCCCTGGCACCTGGGCGGGAACAATCGGCTCACAGTTTCGCTTTCTGCCGGAACCGAGGGAATGCTTGTGGTGCGATATGCTGGGAAGCTGTTCTGGCGGATATGCGACTGTGTCAGTGTGCTGATGCTTCTCATTCTTCTTTTCCAGTTGCGGAATGACAGCAGAAACAAGACTATTATGAAAACGAATCTGACCCATCGGAATGGGAGCGATAATTCATGACTGTAAAAACGGAACCCCGGCAAACTGACGAAAAGCCCTTGTGCCTTAAAAAGCGTATCGGAGTATCTGTGCAGCTGTTTTTTACACTGATACTGCTGATTCTGACTGCCGCGGCCATCTGGGCTGGCGGAACCTATTCCAACATTACTCTGGAAGAATGCCTGTTCTATCTTAGCATGCCCCTGCAGGGGACAGCGAAGCAGTTTCAGGAGCAGATTATTCGTTGCGTCTTTATTCCGGCGGGAATTGCGTTTGCTCTGCTCGTGGCGGCGATGTTCCTGCCAAGAAGGCGCAGGGTCGTGCTTGAGACAAAGAAACGGAAGATTTCTCTTCTCCCACTATGCATACGACCACGCACAGCATGCGTCATACTGCTGCTCTGGGCGTGCATTGTCATTCCCTATGGAAACAGCATTCTAGGATTCCGCCGCTTCCTTTGGAATCAGCTGACGCAGTCTCCCCTCATTGAGGAACGCTATGTGGATCCGGCTAAAACAGAGATCCGGTTCCCGGAAAAGAAGCGGAATCTCATCACGATCTACATTGAATCGGCGGAATCCACCAATCAGGATATCGAAAACGGCGGCCTGATGGATAGGAACTACACGCCGGAGATGACGACTCTCGCGAAGGAGAATATCAGCTTTTCCCAGTCTGAGCTTATTCAGGGTGCGGCGATCGCGCCTGCGTGCGGATGGACCGTTGCGGGTATGGTTGCGGAAACTGGCGGGCTTCCCCTCAAGATGTTTACCTACAGCGAAACCAAAGCAGACAATCTCGGGAAGGACTTTATTTCGTTTATGCCGGGCGCGACCTTTTTAGGAGATATTCTGGCGAAAGAAGGTTATAAGACCGTTTTCCTCTGCGGATCCGATATTCGGTTTGGCGGAAGAAAGCAGCTCTATGAGCAACACGGGAACTATGAGATTTACGACTACCTTCGCGCGAAAGAACTGGGATGGATCCCCGAGAATTACAGGGTAGGATGGGGATTCGAAGATCTCAAGCTGTATGCTTACGCGAAAGAGCTCCTGAAAGCACTTTCAGCGTCGGATCAGCCGTTCCACCTGTCATTTCTGACAGTTGACACGCATGATCCGGGATATTTGTGCCCCAACTGTCCGGACAACCACGAAAACATTTATGGGCGGACGCTGCGCTGTTCCTCAGACCAGGTTTATGAGTTCGTCGAGTGGTGCAAAACCCAGCCCTTCTGGGACAATACTACCATCGTCATTGCGGGTGACCACGCGAGCATGACGAAGAGCCTGTATATCAGCGCTGGCGCTTCCGAATATGACAAGCACAACGGAGCGGTTTCGAGGCTTGTTTACAATTGCTTCGTGAATTCGGCTGTGTCGAAAGCGAACGAGAAGAACCGGAAGTTTACGACGATGGACCTGTTTCCTACGACGCTTGCGGCGATGGGATGCTCGATCGAAGGAGACCGGCTTGGATTGGGGACCGACCTGTTTTCCGGTACGCCAACGCTTTCCGAAGAAATGGGGTACGAAACCCTGTTTGAAGAGCTGGGAAAGAAATCCCTGTTCTACGACGCAAAACTTCTGCGCTGATTTGACAACACAGACCGCGTCGGGGACGTGGCAAGCCGGGCATTCCCGGCGATCATGGGAGGATTTCATGCATATTGAACGAAGGAGCCGAACACAAAGGCGTTCAGCTGTTGCCATAGCGGCGCGGGTTCTGCTGCGCCTGCTTCTTGCTGTGCTCCTGGTACTAACGCTGGGTTGTATCTGGGCGTCTGCGGCATATGACAATATCTCCCTGGAGGAAGTCCTGTTTTATCTGACCATGCCTCTTCGGGGGACGGCGCAGCAGTTCAGCCGGGAGCTTGTGAAGCGAGTGCTGATTCCCTCCGCTGCGATTCTCGTGCTGTTTGCGTTCCTGATGCTTCCCCGAAAACGGGAGCTTTGGCTTCTGAACGGAAAAGGGAAGGGAATTTCCCTTCTGCCCCTGCGCCTGCCGCTCTTTGTGTTGTCTGTGGCTTTGGTGATCTGGCTTTGCATCTTGCTGCCTGCAGGGGACAGGCTTCTTAATATCCGTAAGTGGGCAGACGGAATTCTGCATCAGTCTACCTTGATTGAAGAGCGATATGTGGATCCCGCTTCAGTTCCGATCGGATTTCCTGAGAAAAAGCGCAATCTGATCACGATCTACATAGAATCTGCAGAGACGACCAATCAGGATGAAGCAAACGGCGGCCTGATGGATAAAAACTACACGCCGGAGATGACGCGCCTTTGCGGAGAAAATGTCAGCTTTTCCCGGAACAATCTTTTTGCGGGCGCTACAGTAGCGCCGGCATGCGGCTGGACGGTTGCCGGCATGGTGGCGGAAACGGCAGGGCTTCCATTGAAGCTTTTCGGATATAACGGCCAAACCATCGACAATATGGGCTACAGCTTCGCAAAGTTCCTTCCAGGCGCGACGATGATGGGCGACATTCTTTTTTCGGAAGGATACAGGAATGTTTTTCTCTGCGGCTCCGATTTTGATTTCGGAGGCCGACGGCAGATGTATGCCCGGCATGGACAGTATGAGATTTATGATTACTGGACGGCGATGCGGGACGGATGGATCCCTGACGGGTATTACTACAGCTGGGGCTTTGAAGACGTGAAAATGTATTCTTTCGCGAAAAACATATTAGCGGAGCTTGTGCAGGACGAGCGTCCCTTCCATCTCGGCCTCTTGACTGTGGATACCCATGACCCGGGATGGCTCTGCGAGCTTTGCAGAGAGGATCATGTCGGGGAAAACATCTATGCGCGAGCGGTCCGTTGTTCTTCCCGCCAGGTGTGGGATTTTGTGGAATGGTGTAAAACGCAGCCGTTTTACGAGGATACGACCATCGTCATCACAGGTGATCATTCCAGCATGACTGCGAATTTTTATGCGGAGTCTGCACCTGCGTATGATAAGCATCACGGAACCTATGATCGCCTTGTTTATAACTGCTTCATCAACGCCGTAGCGGTACCGGAAAAAGAAAAAAACCGGAAGTTCACGACTATGGACTTTTTTCCAACTACGCTGGCGGCAATCGGCTGTACGATCGAAGGCGAGAGGCTGGGGCTTGGGACTAACCTCTTTTCAGGAAGGGAAACGCTGTCGGAAGAGCTGGGCGAGGAAAAACTGTTTGATGAACTTAACAGAAAGTCGATCTTCTACGATACGAAGCTTCTGCGCTGAGAAGATGACAAAAGGAGAGGAGGACCCGGCATGAAGACAAAAAGCAGGCGAAAAACGGCGGCTGTGCTTGCAGCGCTCCTGCTCTGCGCGCTTTCCCTCTCCTTTTCCGTCTTCCTGCAGCGGGAGGGATACCTGACCTATCTCAATTCCGATATGGCTTCGGAGGTAATCCTTGGAAGGCGGCAATTTGAGACGGGAAAACCGGTTCTCTTCGACTGGTTGTATTCTACGGAAGTGCACACGCTGCACATGAACCTGCTCTACGCCCTGGCCTTCAACTTCACGTCCTCTTACCGGACGGCACGCATCTTAGGCAATACCTGGGGTTTCCTCATCGGCATGGCGGTGTTATATACACTCCTTCGCAGGCTGCGGGTGCAAAGGGCTCAGGCGATTGCCTGCCTTGCGCTCCTTCCCTTTGCTTCGTCCGCACTGTATGCCTCTAATATGACAATCGGTGGCTATTACATCGTTCATCTGCCCTTCGGTTTCGGAATGGCGGCGCTCTTTCTTGGTGCAGAGCAAGGACAACGAGGACGATCGGTGGGATTTTGCGCTATATGCCTGCTCATGGGTTTTCTGTCCGTCCGTTACGTGCTTTGTTTCGCCTGCCCACTCTTGGCGGCGGCTGTGCTGCCCATGCTGCTCACCCGGGAAACACCGAAAGCTTCGCGGGAGTTTTGGCTCAGCCTTTTGGGTTTTGCATGTTGCGCGGTGGGGTATGCAGTATCTGAGATTCTTGTGCCTCGTTTGTTCATCAGTGGGACTGGCGCAGCGTCTTCCTTCTCTTTCGTACCGCTGGATGGGGAAGCGATTTTTGCCAGTCTCCGAACGGTGCTTGCTGACTGCTTGAAGCTTCTCGGTTTTCGTGGGGAAGTACCCCTCTTCTCGGCAGCGGGAATTGGGAACCTGCTTGTTGTCGCAGTATGGCTCTTCGGCATCGTGCTTTTCCTGCGCGCCGCGGGTCGCTTTTCAGATGAGGGAAAGACAGCATCCTCGTGGATGTTGCGTTTTTCTGCCCTCGCTTTCGCTGTCAACCTGTTCTGCTTCCTGTTCCTTGAAGGCGCCTATCTGAACCGTTATCTCATCTTGGCGGTCATCTTCTTTGTACCCTGCCTTCCTCTTGTACTTACCGGGGAAAAGAACGCTCTGCTGCAGTGGGGGTTTGCCGTCGCGCTGGCGCTTCTACTGCTTCTTTCCGGTGCAGTTCTTTTTCGCGAGACACGGAAGCAGGAGGCGGATAACCGCGTCCGCGGTGCTGACATCATGGAGGCCGGAGAATGGCTGTTGCATGAAGGTTATACGAAGGGTTACGGGACTTTCTGGAACGTGCGTGTTCTGGAAGAACGTATGAATGGGCAGCTTACCTGCACGGGAATCGTCCCATCGGAGACGGAAGATGGAGCTCCGGCGGCTGCCGCGCCGTCGTTTATTCGCTGGCTTGAGCCGGACGAACGCTCCCAAACAGATCACGTATGCGGTAAGACCTTTCTGCTGCTGACTCGGGAAGAAGAAAGGCAACTTTCTTCCTGGCTCACCTTTGCCGGAGCGACGCTCCTGCATAAAAACGGTACTTTTGCAGTCTACGGTATGGAAAGCGGAGAAACGCTTTGTTCCGCTATGCTCTTCGGTCGAGCGAAACTGACAGATGCTGCCTGTGAAGATGGAATTTGGCGCCTTTCTGCAGGCGGGCGACTTCGCGTCCCCACATCTTGGCTCCACGCCGGAACGTATGAAGTATCCTTTGCTTGCGAAGAACCGGCCGGAGATGCTGTCATTCGGGCGTATCATACCACTTCTTTCGTGTGTATCGCAGAACAGAACCTTTCTGGCGGGGAAAACCTTTTCTCCTTTACCCTGCCTACGGACGACAAGTACTTCATGCTCCTAATCGAAGCGGGAGGAAAAGAAACCGCACTTTCTGGTCTTTCGCTGAAGAAGGTCATCAAAAGTGAAGAAATGCAATAAATTTGTAACATTAGTTAATAATTAAGAAGGGCAAGCAAAACTGGAGTTATCCACATGGATGTTGATAAATCAAAGCTAAAATGTGGAAACTGAGGGAAAAGCCTCACGTTAGTCGCCTGTTTCTAAAAATAAAAGAAAAATATGGCTGTGGACAATTTCGGGACAAGTGCGTAGGACCTGTGGGAAACCGGGGGCAACTCTAGAAACAATTGCAATAATTCCGTAATATTTATGCCTGAAATTATTGCTTGACAGAAAGTAACCCACGTGATATGATATCGCTACTTGCCGCGAGAAGGCAGCCTTTCGCCCCTGATCATGGGAAAGGCTGCCTTTTTTGAAAATACAGAGATCAACAGGAAAGCGGGGACGCCAATGAAACTCTCGGGAGCGGAAATCCTGATCGAATGTCTGCTAGAGCAGGGTGTAGATACCATCTTTGGTTTTCCGGGCGGTGCGGTGCTGCCCATTTACGACGCGCTATACACGCGGGGGAAGGACATTCGCCATATCCTAACGGCACACGAACAGCATGCCGGACATGCTGCGGACGGATATGCCCGACGGACAGGAAGAACCGGCGTATGCCTTGCGACTTCCGGCCCCGGCGCTACGAACCTTGTGACGGCGATCGCGACGGCATATATGGATTCTTCCCCTGTTGTCTTTATCACGGGCAACGTGGCGCAGAGCCTGATGGGAACCGACTCTTTCCAGGAAGCGGACATCAGCGGTATGACCATGCCCGTCACAAAGCACAATTACCTGGTAAACCGGGTGGAGCGTCTGGCTCCCATCCTGCGGGAGGCTTTTTTCATCGCGGCCAGCGGCCGCCCCGGCCCCGTTCTGGTGGACATTCCGAAGGACGTACAGGTGGCAGAAACGGACTACATTGCTGTTTCAGGGGAAGCGCTGATCCCTGCTCTTTCCGGAAAGCATCCCTCCATGCAGCTCCGTCCTTCCGGTGAGGCACTCGAACGTTACAAGGTGAAGGCGGAGCCACGACTCGAGATGGCAGCGCAGCTGATTGCTGAGGCGCACCGGCCCCTCATCTACTGCGGCGGCGGCGTAATTGCCTCTGGTGCACAGAAAGAGCTGCTGGAATTTGCTGATCGGGTGGATGCGCCGGTGGTCACATCGCTTATGGGTCTTGGCGTTGTTCCGGCGACCAATCCCCGTTTCCTTGGCATGCTGGGCATGCATGGCACCCATGCGGCTAATATCGCGATGCAGCGTTGCGACCTTCTGATCGCTGTAGGCGTGCGTTTCTCAGACCGGGCACTCGGCAACGCTGCCTCTTTCGCGCCGAACGCGAAAGTGTTGCACATCGACATCGACCGGGCGGAGATTAATAAAAACGTCACGACGACTCTGCATATCACCGGAGACGCCCGCGTCGTACTGGAGTTGATGCTGGCCCGGGTTAGCAGGAAGCAGCATGGCATCTGGATGCAGCAGGCTACCTCCATGGCAGAGGACTACTTGAACGATGGCCTGTTCGAGCCGCGGAAGATCCTGAAAGCCATGGCGGCCATATCCCCGGAAATCCCGGTGGCGACGGACGTGGGACAGCACCAGATGTGGACGGCGCAACACTTCCCCTTCCTTGCACCCCGACAGCTGATTACGAGCGGTGGTCTCGGCACGATGGGCTTTGGCCTCGGCGCGGCCATGGGCACTGCGGCGGGTGATCCCGATGGGAATCCTGTAGTCTTGGTCACTGGCGATGGTTCTTTCCGCATGAACCTGACCGAACTGTCTACCCTTGGCTATTACGGCATTCCGGTCATCGTCGTCATCTTCAATAACGGGACTCTCGGTATGGTTCGCCAGTGGCAGACGCTGTTTTTCGGTCATCGCTACAGCCAAACGACTCTTGACCGAGGGCCGGACTTCGTGAAGCTGGCGGAAGCGTACAGCCTGCCCGGCACGCGGGTATCGGATCTCGACTCCTTCCGGGCGGCCTTCGAAAAGGCGGTCGCGGAAAGACGTCCCTGCCTTATCGAGTGCATGTTGGACATCGACGAGATGGTGGCCCCCATGGTGGCACCCGGCTCTCCGATCGACGCTTTCTGCCTGAATTGACCTTGTTAGCCGCTGCGGCGGTTCCGCCCTTTCCGGGTAAACTGGGTAGGGAAGATAACGGAGGAGTAAACGCGATGATGACAGACGCTGCCGCTTTGCGGCATTATACGGTGGGCGTGTTGGTGGCGAACGAGCCGGGCGTGCTCTCAAGGGTCTCAGGGCTCTTTTCCCGCCGGGGTTTCAACATCGAAAGCCTGGCCGTTGGCCCCACGGAGGATCAGACGGTTTCCCGTATCACCCTTGTGGTGCGGGGCGATGATCAGCATATCGAACAGCTGGTACAGCAGCTCTACAAGCTCATCTGCGTGCAGAAGGTGCAGGTTTTCAAACCTTCTTCCGCGGTGGAGCGGCAGTTGGTGCTTGTGAAAGTAAAAGCAGACGCGGACAACCGGGAAGCCGTCATGCGCTTGGCCGATGTTTTCCGCGCGAAAGTGATGGACGTATCCCGCACGTCGATGATCCTTGGTATTACCGGGGACGAAGACAAGGTGCAGGCGTTGCTTGCGTTGCTTTCCGACTATGGGATACTGGAGCTTGTGCAGACTGGCGCCATTGCGCTGGAGCGCGGCGAGAGCTACATGACATCCGAACTCTTTGACTGACGCGATCCCGGCGCAGCCGGGTGAACATATCAACACACATTCAATTTTTGGGAGGAATGGTAAATGGCACAGATGTTCTACGAGCGGGACTGTAACCTCGACTACCTGGCTGGCAAAAAGATCGCGATCGTTGGTTACGGCTCGCAGGGTCACGCGCACGCGCTGAACCTCAAGGACTCCGGCTGCGACGTCATCGTAGCGCTCTACGAGGGAAGCAAGAGCTGGAAAAAGGCGGAGGACGCGGGCCTCACCGTCATGACCACCGCCGAAGCGGCCAAGGTCGCAGATCTCATCATGATCCTCATCAACGATGAGAAGCAGGCCGCCATGTATCACAAGGACATCGAACCGAACCTGCGCCCCGGCATGGTGTTGGCTTTTGCCCATGGCTTCAATATTCACTTTGGATGTATCCGCCCACCCAAGGATGTGGACGTCATCATGATTGCCCCTAAGGGCCCCGGCCATACCGTCCGCAGCCAATATCTCGAAGGTAAGGGTGTTCCGGATCTCATCGCTGTCTATCAGGACGCTTCCGGCCATGCGCAGGACATCGCCTTGGCTTACGCCCTCGGCATCGGCGGCGCCCGCGCAGGTGTGCTCAAGACCACCTTCCGCGAGGAGACGGAAACCGACCTCTTCGGCGAGCAGTGCGTGCTCTGCGGTGGTGTGACAGCCCTGATGAAGGCCGGTTTCGACACGCTGGTGGAAGCGGGTTATCAGCCGGAGAATGCTTACTTCGAGTGCATTCACGAGATGAAGCTCATCGTCGACCTCATCTTCTCCCACGGTTTCGCCGGCATGCGCTATTCCATCTCCAACACCGCTGAATATGGCGATTATGAGATCGGCAAGCGCCTCATCACTGAGGAGACCAAGAAGGAAATGAAGAAGGTTCTTGGTGAGATTCAGGATGGCACCTTTGCACGCAACTGGCTACTCGAGAACCAGGCGGGGTGCACGCACTTCCTGGCGCGTCGCCGCATTGAGGCGAATAGCCAGCTGGAGCAGGTCGGTGCAGATCTGCGCAGCAAGTTTAGCTGGGGCGGAAAAGCGGGGGAACTGTAAGATGATGATCAGCGACCGAGTCAAAACTGGCCCTGAGAAAGCGCCGCACCGCTCCCTCTGGAAGGCGCTGGGCCTCACGGACGAGGAACTCTCCCGTCCGCTCATCGGCGTGGCCTCCGCGCAGTCGGACTGCGTGCCCGGTCACAATCACCTGAAAAACATTGCTCAGGCGGTAAAGGACGGCATCCGGATGGCGGGTGGTGTTCCGGTCGAGTTTCCAGCCATCGGCGTCTGCGACGGCATCGCTATGGGGCATGTCGGTATGAAGTTCTCACTCTCCAGCCGTGAGCTGATTGCGGACAGCTGCGAAGCGATGGCCACGGCGCATGGCTTCGACGGTATGGTCTTCATCCCGAACTGCGACAAGATCGTTCCGGGTATGCTGATGGCGGCCCGCCGGCTGAATCTGCCGGCCATGGTCATCTCCGGGGGCCCGATGCTACCCGGCCGTATGCCTGGACGCAAGGACGACATGGATCTCAATTCCGTCTTTGAGGCAGTAGGTGCCTACAAGGCGGGGAAGATGGACGATGCGGAACTGAATGCAGTCGAAAGCAATGCCTGCCCTGGCTGCGGCTCTTGCTCCGGAATGTTCACAGCGAATTCGATGAATTGCCTGACGGAAGTCATCGGCATGGCTCTGCCGGGTAACGGAACGATTTCCGCGGTGGACGGAGCTCGCATCCGCTTGGCGAAGCTAACGGGCATGCGGGTTGTAGAGCTGGTCCGCGAAGGACTGACTCCGGATAAGATCATGACCGAGGCGGCTTTCCGCAACGCACTCTGCTTAGACATGGCGCTCGGCTGCTCCACGAATACCGTGCTGCATCTGCCGGCCATTGCCCACGAGGCAGGAATTGAGTTCAATCTGGATTGGGTGAACGAGACCAGTGCGAAGGTGCCGAATCTCTGCCACCTTGCCCCAGCAGGGCATCACCATGTGGTGGACCTGCACCAGGCAGGCGGCGTCATGGGTGTTCTCTCCGAGCTGAAAGGTCGTGGCCTGCTGGATGAGTCCGCAATGACCGTTTCCGGCAAGACGCTGGGCGAGGAAATCGCGGCGGCGAAGAATTACGATCATGACGTGATACGGCCTTTCGATGATCCATATTCTCCGACGGGCGGCCTCATGATCCTGCGCGGCAACCTGGCGCCGGACGGTGCCGTGGTGAAGCGAAGCGCGGTGGCAAAGGAAATGCTTGTGCATACGGGCCCAGCCCGCGTGTATAATAGCGAAGATGAGGCGATCGCGGCTATCTATGCCGGCTCCATCCGTCCGGGCGACGTGGTGGTCATCCGTTACGAAGGCCCGAAGGGCGGCCCTGGCATGCGCGAGATGCTTTCTCCGACCAGCGCGATCTGCGGCATGGGTCTTGACCGCGAAGTGGCGCTGATCACAGACGGCCGCTTCTCCGGAGCGACCCGCGGTGCGGCTATCGGCCACGTTTCCCCGGAGGGAATGAGTGGTGGCCTCATCGGAGTCGTGGAAGAGGGGGACCTGATTGCGATCGACATTCCGGCTGGCAAGCTGGAACTCCTCGTGGATGAAGATACGCTAGCGAAACGCCGCGCAGCATGGGTCTGCCCGCCGCCGAATGCGACAACTGGCTATCTCGCACGCTACGCAAAGCTGGTTTCCAGCGCGAACAAAGGCGCAATCGTGGAGTAAACTTAAAAATACATAAACCAGCGGCTCTTCTCCGGATGCGGGGGAGGGCCGCACAATTGTTCTGTGTGATAATCTATTGACTTTTCAGATCTCGCATACTATGGTTTTTCATATAAGTTGTAATGTAAGGAGTGGGAAGTTGTGAAGATTGCATGGTTCTGCATCCCGGCGCACGGGCATACGAATCCGACACTGAATGTGGTCCGGGAACTAACTAGTGCTGGCCATCAGGTGTTTTACTTTTCCTTTGAACAGTTCCGGGAGAAGTTAGAACGTGTTGGCGCGGTTTTTATCGGCTGTGACGGTTATGATTTTGAAATGGAAGACAAGGGAAACGCCGACAGGGTGGGGAAGGATAAGGCGTTTGCCACGGAACTGCTAGTATCCTCGACCTTAGCGCTGGATGAAATGACGACGAAAAAGATCGGAGAAATCCAGCCAGATCTTATCGTTTCCGATTCTATCGCTTTCTGGGGCAAGTTGGTGGCGATGAAGCACCATCTGCCCTATGTGAGCTCTACGACTACTTTTGCTTTCAACCGGTTCTCCGCAAAATACATGCGCGAAACGCCGTGGGATATTGCGAAGATGCTATTTGCAATGCCACACATCAACAGGCAGATCCGGCGTCTGCAGGAAAAGGGGTATCCAGTGAAAGGTATTCTGGATATCGTGCAAAACGACAATGAGACAAACACTATCGTCTATACGTCAAAGCTCTTTCAACCCTGTGCCGAAACCTTTTCGGACCGGTATCATTTTATCGGACCATCCATCCGACCTATTGAAGAGCCGATGACGAAAACCGCAGAAAAGACGGTGTATGTTTCCCTGGGAACGGTCAACGAGAACGGAGCATTTTACCGGAGCTGCATCCGGGCGCTTGAAAACACGGACTGGCAGGTCATCGTCTCCATGGGCGCGAATCCGTAGCGTTTTCAAGACCTGCCGGAGAATATAAAAATCTATGAGTCCGTGGATCAGATGGCTGTACTGTCGATAGCGGACGCGTTCATTACGCACTGTGGTATGAATTCCGTCTCCGAAAGCCTGTGTTTTCAGGTGCCGCTCGTAATGTTTCCGCAGACGCCGGAACAGGGAGCCGTTGCGAAAAGGACAGAAGAACTGGGAGCTGGTGTAATCCTGAAAACTGCTTCGGAAGAAGAGATCCTGCAGGCGCTGAAAAAGATTTTGACCGACCCATCCTATAAAGCGAACGCAGTCAGAATCTCAGACAGCTTCCGCGCCTGCGGCGGCGCTGGAGAGGCGAGAGCCTTTGTGGAAGAGATCGGTAGTAAGTGCGGTCTTTGATAAGAAGATAACGGTTGACAGAATCCGTCCCTTGTGGTATCTTACGTGCCGGCAATCTTTAAGACGGTACGGGAGACCGACAAGATGCGCCCGGAAACATGGAAACATGCCCGGAATTTGTGCATATATCGCTCGCCGTTCACCGTACGGCGGGCTTTTTTTGTCCGCCAGCTACAGGCGCTCTGCGCCGGAAACGGAGGAATCATGAAACTCGTATACGATGTCAACCAGACCCCGCCCCTTGGAAAGAACCTCGTCTACGCCTTCCAGCAGGTGCTGGCCATTATGGCTGCGACGCTGCTCGTACCCGTACTGGTCAATTCCGGCAGTGGAACGGCTTATATGAGCCAGCCTGCTGCACTCTGCGGCGCCGGATTCGGCACGCTGTTCTATCTCCTCGTGACTAAGCGCATGAGCCCCGTTTTCCTGGGAAGCTCTTTCGCTTTCATTTCACCCCTCATCGGTGCTACGGCTTTCGGCTATCTCGGCATCCTGCTGGGCGCCCTCTTCGCAGGCGCTGTCTACGTGGTCATCGCTCTCATCATCCGGGCTACGGGTTCTGCCTGGGTGAACCGACTCCTGCCTCCCGTGGTCATCGGCCCCACGGTTGCCCTCATTGGTTTGTCCCTGTGTGGCAGCGCGGTCTCGAACCTGACTTCCGGCCCGCAGGGCTACAGCCTCGTGGCGATCCTGCTGGGTGTCTTCGCTTTCCTGGTTACCGTCTGGGCTAGCGTGAAGGGTGGAAGCGGCGTGCGTATGATCCCCTTCATTATTGGTATCCTGGCAGCTTACGTAGTAGGCTTGGTACTGACACTGATTGGTAATGCGGCCAATGTGGAGGCGCTGAAGATCATCAACCTCTCCGCTTTTTCTGATATGAAGCTCTTTGCAGTGCCTAAGTTCACCTTCGCGGGTATTGCTGAGGAAGGCGCAGCGAAGCTCGGCGGCTTCTCCGGAGTGATCAACCTCTTTATGCTCTTCGCCCCCGTGGCTTTCGTTACCCTGGCAGAGCACATTGCGGATCATAAAAATCTTAGCTCTATCATCGGCCGTGACCTCATCACCGAGCCTGGCCTCGATCGCACACTCATTGGCGACGGTGTGGGCTCTATGATCGGCGCGTTCTTCGGCGGCTGCCCGAACACGACCTATGGTGAATGCGTGGGCTGCGTTGCTATCACTGGCGACGCTTCTGTCTCCACCGTCTTCATCACTGCAATCTATTGCATCCTGCTGTCCTTCTGCGGCCCCTTCGTTGCCTTCGTGAACTCGGTTCCCGCTTGCATCACCGGTGGCGTGTGCATCGCGCTCTACGGCTTCATCGCGGTTTCCGGCCTCAAGATGCTCCAGCCCGTCGATCTCGGCGACAATAGGAACCTCTTCGTGGTGGCGGCCATCCTGGTCACTGGCATCGGTGGATTGACGCTGAACCTTGGCCCCATTACCATCTCTGCCATCGCCACCGGCCTCATCCTGGGCATCATCGTGAACGTGGTTTTCAACAGGGGAGAAGCGTAAGATCGGAATCAGAACGACAATCGAAATCACATAAAAAAGGCCGCCTGCAGACTGAGTTTGTGGGCGGCTTGGTATTTGTCTGGTATGGGAGCTGTTTTTGAAAAAGTGTATTAACGGACTGGGTTTTCCCTATTCGCCTAGGCGTACTGAGGCTGCTTTCAGGAGATTGATGATCGGCAGATGCTGCGGGCAGACGTTTTCGCACTGGCTGCAGGCGATACAGTCAGAGGCCCGTCCGTGATCTTGGCTGATCAGGCTGCGGTAGAACGCTTTCGGGCGGAATTCGTCCCCGTACAGGTCCATTGTATTGATCGCTTGGAAGACGTCAGGAATGGAAATCTTCATCGGGCAGCCGTCAGTACAGTACCGGCAGGAAGTACAGCCGATCTGCGGAACGTTCAGCATGATGGTTTTCACTTCTTCGAGGACTGCTTTTTCCCGTTCTGACAGCGGTTTGAAATGTTCGAATGTATGGAGGTTGTCCCGCATCTGTTCTTCGGAGCTCATGCCGGAGAGTATAGTCATCACGCCGGGCAGCGAGCCCACGAACCGAAGCGCCCAGGAGGCGATGGAAGCGTCCGGTTGGATAGCGCGCAGCTTTGCATCCAGTTCTGGTTTCAGACTGGCAAGACTGCCGCCCTTGACCGGCTCCATGATGATCATGGGAATACTGCGTGAAAGAAGGATTTCATAGAGCTGCCCTGAGCGTACTACTGGGTTTTCCCAATCTGCATAGTTCAGCTGGATCTGCACGAATTCCACCTCGGGATGTGCGTCTAGGACACGCTCCAGATACTCTGGGCTGCCATGAAAAGAAAAGCCAAAATGTCGGATTTTTCCTTCCTTCTTTTTTTGTAGACCCCAATTAAAACAATCCAGACGCTCATAGGTTTCACCATTGCTGCCATCCTCAATGGAATGGAGCAGATAAAAGTCGAAATAGCTGACACCGCAGCGCTCCAGTTGTTCCTTGAAGATGCGGTCTCTGTCTTCTGGATTCTGCATGCACCAAGCGGGCAGCTTCGTGGCTAGGAGAAAGCTCTCCCTGGGATAGCGGCGCGTCAGTGCTTCTTTGACGGTCTTTTCCGAATTGCCACCGTGATACACATATGCGGTGTCGAAGTAGTTCATGCCTGCCTGCATATATGCGTCCACCATTCGGCAGACATGTTCTGTGTCAATGCCATCGTCTTTCTGGGGAAGCCTCATCAGGCCAAAACCCAGCTTGGGTACGTACTTCAGGTCGATTCCCATACGATTGTCCTCCCATCTTTCCGTAATTAAGCCGCACGGCATGCTCTTTAACAAAATAACAAAATGTTTTTCTTGCGTCAATGCCTTTTATCCGGCTATAGAAGAGAAACACTGATCCCGATCGGCTTGACAAATGTACGCAGCGGGGCTATCATGGCGCCGAATGACCTACAGAAAGCGAGGAAGAGTACAATGGCAAAGGTGCAGAATGACCGCATGGATAAACTGATTGCTCTGTGCAAGGGTCGCGGCTTCATCTTCCAGGGATCGGAAATCTACGGTGGCTTGGCGAACAGCTGGGACTACGGCCCCTTAGGTGTGGAATTCAAGAATAACGTGAAGCGTTGCTGGTGGAAGAAGTTCGTACAGGAATCCCGCTATAACGTGGGACTGGACTGCGCAATTCTCATGAACCGGCAGGTCTGGGTGGCGAGCGGCCACGTAGGCAATTTCAACGATCCCCTGATGGATTGCAAGGCTTGCAAAGCCCGCTTCCGCGCCGATAAACTGATCGAAGACTGGGGCAAAGAGCACGGGCAAGAAATCGAGGCTGACGGCTGGAGCAATGAACAGCTGGAAAACTTCATTCAGGAGAACGGATTGGTCTGCCCCACCTGCGGGAAAAAGGACTTTACGGGTATCCGTAAGTTCAATATGATGTTCAAGACCTTCCAGGGTGTGACGGAGGACGCTTCGAATGAGATCTACCTTCGCCCGGAGACGGCGCAGGGCATCTTCGTCAACTTCCAGAACGTGGCACGGACGACGCGCAAAAAGCTGCCATTCGGCGTTTGTCAGGTCGGCAAGTCCTTCCGAAACGAGATCACCCCTGGCAACTTCACGTTCCGCACCCGCGAGTTCGAGCAGATGGAGCTGGAGTTCTTCTGTATGCCCGGAACCGATCTTGAATGGTTCCAGTACTGGCGCAGTTTCTGTCGCGACTGGCTGCTTGGTCTCGGCATCTCTGAAGAGCACCTGCGCCTTCGTGACCATCGTCCGGAGGAGCTGGCGTTCTACTCCAAGGCGACGACGGACTTCGAGTACCTCTTCCCGTTCGGCTGGGGCGAGCTTTGGGGTGTGGCGGACCGCACGGATTACGACCTCACCGCGCACCAGAATGAGAGCGGCAAGAGCATGGAGTATCTGAATCCGACAACCGGGGAGAAGCTGATTCCATACGTTATCGAGCCGTCCCTTGGCGCGGACCGCGCTGCGCTGGCTTTCCTCTGCGAGGCTTATGATGAGCAGGAACTGCCTGGCGGAGACAGCCGCGTTGTCATGCATTTCCACCCAGCGCTTGCGCCTTACAAATGTTGCGTCCTGCCCCTGCAGAAGAACAAACTGGGCGACAAGGCGAACGAAGTTTACGAGATGCTCTCGAAGCATTTCATGGTGGATTACGACGAGACGGGCTCTATCGGCAAGCGCTATCGTCGTCAGGACGAGATCGGCACTCCCATGTGCGTGACCATTGACTTCGATACCCTCGAAACCGGACTTGTAACCGTTCGCGACCGCGATACCATGGAGCAGGAGCACGTGGCTATTGACAGCCTTGTGGACTATATCACGAAAAAGATTGAGTACTGATTTCGCGTATAAAAACCAGCGCGGCTTTCCGTTTGGGAGAGCTGCGCTGGTTTTTCATCTAGCGGCGTCAATTGGTATTCCTGTCGAGAGATGAAGTCAAACGGGAGATGATTGGAGTGGGAATTGAATCAGGTACTGCCTGTTAGGCATCCGGCCAGCTGTGCGGTATAATTATACCGCAGCAAAGCAAAGGAAGGTGATAGCAGATGGAAGCATTGGCATCCAGGCTCGTAGAAGCTAGGAAGAACTGTGGTTTAACGCAGGCACAGGTTGCGGAAAAACTGTTTCTGACAACCCAGTCTGTCAGTTCTTGGGAATGCGGGAATTCCATTCCAGACACCGAGAAGATACCGGAAATTGCAGCATTGTATGGAGTTACAACTGACTGGCTGCTCTCTGGGAGACTGCCGTCCGCAGAGATTCTGGAAGTCACGTCAAATCTCTCTGACAGGCTTTTCAGCGAGGCTCGGATGGCGACTTATGTCAGCGCTTACTGCAACGCGAAGAAACTGTATGAAACGAAACGTGCGCTGGCGTTCGCCAAAGAAAAGCATAATGGACAGTACCGGAAACCCGGGCATGGTGATGAGCGGATTCCGTACATCTACCATCCGCTTCTGCTCGTCTGTCATGCTTTGGCTCTTGGGCTGGAAGAGGATGATCTTCTGTCCGCTTGTTTGCTACATGACGTGTGCGAAGACTGCGGGGTATCGCCGGAAGAGCTTCCGGTGAGCGAAGAGGCGAGGGAAGCCGTAAGACTGCTGACTAAGCCGGAGCATTTCAGCAAAACAGAGAAGGAATACCATGCCTATTACGACGGGATTGGCGGCAATCGAATCGCGTCGATTGTGAAACTGCTCGACCGCTGCAACAACGTTTCCAGCATGGCGACCAGCTTTTCGGATGAGCGCATGGCGGAGTATATCAAGGAAACGCAGGAATACATCCATCCCCTTATGGAAAAAGCGCGGGATGAGTATCCACAGTACTCCAATGCGCTCTTTCTGATCCGCTACCACATGAACAGCGTGCTCGAAGCAATGCGACATCATATGCGGTCATCACTTTGAGCGGGATAAGGACAATACAGAAAACGCGGCCCCGTGTTGGAGTCGCGTTTGTGATTGCTTGCCGGAGAAACAGTGCTGGGATCAGAACTTCATTCCGCCGTTGACGATTCTCCTCTGATTCTCACGGCTGAAGAGCATGAGTTCGTTTCCCTCGAAGGAGAAGCGGACCTTCTGGCCGATCTTGTAAACCACGCCGCCAAAGACCACCGCCGTCAGCAGGTAATTCCCGACGCGGATGCGCAGGGTCGTTTCCATACCAGTGGGCATGGCGGAGAAAACCTCGCCTTCGATTGCGCCATCTTCGCGGATGCGAATGAACTCGGGGCGGATGCCTAGAACAAAGTCCTCGCGGGTCGGGTCCACTTTCTTTGGCGCAGCCTTGTCGTCAACATAGGAGATATGATACGGAAAGGGTTTATCCTTGTTCGTCTTCTCGACATATCCAGGTAACTTCGCTTTCGCCTCGGCGTCTGCCTTTGCCACTGCTTCTTTCTTTGCGCCCTCCGCGTACCAATCCGCGATCTTGAGACCGCCGGCAGGCTGGAAGGTTCCCTTGTATTCGCCGAGGAAGGACAGGGACAATCCGTCACTGTTCTGGCTGCCTTTTGCGTCGATGAAGTTCACGGCCGGATTGCCAACGAAGTCTGCAACGAAGAGGTTGTTCGGACGGTTGTAGACGGTCAGCGGTTCGTCGTACTGCTGCAGACGGCCGTTGTCAATCAAGCAGATTCGGGTCGCGAGTGTCATGGCTTCCATCTGGTCATGCGTAACATAAACGAAGGTAGAGCCGGTGGACAGGTGTAGGCGCTGCAGCTCGGATCGCATTTCAAGACGCAGTTTTGCGTCTAGGTTCGAGAGCGGTTCGTCCATGAAGAGGACGCGGGGTCCCGGAGCGAGCGTTCTCGCAATGGCAACGCGCTGCTGCTGGCCGCCGGAAAGCTCCGAAGGATAACGGTCCATGAAGGGTTCGATTTTGACGATGGCACTCACGCGGTCGACAACGCGCTTGATCTCTTCTTTCGTGAGCTTGCGCGCAGGGGCCTTGCCTGTTTCGTCTCGCACGACTTCGCCCTTATCATTCACGCAGGCGCCGGATTCGTTGATGTTCGACAGGCCAAAGGCGATATTCTGGTATACTGTCATGTTTGGCCAGAGGGCGTAATTCTGGAAGAGGAAGCCGACACGCCGCTTGTTCGGTGGGATGTTGATGCCGCGCTCGCTGTCAAACATGGGCACGCCATCGATGGAAATGCTGCCCTCTGTTGGTGTTTCAAGACCAGCGATCATGCGTAGCGTCGTTGTCTTTCCACAGCCGGAAGGGCCGAGGAGAGTGACGAACGCGTTGTCGTCGATTAAGAGATCCAGATGCTCTACGGCGTAGTAGCCGCCCCAACGCTTGGTCACGTTTTTCAGTTCGATTCTTGCCATGGTTTTATTCCTCCCTGCCTCATTTGTCGCCGCCGATGCCGGAGTCGATGCTCGCGCCCGTCAGCTTGTTGACCACTGCGTTGAAGACCAGGATGACCACGATCAGGATCAGGTTGATGCCGCTTGAGAAGGCATACAGGCCCATTTCGTCGAAGTAATCGAGCAGCGTCGTGATGATCTTGGTCTGGCTACACAGCAGCATGAACAGCGTGAGCTCACGCAGACATGTCATGAAGGGCAGCAGGTAGCCGCTGATGATGGAGGTTTTCTGTATCGGGATGATGATGCGTGTCATACGCTTGATCCAGGGGATATCCTGGATGATCGCCGCCTCTTCGATCTCCCCGGACAGCTGCATCATGGAGTTGAGTGCGCTGCGGCTGGCGAAGGGGATATACTTGATCGTACCGGCGAGGATCAGCAGCAGGAAGGTGTTGTAGATGCCCATCTGGGAGCCGAACTTGAAGAAGGCGACGCCTACCGCGAGGGCAGGCATGAGGTAAGGCAGGAAGGCCATAGAGTTCACATAGCCCGCCCACTTGCTCCGCCGGTTCTTGGATACGCAGTAGCCGACCAGCGTGCCGATCGTTCCGGCCAGGAGGGCGCAGAAGATTGAGACGATCAGCGTGCCACCGAATGCATTCCAGATGGTCTCGTTAAAGAGCATGCCCTTCTGGCCGTACATGCCGTTCTCCGTCACGTTCTCGGCTGTGATCCACCACTTTGTCGTCATGTGGCCGGCGATGCCGTTCGTGAGGAAGGAATAGTCGCCTGGGTTCGGCAGGAAGGTCTCCACGCCGAAGAGGATGATCGGCATGATACCGGTCATAAGAGTTGTCAGGATGAAGATCGCTGCAACGATATTCCGCGCCGGTCCTAGGTTCACGACGCTAGTCTGTCCGGACTTGCCCGTGACAGTTGTGAAGTTCTTCCGCCCGCTCGTTGTGCGCTGATTGACGATCAGGATGAGGAAGCCAAAGAGCATCATGATGACGGCTAGGATGCTTGCTTCGCCTGCGCGCTGCACGTTCATCTCGACGTACTTTGTTGAGAGTGTGGAGAGCTTCAGGTAATGCGGGATCGGGTACGAGCCCATCGCACTGGAGAAGACCAGCAGGATGGTAGAGAGAATAGCGGGTTTTACAAGAGGAAGCGTTACGCGCAGGAAGGTTTTCCAGCGTGGTGTGTTAAGAATCGTCGCTGCTTCCTCAAGGTTCGCGTCCATATTGCGGAAGATGCCGCCGATCATGATGTAGGCGAAAGGCGCGTAGTGGAGCGCCAGGACCACAGCACAGGGGAACATCCCCTGGCACCACCAGATCGGCATGTTGATGTGGAAGATGGACGCGAAGAGGCCGTCGGAACCGCGTGTCACTGCGTTCGAGTTGAACAAATTCCGCCAGATAACAGCCAGTGTCCACTGCGGCATGATGTACGGGAAAATGAAGATAGAGCTCAGGTACTTCTTGAAGCGCATGTTCGTCCGCGTCACAAGATAAGCGAAGATGCCGCCGTAGAAGATGGAGCCGATGCAGGCGAAAATGCTTAGAAGCACGGAGTTAAGCAGCGGCTGCCACAGGTTGATCTGCGCCAGCTGTTTCGCCATTTTCGTCTTCGGGAAGAAAAGATCCTGCCAGTTATACAGCGTATAGACTTGGCCGGGCGCTGCGCCGCGGGCATCGACGGATCCGCTATGGATGAGAACCGTATCGCGCAGGATGGAGACCATAGGCCATACAGTTGTGATAGTCAGCAGGATGCCCAGAATCAGGAGGATCGCGTTCTGCGGTTTGGAAAGATAGGTCAGCACGCGATTCAGTCGTCTTTTCCAGGGGCCGGGCTTTGCCATTTCGCCAGTCATTTCGTTACCCCTTTCCGATCCGTCCGCGCGCTGTTGGGCACGGGCGGTCTATTGTGCTGTCAGACAGAAACGGGCGGGGCACGCCAGGAACAGGTGCCCCGCCCAAATTTGTGCTGTTGCTTATTTCATGCCGACGACAAGGTCGATCCAGTCGCCCATGGTATCCGCGACGGACGCGCAATACGCCGGATCTTCGACGACGAGCTTGCCAGTGTTAATCCACCAGTCGTAGCCGCGGTCGTTCTTGTTGTCATAGGTGTTGACGCCGTCCACATAGCCGTCCTTGCTGTGATCCTGCATGCAGGCCGGAACCGGCGCGTAGCCGCCCATATCCTTGCCCCAGGCCTTGAAGCCCTCCTGCGTCGTCGTCATATAGGCGATGAAGGCGCAGGCGGTCCAGGGATACTGGGAGTTCTTCGGGACCATGAGGTAGTGCTTGTAGGCGTAGCCGCCCATGCCCTCGTAGCCATCCTGGTAGGCCGCGACGGTCACGTTGTTGACGGAAGCCTCGGCGGTCTCCTCGACGCTGCGCAGCTTCGAATAGACGAGCAGGCCGCTTTGGCCGGCGGCGCTCGCGGTCACCAGCGTGTTGCAGATGGGGCCGTCGTCGGTCTCTTCCTGGTACTGGGAGCACCAGAGGTAGATCCACGCGAGCGCGTATTTCGCGTTCTCACCCTCGAGGCCGAGCTCCGCGACATACTCTTCCATTTCGGCCAGGGTCGACTCGAAATAGGCCTGCTTGTCGGCGTCCAGCTTGTCGAAGGCGTCCTTCAGCGCGGTCGCGTAGTCGTCGCGCGTCAGCATGTAGAGGAAGTTCTTGCCGACCGGCTCGGAGTTCGGGGCCATGAAGAGCGGATGGACGTCGGGGCCCACGAAATCCCAGCAGTTCGTGAAGGAAGCGCTACCCAGGTTGTTGAACATGAAGACCTTGTTCAGGGTCTGTAGGGCGAGCGGCGTCTCGTTGTTCTCGCGGGCCAGGCCTTCCGCCTCGCTCCACTCCTTCGGGACGAAGTTGAGGAGGAAGCCGGTGTCCAGCATCTTGCTCTGGATCTGGTTGCCGTCCTGGATGAGGGTCATGAAGTACTGCGACTCGGTCAGCGCGTCGAAGATGGTGTTGTTCTTCGGCTGGCTCCACTCGATCGTGCCGGTATAGCCGGGATCGATGGAGGTGAGCAGCTCGACGAAGGTCGCGCCGGCGGTCTTGCCGCGGCTGGAGTTGCCGATGCCGTAGAGCGCCTTGCCGTTCGACTCCTCGATGGCCTTGGCGTACAACTCGTCGTTGGTCATGGTCTGGGCCTTTGCGATGACTTCCGCCACGTCCTCCGCGGAGGCGAAGGCGGCTGCGGACAGCACGAGGGCCAGGGACAGGAAAAGCACAAGGAATTTCTTCATAAGTACTCTCTTCCTTTCGGTAAAATTTGGCGAGACCCGCTCGCTATTTGGCCAAATTATAGTCAGTTTGCTAAGCGATTGTCAAGAGATTTTGGACAATTCACGACCGGAGCGCCGCGGGACCGGGCCGGCCGTCCGCGGCCCCGGACGGCTCAAGCTAGGCTAGAAAGAAGGATTGAAAACTCAACCTCCGCCCGCTACAATAAGGACGTGCCTGCGGGTATAATCGGGACGAAGGGTGAACAAACGACCGGATCGCGGGAGGGCGCGTATGAGCATCGGCGGAAACATCAAGGCATTGCGGGAGGAGCGCGGGCTTACCCAGGAGCAGGTTGCCGAAGCGCTCGGCGTCAGCTTTCAGGCGGTATCCGCCTGGGAGCGGAACGAGTACAGGCCGGAGACGGACAACCTGATCCGGCTCGCCGGGATCCTGGACGTGTCCGTTTCGGCGGTCGTCGAGGAGAAGCGGCGGACCTTCCGGACGAAGGAAGCGATCTACAACTGGGAGCACATGAAGACCTTCGTCAAGACGACGGCCAAAAATCTCAGGCTGTACGGCACGCTCAGGGCGGTCGATTACGCGGTCAAGGCGCACGAGGGGCAGAAGAGGAAGCGGTCGGGCGTCCCGTATATCTATCATCCGCTGAACCTGGCCTGCCACGCGCTCTCGATGAACATAACCGAGGACGCCGTCATCGCCGCGTGCATGCTTCACGACGTGGCGGAGGACTGCGGCAGGCGGATCGAGGACCTCCCGGCCGACGACGAGACCAGGCATCTGGTGGAGCTCCTCACGAGAAAGAAGGTGCCGGAAGCAGAGCGCGAGGAATCCGTCAGGGAATACTACAGGCGCATCTCGGAAAACCCGAAGGCCGCGCTCGTGAAATGCATCGACCGGTGCAACAACCTCACCACCATGTCCTGGGGCCTGAGCAGGGAGAAGATCTGGCGGATGATCCGGGAGACGGAGGAGTACTATCCGGCGCTCCTGAACGCCGTGAAGGCGGCCCCGGAATACAACAGCGCGGCCTGGCTGCTGAAGTATCAGATCGAAAGCATGCTGGACATATACAAGAGGCTGATGTGACGGCGGCCCTTTGCGCCCGGCGGTGCGCCGCGGCGGGACGGACCGCGCATCCGGAAGAGGAGGAGACGGACATGAAGGATTTCGGGGACCTCGTTCTGTGCGACCGGTGCGTCGGCAGGACCCACGTATACGTATGGGCGGAGCTACGGGACGGGAAGCTGACGATCAGCGGCTGCGACACGGGCTCGTTCACGGAGGAATTCTGGGGCGGTTCGGACTATGAATACTGGTACAGCCTGGACAGGCGGAATACGGAGAAGCTCTTCTCCGCCATTCACGGCGGGGCGGACCCGCAGGCCGCGCTGCTCCGGGAATTCGGCGGGGAAGGCGGCTGCGGGAAGCTGCGCGCGTTCTGTGAAGAGAACGGCATCGCCTGCCGCTTCGACGCCTACGCGTAAGGCGGGCGCGCCTGAAGCGCCGGATACAAAAACCTCCGGGGCTTCGGCCCCGGAGGCGGCTGTTTCTGCGCCGCGGCGTCAGACGATGGACACCTTGCCCTTGCTGACGCGGAAGAAGATGAGCAGTAGCGCGCCGCTGGTCAGCGTCAGGATCGAGGCGAGGGCCGCGCCCGTGCCGACCGAGTTGCGCACGATGGCCGTGTAGCTGGCCACGGTGATCGTGGCCGTCTTGCCGGTGTAGAGCATGATGGAGGTGGACAGCTCGTTGATGCAGGTGACCCAGGAGATGATCGCGCCCGAGAGCACGCCGGGCAGCATCATGCGCACCGTCACCTTCGCGAACGTCTTCATCGGCGAGACGCCCAGGTTGATGGAGGCCTCCTCGATGGACGGATCCATCTGCATGAGGAAGGCGCTGCCGGAGCGGACCGTGTAGGGCATCTTGCGGATGATCATGGAGATGATGATGATGCTCGCCGTGCCCGTGAGGCGGATGACCGTGCCGTCCGCCGTGCGGCCCATGTTGTTGAAGGCCACGATGTAGCACAGGCCCAGGACGCTGCCGGGGATGACGTAGGGCGCCATCATCAGCATGTCCAGCGCGCCGCCCGTTCTGCCGCGGCGCCTCACGATGACGTAGCTCATCAGGATGCCCAGCACGAGGATGAAGAGGATGGCCACGGTCGAGAAGACGAAGGAGTTGCGGATGTTGGTCGTCAGGCTGCGGCCGAGCTCCGCGTAGTGCTCCAGCGTGAAGCCCTCCGAGAAGACGAAGTTCGAATAGTTCGTCTTCACGAACGAGCAGAAGACCACGATGGCCTGCGGCAGGAACGCGATGAGGGTCACGACCGCGACCGGAAGCGTGATGAGGAAGCGGGGCAGGCCGAGATACTCCGCGATTGCGGGCGGCCGCAGGGCGCTCATCTGATAGTTCCGGCGGGCGACCCACCATTTCTGCAGGAAGAGGATGAGCAGCGAGATCACCACGATGATCATGGAGATGGCGCTGGCCAGGTTCGCGTTGCCGCCGGTCTCGCTGAGGTACTCGTCGTAGATCAGCACGGGCAGCGTGCGGAAGTTGCCGCCGGCGAGGATGCCGGGCGTGCCGAAGTCGGCCAGGGCCGTCATGAAGACCATCAGCGCGCCGGCCGCGATCGAGGGCATGACCACGGGCACCGTGACCGTGAGCATGCGGCGGAGCTTGCCGGAGCCCAGGTTCTCCGCGCACTCTTCCACGGAGCGGTCGATGGAGCCCATCGCGCCGGACACGTAGAGATAGACGTAGGGGAAGAGCTTCAGCGTAAAGACCGCGCAGCAGCCGCCCAGGCCGTAGATCGACGGCATCTTGATCCCGAAGGCCGCGGAGGCCCACTGCGTGATGATGCCGGCGTTGCCGAAGAGGATGACCCAGCTGTAGGCGCCCAGGAAGGGCGGGCACATGAGGGAGAGGATGATCAGCACGTGCCAGAAGGTCTTTCCCCAGATGTTGAAGCGGGTCATGAGGTAGGCCATGGGCACGCCGATCAGCACGGAGAAGATCGTGGGGATGAGGCTGATCTGCAGGCTGTTGCCCAGGGCGGAGTTGTAGTACTTGCGCGTGAAGAAGCGGCTGAAGTTGTAGAGCGTGAAGCCCTCCGCCTTGGTGGAGAAGAAGCTGTTGTAAATCAGCGTGGAGAAGGGATAGACGAGGAAGAGCAGGAAGACCACGAAGATCACGGTCTTGACCCAGAACCAGAAATCGGTGTAGAAAGGCGTCCCGCTCTTCTGGCGGCCTTTCAGCATGAGAGCACCTCCTGGCTGTCCTTCTTGTAGAGGCTGACCTGCTTCGGATTGAAGTCGACGAAGACGCTCTCGCCGACCCCGCGGGTGCTGTCCGTGTCCTTCGTGTATTCGTTCAGCTCGACGACCTGGCCGTTCTCCAGGCGGATCTCGTACTGTACGAAGTCGCCCAGGAAGAGGGCGAGGGTGATCGTGCCGGGGATGCCGCGCTCCGCGAGGAAGAGCTGCTCCGGACGGGCGCTCAGGATGGCGGCCCCGGTATACGCCTGGCTGGCGGGGATGCGGATGTGGTATTTGCCCTCGATGGCGATGTCCGCCGTGCCGCCCTGGGCGTTCACGTCGCAGTCGATGAAGTTGGAAACGCCGATGAAGTTGGCGACGAAGGGATTGGCCGGCTTGCGGTAGATCTCCTCCGGCGCGCCGACCTGCATGATGTTGCCCTCCTTCATGACGGCGATGCGGTCGGAGATGGCCAGCGCCTCCTCCTGGTCATGCGTGACATAGACGGTGGTGATCCCCAGCCGCCGCTGCAGCTTCTTGATCGTGGTGCGCATCTGCACGCGCAGTTTGGCGTCCAGATTGGAGAGCGGCTCGTCCATCAGGAGCACGCTCGGTTCGATGACGAACGCGCGGGCCAGGGCGACGCGCTGCTGCTGGCCGCCGGAGAGCTCGTTGGGCTTGCGCGCGGCCAGATGGTCGATCTGCACCATCTTCAGGGCCTCCTGCACGCGGGGGCCGATCTCCGCGGCGGGCACCTTGCGGGCCTTGAGGCCGTAGGCCACGTTGTCCGTCACGTTCAGGTGGGGGAAGATCGCGTAATTCTGGAAGACCATGCCGATGTCGCGCTTGTGCGCCGGTACGCCGTTGATGACGCGGTCGTCGAAGCGGATCTCGCCGCCGTCCACGGTGTTGAAGCCCGCGATCATGCGCAGCAGCGTCGTCTTGCCGCAGCCGGAGGGGCCGAGCAGCGTGAAGAACTCGCCGGGCTGGATGGTGAGGCTGATGCCGTTCACGGCCTGGAAATCGCCGTAGCGCTTCACGGCCTTCTCGATGATGACTGCATGACTCATGGGAGCTGCCCCTTTCTGTAGTTCAAAAGGTGCCCCGAGGGGATCTCGGGGCACCTCTGACTGCGGGTCTTCGGTTACTCGGTGATGACGTCCTGCCACTGCTCGACGATGTCGCCCTTATTGTTGGCGGCGTAGTCGAAGTTGTAGCTCATCAGCTTGATGGAATCCAGCGCCGGCAGGCCGAGGGCCTCGACCGTGGTGTTGATCGGGCGGCGGCCGAAGTCCTTGTTCTGGGCGGCCTGGCACTCGGGGCTGAGGACGAACTCGACGAAGAGCTGCGCGAGCTCCAGGTTCGGGCAGTCCTTCACGATGGCCACGCCGTCCGGAACGGCGCTCGTGCCGTCCTCGGGATAAACGATGGAAAGATGCGCGCCCTCGGCGTCGTGCGGATACTGGATGGCGGCCTTCTCGAGGGTGACGCCGACCGGGTATTCGCCGGAGTCCACGTTCTTGTGCGCGCCGGAGGAGCCGCTCTGGATGACCAGGTTGTTCTTCATCTGGCGGACGAGGTCCCAGCCGGCCTTATAGTCGTCGGCCTCCTCGCCGTAGGTCATGATGATGGTGCACAGCTGCGTGAAGGCGGAGCCGGAGGAGGCGGGGTTCGCGAACGCGATCTTGCCCTCCCACTTGGGATCGGCAAGGTCCTTCCAGGTCTTCGGGACGTCGCTCTCGGCGACCAGGTCGGTGTTCACGAGGAACACCATCGGCAGCGGGGACTCGCCGATCCAGGTGTACTCCGGATCGTAGAGGCCGGCGGTGATGTCGGCGATGTTGCTCGGCTGATAGGCCTGGAAGTACTGCTTGTAGGCCGCGAGGC
>JAIKWN010000020.1 GCA_024684665.1 Clostridiales bacterium | reverse complement strand
GAGGATCTCCTCGCCATGGGCAAGCCCCACGGAGCTGTCGATACGGATGTCGATCAGGACGCGGGAGGGTTTGCGGCTCTGGTTTATGAATTCCTTGATGGTGCTGTTGCTGATGATCTTGATGTCATTTGTAACGAGATTTTGGAGCTTCGTGGTGCGCATGGTGACCTCAGTTACAAGGCCCCGGAAATCGCCTACGGTCACGATGTCGCCAACCGTATAGTCCCCTTCAAAGATGAGGAAGATTCCGGCGATCACGTCTGCGATCAGACTATTGGCACCCAAGGTAAAAATTAGAGCAGTGGCGCCGACGCCGCCGATCAAGGTTGCGGTGTTCACACCGAACATGGAGAGGGCGTAGAGAATCACGACGATGGCCCCCATGTAGTGAATGACGCTTCCAATGAGGCCGCAGACGGTCTTCCCCTTCGGGCTCAGATACTTGCTGATCCAGGCGAGGGCGAGATCGAGAAGCGTATAGATCGCTGTTATGAGGCTGACCAGCATAACGCAGGTCGTGATGGTCATGGCGCTGATGCCCCTGACCCATTCACCCCGCACGATGCTATATGTGATGCTGCCCGGATTACCGTCGGTCTGGAGGTAGAGGATCGCGGAGAGGAAGAATAGGGAAAGCATGATCCCATGCAGGAATGAGCGGATGGGCGGATGCCGGTGCTGCACCGTGGGCAGCTTCTTCCCGGCCTTTTCATAAACCCCCTGCAGGGAATACAGCTGGCCGATGCCGACGTACAGGAAGACGCCGGCAAGCAGCACGAGGACCAGTACAAGGACGGCGACGGAGGCGAGAAACAGGGGAAGGGGAAGATCCTCGCAGGAAACGATCATGAGGATGTTCCGGTCGACGAAGACGACGGAGTATAGCGAGTTTCCGTCAAAGTTGACCATGCCCTCGTAGCCATCGTACAGCAAGGCGGCTGGGATCCCGAAGGACTTTGCGCTTTCCCCCGCCCAATTCGCGTAGGAACTCGCGACGATAGTATCCTTCTCAACGGAGTCCACCGCGACGGCGTGCAGCGTGCTCAGCATGTGCATGTCTCCTATGACCTCGTTGATCTGGGTATCCGCGAGAAGGGAATCCAGGAGGACATTCGGCGCGGTCAGCTCTAGGTAGCCCGTGGTCCTGTGATCTCCGCCTGTTAGCGCGGCGCGATAAGTGCGCTTCGCCTTCCCGCCGTCTGCTGAAACGGTTGTAGCAGCAGCCAACCCGTTCGGGTTCCACAGCGCCGCAGAACTGATGGAATCCGGATCGTCTTCCGAGCCGCGGAACAAGTCGTCGGAGGCGATGAGCTTCCCCTCTGTGTCGAAGACGCGCAGGCCAGCCCCACCTAGGGCTTTGTCAAGATCACGCAGGGAATCCATGTCGGCAAGCTGCGGATTGCGGGAAAGCACGGCAGCGGCCGTTTCCGCTCGATTCCAGTACATGGAATCAAAGGTGGTCGTGATATTGTCCGCCCGTGTCGATTCCATTTGCAAGACGCGCTTCAGAAATGCCGCCTCATCCTCGGCGCTCTGAGCGCTTTGGTTGATCCCGGAGAGGAGTTGGATGAGGACGACGGAAGCCGCGAGGACCATGCCGGCCAGGAGGATCATCCCACTGGAGCGACGACGGGCGATCCTGAGACCCTCCTTTAAGGAAAGGGATTCGTCAAACAGATCCGTCTGCCAGAGGCAGAAGAGCAGCGAAACGTAGATGCAGAGGAACAGAAACCAGAGGCTCCAGCTGCGTGTTCTTCCGATGCGCAGAAGCTCCTCCGTCTCCGCGATATGGACGACGAAGTTGCTGCTGTCCGCGTAGGCGGCGCAGCGCAGGACGTATTGTCCCGCGGGGAAACCGTACCCTGCGGGATTTCGGATGCTCAGGAAGGCGGTATTCTTTTTTTCTTTCTTCGCTTTGTCGCTGAGCGCAGCGGGATCGAGCTTCTCAGAATCCAGCATCTGGCGCACCATATCCTTGATTGCGTCAGAATCTCTGCCCTCTGGATAGACGGAAAGGGAATCGTTGCTTTGCACCAGCACGTACCCTGGAAGACCAGCGTGAAGCTGGCTCAAGAAATAGGCGTCCACGTCGATACCCATTGCGTCTTCAATTTGCATATCGCCGTGGAGCCCAAGGACGATTTGCCGTCCGTCCGCAAGAGGCGCGGAAGCAGCGTCCAGACCAACTTCCTGCAGGGTCGCCAGGGCATCCGCTGCCTCGCCGGGACTGTCTGTGACGAGAATGCGTTCCGCGCCGACGGTTTCCGCAATGTAGGCGAGCTTTTCCTGCTCGTCCTTTGCAATCTCGTCCCAGCGGTATAGATAGGCAGCCAGTTCCGCTTGTTTTTCATCGTCTGCAGCGTGCCACCAGGCTTCGATTTCCTGCGTCTCACGCAGGAAATGCTCGTACAGCCGGGGATAGTCTTCAAGCCGCTGGGAGATGAACTCGTTACGGCTTATGAGGATCATGACTCCGCGCAGCGACAGGATGAGGGCGAGGGAAACCGCCACCAGGACGAGGAAACGCAGGACGGAATCTAGGACGGCCCGCTTCAGGCATCCGTCAAGGTCAGCCGGATCAACTGGTTTGCTGGGTTTGAGTTTTCTCATGATGTTCCTCCGCACTCAGAGGCGATAGGTAGGGGCGGATACCAGCCGGGGCGGGTAAGCCCGAGGAACCTGCCGAGCATCAGGATGAAGAAGAAGGGCGCGAAAATCTGCACCAGCATGACGATTGGCGCATAAATCCGCCCGAGACGATGGTACACCCTCTCTAGAAAGGTTCCGGGGAAGGAGCGATTCAGAAACATCAAGTTGGAATCAGTTTTCTTGTTGATTAGATAGGCCGCGAGCCCCAGAACCAGGCAGAAGACGAAATAGGCGGGGAAGTCGGAAAGCTCGAGGGTCGCGTATCCGCTGCGGGAA
>JAIKWN010000252.1 GCA_024684665.1 Clostridiales bacterium | reverse complement strand
AGGCATACGGACAAACGTGAAATCGGCCTTTTGATGACGCGGGTCGGAGGCGAACAGAATGGTTAAAAACACTGCGCGGGAGCCGCTCCTGCATCTCACCAAGCGCGGACAGCTTCGTTGGTATCAGGTCTGGGCTGTACGACCCGCGTCATCAAAAGGCCGATTTCACGTTTGTCCGTATGCCTTCCGTCGAGAATACCACTCACCTTTCCACTACAGAGTACGACGATGCGATCGCAGAGCTCCACGAGGACGTCCAGATCCTCACCCACATAGATGACGGCGACGCCCGCTTTTTTCTGCCGGTTGATGAGGTCGTAAATCGTATAGGAGGAATTGATGTCGAGGCCTCGCACTGCGTAGGCGGTGAGGAGCACCGTTGGAGCGGAAGTGATCTCGCGCCCGACCAGCACTTTCTGCACGTTCCCGCCGGAAAGCCTCCGCACCGGCGTCATGAGGTTTGGCGTATTGACACTAAGATCGCGTACCACTTCTTCCGCTACATGCCGGGGAGCCGCCCGGTCTGTAAAGACGGAATGGCCGCGACGGAAGGAACGCAGCATCATGTTGTCCGTAAGGTCCATATTGGCGACGAGTCCCATGCCCAGCCGGTCTTCCGGTACAAAGGATAGGGCGACGCCCATTTCGGCGATTTTGAGTGGATCCTTGCCGATCAGATTCTCCGTCGTTCCATCGTCCTCGACGTACTGGATGACGCTTCCCGGCTGTGTAGGCTGCAATCCGGCTATTGCCTCCAGAAGCTCTTTCTGTCCACTTCCGGAAATACCGGCGATGCCGAGGATTTCCCCGCTGTTCGCCGTGAAGGAAACGTGATCTAGCTTCGTGATGCCATCTTCGTTCAGCACGCTCAGGTCCTGTACGACAAGGCGCGTTCTGGGATTTACCGGAACCGGCCTTTCGATGTTCAGGGAAACGCTGTGGCCGACCATCATGTTCGTCATTTCCTGCGCATTCGTTTCCCTCGTCATCATGCTGCCGATATATTTCCCGAGGCGCAGCACGGCGACCCGGTCGGACAGGGATTCCACTTCGTGCATCTTGTGCGTGATGATAACGATTGCTTTACCGTCCTCCCGCATCTTGCGCAGGATGGCGAAGAGACGATCTGTTTCCTGTGGCGTCAGAACGGCCGTAGGCTCATCCAGGATGAGGATGTCTGCGCCGCGGTAGAGAACCTTGATGATTTCCACCGTCTGCTTCTGAGAGACGGACATGTCGTAGATTTTTTGTTTTGGATCGACTTCAAAGCCGTATGATTCACAGATGGAGCGGATTTTTGCCGAGGCGGCCTTGAGGTCCAGCTTTTCCGGCAGACCCAGGACGATGTTCTCCGCCGCCGTAAGAACGTCCACCAGCTTGAAGTGCTGATGAATCATACCGATGCCGTAAGAAAAAGCGTCCTTCGGGGAACCGATGACCGCGGGTTTTCCGTCGATCAGAATCTCGCCCTCATCGGGATAATAGATACCGGAGAGCATATTCATGAGGGTGGTTTTCCCGCTTCCGTTTTCGCCCAGCAGCGCGAGAATCTCACCCCGGAATATATCGAGGGAAACGTCTTGGTTTGCGACGACGGAACCAAATCTTTTGGTGATATGCTGCATGGAAACGGCAGGCACGCGTTCTGCCAAGAACATCACTCCTTTTGGTAGTGTCTTTGCCATTACTGTAAAAGGCAGCGTTCGGATATCCCAACGTTGCCTTTTACAGTAAAGAGGCGGGCTGCCGGAAACCTGGCAGCCCGCTGTCGGAATTCATCAGGCTCCGAGAAGGATGATACCGTCGATGTCGATGTCGAAGTACGGGGCGGAACGGTATTCAGACTCGTGGAAATATCCGTCGGACACAACCTCGGTCTCCGGCTGATAGTCGCCCATGTCATCCACGTCGGCAAGATAAGAGGTGAGTGCTTCGCCGTTCACGGTGAAGGTAGAAACATCGTAAACCTTGACGGAGCCGTCCGCGAGGGCAGCCTTGACTTCTTCGATCTTTTCAGCGGTACCGGCGGCAGCGGCCTTCTCGTTGATCTCAGAGAGTTCGACGGAGCCAGTCTCGATGGTGCCAGTCCAGTCTGCTTCGAGTTCGGTCCCGTTCGCCGCGCAGTCGATCATGTGCTCCATGTAGGGAACCCAGTTGATGCGGGAAGAGACGATGAAGGTGTTCGGGCAGGCAGCGACGGTGCTTCCGTTGTAGGATACATCCGGGACGCCGGCGTCTTCGCAGGCCGTCGGGGCACCCATAGAGTCGGCGTGCTGGCTGATCAGTTTGCAGCCATTGTTGATGAGCTTCACGGCGCCTTCCTTTTCGAGGGCTTCGTCATACCAGGAATTGGTGAAGGTGACTTCCATGGTCACGGTCGGGCAGATGCTACGGGCGCCCAGGAAGAAGGAGGTATAGCCGGACTTGACTTCGGCGTAGGGATACGCGCCGACATAACCCATCTTGGCTTCTTCGGCAGTGAACTGCCCGGCGGCGATCATCTCGTTCAGCTTGAGGCCGGCAGCAACGCCCGCCAGAAAACGGCCTTCATAAATAGAAGCGAAGGCGTTGTGGTAGTTCGCAAGACCCACGGTGTGCGCCTGGGTGCCAGTAGCATGGCAGAACTGCACGTCCGGGAATTCCTTCGCGGCTTGGATCATATAGGACTCATGGCCAAAGCTGTCAGCAAAAACCACGTTGCAGCCCGCGTCGACGAGATCGGCGGCCGCTTCGTAGCACTGCTCGCCCTCTTCGATGTTGGTCTTGAGCACATACTCGACGCCCTTGTTCTCACAGGCTTCCTTTGCAGCGTTCAGGAAGTTGAGGTCATAGGTGGAGTTTTCGTCGTGCAGGAAGATGAAGCCGACCTTTACGTCAGCCGCCATCGCGGAACACGCCGCCAGGCAAAGAATGGCGGCAAGAATCAGTGGAAGAACCTTTTTCATGGGATTGCCTCCTTGTTTTTGTTTGCGCATAAGTTGAAATGCGCGCACATGATAAACCAGGATTCGGAAATTGTAAAGAGAGAAAGGATAAATTGTAAAAGTAATTACGAACAATTAGCGGATAGAAAGCGATAATATTCGGAAATTTGACCTGAAATCAAAATTCGCAAGCCTTGCTAATTTGCACGGAATAGGGTACAATCATAGGATAACGGGAAGAGGAGGGCGTATGTCTCCTGAAACGTTTGCCGTATGTCTCCGGCGCTGTGGGGTTTGCCCCGAGGACCGCGTTCTGGCAGCGGTATCCGGGGGTGCGGACAGCATGTGTCTCCTTGAGTTGCTCTGTCGCCTGAGGGAAACTTTTCCCCTTAAAGTGGTCTGCGCTCACGCGGAGCATGGATTACGCGGGGAGGACTCCCTTGAGGATGAGCGGTTTGTCCGCCGATTCTGCGGAGACAGAGAAGTTCCGTTTTATTCCCGTTCTCTTCCGGTCCGCGCGTTCGCAAAGGAGAAGGGGATCGGAATCGAGGAAGCGGCAAGAGAACTGAGGTATGCGTTTCTGCGGGAAACGGCGGAGACGACCGGCTGCGCCTTCATCGCGACCGCCCATCACCAAATGGATCAGGCGGAGACACTGCTGATGCGGCTGGGCAGGGGAACGGATCTGCGGGGGCTTGCGGGGATGCGAATGCGATTGGGCAACCACATCCGTCCGTTTCTCGAAACGCCGCCGGAGGATTTGCGGGACTATCTCCGCGGAGAAGGCATTTCCTGGCGGGAGGACGAAAGTAACGCGGATACGGCCTATGCACGCAACCGGATCCGCGCAGCGGTTCTTCCGGAACTCACTGCTCTGTATCCGGGTGCGGCAGGCGCGATCGCGCGGTTTTCCCAGGCGGCAGCCCGGGATGAGGATTACTTTGCGCAGGAGCTTCTTGCCCGGGGGCTGGGATCCCCGGAACCCCTGGCAGACGGCGCGGCGCTGCTACGGTCAGCCTTTTTAGGAGTGCATCCTGCACTGGCCGGGCGGGCGATTCGCGGTCTCCTTGAGGCGGCGGGCGCGGAGTTAGACAGGCGGACGATTGAAACGGCAGCGCAAGCCGCACGCCTACCGGATGGACGCCTTACTCTGAACTTGCCGGAAGACGGCCGACTCACGATTGGAAAGGATACGGTGGCGGCGGTTTTCCCTAGACGGGAGATCCCACGCGTGCCACTCGCTCCAGGGAGGAACAAAACTCTGTTCGGCGAGTTTGTTCTTGAACCAGCAAACGGGAAAACTGGAGATGGGAAACGCACTCAGGCGATTCCGGAAGTAGAAGCTCCTTTCCTTTCTGTCGGCGTGCGGGAAGAGGGCGAGACCATGATCCCGTTCGGGCGACAGAGGGAAACGTCCCTTGCCGGTATCATCAAGAATGCGGGGATCGAAGCACCCCTGCGTCGCAGCGTCCCGGTGATCCGGGGAAAGATCGGTGTGCTTTGGGTGGCCGGCGTTCGCGCAGCAGACGGCTGCCGATGCAATGGTGAAGGTAACTGGCTACTAACGTGGGTAAATCCGGTTCACGGACTTCTAAGTCCGTGGCAGTAACAGATTTTTCAGATAACCCATATGCGTTTTCGCAGAACTAACGGAGGTGGCATTTATGAATTCCTTATCCCAGCAGGATGCCTATTATGGAACGAAAGAGGAGCTGCTTCTCACACGGGAAAAGATTGCCGCGCGGGTCAAGGAGATGGGTCGGCAGATCACGGAGGATTACCGAGGCAAGGATCTTGTGACTATCTGCATCTTGAAGGGTGCTGTCGTCTTTTTTGTGGATCTCATCAGGGAGATCAATTTGCCCCTTTCCATGGATTTTATGGCGATTTCCAGCTATGGCAGCGCGACCAAATCTTCCGGAGTCGTGCGGATCATGAAGGACCTGGACAAACCGATCGTGGGCAAAGATGTATTGGTCATCGAAGATATCGTGGATTCCGGCATGACGCTCTCTTTCCTCAGAGACAACCTGAAGAGCAGGGGGGCGGCATCCCTGAAGATCGCGACGCTGCTCGACAAGCCTGACCGGCGCAAAGTTCCACTGCACGTGGATTACTGCGGATTCGTGATTCCGGATGAGTTCGTGGTCGGATATGGCCTCGATTATGACGAAAGATACCGCAATCTGCCGGATATCGGCGTATTGGATCCTGCGATGTATGGAGGAAAGTAAGGAGGCACCTTTTTGAGAAGACAGTTTGGGCGACCAGGATTCCCCTTCCTGCTGATTCTGGTTGTGCTTCTTGCGGTGGAGATATTCGGAAACAATCTGTTTTCCGGAAGAGGCCCGGAAGTCGATTATAACACGCTGCTTTCAGAGATCCGTTCCGAGTCCGTACAGTCTGTCCTCCTTCGGGAAGACACTGCTTACGTACTGCGGAAAAACAGCCAGATTTCTGCGGATCGGTTTTCAGCGTCAAACTATGATTATTCCTCCGTTGTTCCACAAGGTTTTGTTGATACATGTATCAGACTCGAGGCGAAGAAGCTGGGAAAAGCAGCGGAAGACATGACTGCTCTTGATCTGCCGTACCGGCTGGTTTTTGCACGTAAGCAGACGGCACCCTGGTATGCCGAGATCCTGCCGTATGTTCTCATGTCGGGTATCATGATCTTCTTCCTTGTGACGATAATGAACCAGCAGGGCGGAGGAAAAATGGCCAACTTCGGCCACAGCCCTGCCAGACTGTTCGAGCCGAAGGGCAACCCGGTGACCTTCCGGGACGTGGCAGGCGCAGCGGAAGAGAAGGAAGAAATGACGGAACTGGTCGAGTTCCTCAAAAATCCGCAGCGCTTTTCCGACGTTGGCGCCAGGATTCCGAAAGGCGTGCTACTGGTCGGCCCTCCAGGTACTGGCAAAACCCTCTTGGCCCGGGCGGTGGCGGGAGAGGCGGGAGTGCCTTTCATGACCATCTCCGGCTCGGATTTCGTCGAGATGTTTGTCGGCGTCGGCGCAAGCCGCGTGCGGGATCTCTTCGACCAGGCGAAGCGCAAGGCGCCCTGCATCGTTTTTATTGACGAAATCGACGCGGTAGGCAGGCGCAGGGGCGCAGGTCTTGGTGGCGGCCATGACGAACGGGAGCAGACGCTGAATCAGCTCCTCGTTGAAATGGATGGTTTTTCGGCCAACGAAGGAGTCATCGTCCTTGCCGCGACGAACCGGAAAGACATTCTGGATCCCGCTCTGCTGCGGCCTGGCCGCTTTGATCGGCAGATTACTGTCGGCTACCCGGATCTTGCCGGACGTGAGGCGATCCTCCGGGTGCATGCTCAGGGCAAGCCTCTGGAAAACGAACAGGATCTCTACGACGTGGCACGGAGGACACCGTACAGCTCGGGCGCAGATCTGGAAAACATCATGAATGAGGCCGCTATCCTCTGTGCGCGGGACGGAAAGGACAAAATTACGGCAGCCCACCTATCGGATGCGGTGGAGCGCATTCAGATGGGGCCGGAAAAGAAGAGCCATGCCGTTACCCTCGAGGATAAGCGGCTGGTTGCCTGCCACGAGGCAGGACACGCCATCGTAGGTGAGCTTTTACCCGGATGCGACAAGGTGCACCTTGTGACGATCATGCCCCGCGGGGGAAGCGGCGGACATACGCTCCTGCTTCCGGAACGGGAAAGCGATTTCACGACCCGGCAGCAGTTGCTCGATTACGTTGCCATGGCGCTCGGCGGATACGCGGCTGAGGGTATCGTTATGGGCGAGGTTTCCACCGGCGCGGGCAGCGATCTGAAGCGGGCGACGGAGATTTGCCGTCGGATGGTGACGCAATACGGAATGAGCGACGACCTGGGTCCCATCTGGCTGGGCGGAGAGCACGACGAGGTATTCCTGGCAATGGAATATGGACAGCAATCCCGCGCTTACAGCGAGGACGTGGCGGCCCGCATCGATGCCGAGGTGCAGAGAAAACTCTCCGATGCACTGAGCCGCGCCCGGGAAATCCTGACGGAAAATCGGGCGATGCTTGATGACCTCAGTGCGGCGCTGATCGAAAAGGAAACGATCGACCGGACACAGTTCGAAGCCTTCCTTCAGAAGTATCTGCCTGAGAGAAAGGCGGAGGCATGAGAGGACTCGCGGACCTACATCTGCACACGACTGCATCGGACGGTACCCTGCCGCCATCTAAGCTGGTGGAACGGGCTCACGCCTGCGGAATTACATGCCTTGCAGTGACGGACCATGACAGCCTCGAAAGCATTCCGGAGATGCGAAAAGCTGCGGCGTCCTTTGGGATGACTTTCATTCCCGGGGCAGAGCTGAGTTGCGGCGGAGAGAAAGAAATCCACGTCCTGGGATACGGAATGGACGAAGGAAACGATGCGCTTATACGTTTTTGCGAAGAAAAACGCAAAGAGCGTTTGGAGCGGACGCGAGAAATGGTCCGGCGGCTGAGCCGGAATTCGATTTTCATCAGTGAAGAACGCGTTCTGGAACTAGCTGGGGGGGTACCCTGCCGGCCACATGTGGCCCGGGCGATACAGGAGGCGGGATACGCCTCTTCCGCCATGGAAGCGCTCCGACGGTATCTGATGCCGGGGAAATGTGGCTATGTTCCGAAGAGTGACATGCCGGTTTACGAGGGCGTCCGGGTCATCCGGGAAGCGGGCGGGATTCCAGTCCTGGCGCATCCCATGCAGCTGAAGAAAAGCCACGGCATTCTGGCGGATCTCATCCGGGAATGGGCACGGCAGGGCCTTGGCGGCATTGAGGTGTATCATCCGAGCGCGGACGCCGGAGATCTTCCCGCGCTGTTGAGGATCGCGAAGGAATGCGCTCTGCTTGTGACCGGGGGAAGCGATTTCCACGGTCCAGAGGTCAAGCCGGGGATCGAAATTGGGACCGGGCTTTACCGATGGAGAACAATGGATGAGGACGTTGCTTCGCTGCTGTCCACGCTTCACATTTCGGATGCGTCGGAGACAGACAGGGGAGGTGCTTGACACTGGCGAGGGTGACCCAGGGGGGTTATACTCCGCCCCCTACGAAAAAAAAGAAGAAAAACGCCAAAGCGATAAAGCAGAAGCGTCCCATAAACGGTGCCCTCGTGTTTTCCGGCATTGTGCTGATCCTTGCTGTTGTGGTTTCCTGCGGGGTTCTCTTTGTGTGGCAGGATGTGAAGCGCTATGAAGAGACTTTTCTTCCAGGGCTGTATCTGGAAGAATACGCGCTGGATGGTATGACGCCGGAGCAGGCTGCTTCACTACTGTATGACCTGACGGAAGAAAAGCGTTCGGCTTGGAGCACGACGCTGCGCTGGAAGGGAAAGGACTACAGCCTGACGGCGGATGAAATCGGACTTACGGTCGACCGGGAGGCGACGCTTGGTGCCCTGTGGCAGATCGGCCGGGAGGAAAGCCTTCCGGCTCGGGTCCTTGCGGTAGCGCGGGCGAGAACAAGCGAGGGAATCCGCAAAGAACCAGTAATCCGATTTGAAGAAGCACCCATTCGGGAACTGCTGTCCCGCTTGAGGGCGGAAGTGGACCGGCCGGCGGTAAACGCGACCGCTTCTTTTGATCCGAAAATGGACGCGCCCTTTACGTTTGCAGACGAACAGACAGGATACCGGCTGGAAACGGAGCCGCTGCTTGCGGACATCAGGGAGGCGGCAGAAACGCTCAAGCCGTTCGACGCTGAAGTGCATCCGGAGGTCCTGGAACCGGATTTCTACCGGGCTGAACTGGAAAACGCAATCAGCCTGCGCGCTAGGGTGCGCCTTGTGATGGATACCGAGGCGGCGTTGGAGAACGAAAGCCTGGCGCTTTCCGGCCTGAACGGAAGGACGATCGCGCCTGGCGAGGTTTTTTCTTTCAACGAGGCCGTGGGAAACCGCAGTGAAGAAGCAGGCTATGCGACTGCAGACGAGCCCGCATTCGGTCCCTACGCCGGGGGAATCGGCGGCGGAGTCTGCCGGGTGGCGACCATGCTGTACCAGGCTGCGCTTCTCTCTGGGTTGCGGATTGAGGAGCGGCATGCAGCCAGTTATCCGGTTCCATACGCGGATCCCGGTATGGAAGCGGCGGTCAGCGACCGGGGACTGGATCTCAGGGTGGCAAATAATACTGGCTATCCCCTATGGATTTTTGCTAGGGATTGGTTGGAAGCGGATGAACATGCCTTCGCGGAGATTCAGATCATCGGTTTGCCGCTGACCGCGCGGTACCGGTTGGAATCGACGCAGGAGACAGGGAAAACACCGAAGGAACCCGTTTACGTCAGAGACAGGGAAGGACGCTACGCGGTCTATTCGGATGAACGCGTACAGGCTGGTGAGGCACTTCCGGAAATCGTTTCGCAGACTAGGCGGATCGTAAGTGACAGCGAAGGAAATGACCTGTCGGAGGAACTCATTTCGCAAGACCGGTATGAAGCGGTTCCTGCGCGAATTTATGTGGGGGCACAGGAACGCTAAAAGCTGCGTAAATGCCCATACAGGAGCATTGATCGTAAAGAGCAGGGGGATAAACAGATGAATTATGAAAACGCATCTACGACAGAACGCCGCTATCTGGAACTTCTGCGCAGGGAATACAGGACGATCCAGGAAGCGTCCGCGGAGGTTGCGCACCTGCGTGCGATTTTAAAGCTTCCGAAAGGAACCGAGCACTTTCTTTCGGATCTCCACGGCGAGCACGGTGCTTTTCTGCATATGCTGCACAACGCCAGCGGCGTCATCAAGCGGAAGATCAACGACCTATATGAGAACGTGCTTCCGAAGCACGAGCGGGATCTTTTGGCAACTCTCATCTATTATCCGAACGAGAAGCTGTCACTTCTAAAAAAGCAGGGAATGGTCGACGACGAATGGTATCGTCTGACGATTTACCGCCTGCTGGAAGTCTGCCGGATGTGCTCGGTGAAATACACGCGGCAGAGGGTGAGGGAAGCGATGCCTGCCGGTATGGGGCGTCTTATCGAAGAAATGCTCCTCAGCGACGGAACGCCGGACAAAGAAGGGTACTATAAAGAGGTTATGCAGTCCATCCTTGATACCGGCCTCTCGGATGCGATGATCATTGCCCTCAGCCGGGTCATCCAGACGCTTGCCATCGACCGCCTTCACATTATCGGGGATATCTACGACCGTGGACCCCGGGCAGATCTCATCATGGACGCGCTTGCCGAATATCATCAGGTGGATGTTCAGTGGGGAAATCACGACATCGTCTGGATGGGTGCCGCCGCCTTATCGGAGGCATGCATCGCGCAGGCAATTGTGACGTCCGTCAAATACAGCAATCTCGAATCCCTGGAAATCGGATACGGCATCTCGCTGCGCCCTCTTGCAACGCTGGCCGCGGCGTATTACGCGGAAGACCCCTGCGAAGCTTTCCTCCCGAAGGATAACGGCGATGTGGCGGAAGAAGACGCGATGGAAGTCGCGCGGATGCACAAGGCGGCTGCGGTTCTTCTCTTCAAGCTGGAGGGTCAGCTCCTTTCGAGGCATCCGGAATACAATATGGAAGGCAGGAGACTGCTGCACCGGATCGACTACGAAAAGGGAACGATCCTGCTGGATGGGAAGGAGTATCCGCTTCGATCCTGTCGCTTCCCGACCGTCGATCCGGCGGATCCGTACGAGTTGAACGCCCTGGAGCATGAGATCATGGACCGGCTGGTGCAGGAGTTCCATCATTCTGAAAAACTCCAGCGCCATGCACAGTTCCTCTACAGCGCGGGCGGAATGTATCTACGCTGCAATGGGAATCTCCTCTATCATGGCTGCATCCCGATGAACGAGGACAAAAGCTTCGCACCGATTCCCGTCCCCGGAACCGAAGGGCTTTGCGGAAAAGAGGGAATCGATGCGGCAGATCAGATGGCGCGCAAAGGTTACTTTGCCAAAATGGGCACGAAGGCGCGCCAGGATGGGCAGGATTTCCTGTGGTATCTCGGCTGCGGCCCGGCTTCTCCGCTTTTCGGCAAGGATAAAATGACGACTTTTGAGCGTTACTTCATTGCGGACAAAGCCACGCATGCCGAAAAGAAGAATACCTATTACGATCTGCAGGGGGATGAAGCAACCGCGATCCGAATTCTTCACGAATTCGGGCTTCATGAAAACGGCATAATAATCAACGGACACGTACCTGTAAAGGTCGGAAAAGGGGAAAGCCCCGTCAAGGCTGGCGGAAGGCTCCTCGTGATCGACGGCGGCATGTCCCGCGCTTATCAGCCGGTGACCGGCATCGCCGGCTATACACTTATCTTCACTTCGAAGGAAGTGAATCTGGTTGCGCATCAGCCCTTCATCTCCAAGGCAGCTGCCATCTCCGACGAGCAGGATATTCATTCCAAGCAGAGCCTCGTCCGGGCCATGCCGCACCGGCTTCTTATCGAGGATACGGACGAAGGCAAGGGAATCGCTGAACAGATCGAGGATCTGATACGCCTTATTGCAGCCTACCGCAGCGGTGAATTGAAGGAAGCGCGTGGTTGACATCGAAAGCCGGACTGATCCGGAGGACAATGGAGGACAATGATGGAAACGAAGAATCGGGCAGTTTTGACTGTCCTCGGTAACGATACGACAGGCATCATCGCAAAGGTCAGCGCCGTACTGTTCAGACATACAGCGAACATCCTGGACATCTCTCAGACAGTTCTCTCCGGCATGTTCAACATGATCATGATTGTAGATCTCCGGGACAGCGTCTTTGCGGAACTTGCAGATGACCTTACCCGGCTGGGGCAGGAAATCGGTGTGCAGATCCGCATTCAACGGATCGAGATATTCGATGCGATGCACCGGGTATAACGGAGGCGAAAGATGATCAACACATCGGAGATCCTGCAGACCGTCCACATGATCACGGACGAGAAACTCGATATCCGCACCATCACCATGGGCATCTCTCTCTTTTCCTGCGCGGATCCCGATCCACGCCGCATGGCGGAGAAGATTTACGAACGCATTGTGAAACAGGCGGAACATCTCGTTGAAACCGGTGAGTCGCTGGAACGAGAATACGGCATCCCCATCGTGAACAAACGCATCAGCGTGACGCCGGTCAGCCTCATCGCCGCCGCTTCAGGGGATCCCGTCAGCGCGGCCATCGCAATGGACAGAGCCGCGAAGGCGACAGGCGTTAATTTCATCGGAGGCTATACAGCACTCGTTCAGAAAGGTATGACGGAATCCGACCGGAAGCTCATTGAATCACTTCCGGAGGCTCTGGCGCGGACGGAGCGGGTATGCGCCTCCGTAAACGTGGCGAGCACAAAAGCGGGTATTGATATGGATGCGGTGCGGCTCTGCGGCGAGGTCATCCGGGATATCGCCGAGGCGACCCGAGAGACGGACGCTTCCGGCTGCATGAAGCTGGTGGTGTTTGCAAACGCAGTGGAGGATAATCCGTTTATGGCTGGTGCCTTCCACGGCCCGGGGGAAGGGGACTGCTGCATTAATGTGGGCATCTCCGGCCCTGGCGTTGTGAAGCGCGCGCTGGAGAGGGAAGCCAAAGGCGCGCCCTTTGACGTGGTTGCGGAAACTATTAAACGGACGGCATTTAAGATTACCCGCGTCGGTCAACTGATCGCTAGAGAGGCTTCTTCCCGTCTGGGTGTCCCTTTTGGCATCGTAGATCTTTCCCTGGCACCGACACCTGCCATGGGAGACTCTGTGGCGCATATTCTGGAGGAAATGGGACTGTCCGTCTGTGGAAGCGCGGGTACGACTGCTGCGCTTGCCTTGCTGAACGATGCGGTGAAAAAGGGAGGCGTCATGGCTTCGGGCCACGTTGGAGGGCTGTCCGGCGCGTTTATCCCCGTCAGCGAGGATATCGGGATGATCGACGCGGCCGCAAAAGGTGCGCTCCTTATCGAAAAGCTGGAAGCGATGACCTGTGTTTGCTCCGTAGGCCTTGATATGATTGCGATCCCCGGTGACACGCCTGCCTCCACCATCTCGGCGATCATTGCTGACGAGGCGGCGATTGGCGTTGTGAATCAGAAAACGACCGCGGTCCGGCTGATTCCGGTTCCGGGAAAGACGGTCGGTGACTGGGTGGAGTTCGGCGGACTCTTTGGAAGGGCGCCGATTATGCGTGTTTCGCAGGGATCCGCCGAAGAATTTGTCAGCCGGGGCGGAAGGATCCCCGCTCCGCTGCAGAGCCTCAGAAACTGAGGATTGAAGGGGAAGGTATGACGGAGAAGATGGCGGTGGAAAGCGGTATCGTCGCGCGGCTGGCCGTAAACCCGCCGCCTATGACGGGGCGGACATTTCTTACACAGTTATTCCGTATCCTCATCCGCCTCTCGGTTGCACAGGTAGTTGTAAGCCTTGCGGTCCGGATCACTGGAATTGGCGTTCTCCGGATCCTGATCTGCCTGTATACGCTCCTTCTTCTGTATCACTGGTTCTGCGAACGAGTGCAGAGCGCGGAAATCATTCTCACGGAACAGTATGTGCACGTCAATCGCATCCGTCAAAGCGGAAAAAAACATGAAATCCACGTACCGCTTTCACAGATCGCTGCTGTCCGGAAGCATATTGCCGGGGAAAACCTCCGGATCACCTATGAAAGCGTTACAGTTCCGCATCGCTCACTGGAAACGCCGCTACGAATCCGGGCAGTGTGGATCACTACTGTTTTTTCGGCGAGACTTGCCAGATTCTTTGCCGGACGCGAATTCCTGAGGCCGGATGGGAATCTTATAGTCGCAGAGCGGGACGGAGAAAAGCAGGCGATCCTCATACCGTTGAACGGAGCCTTTGAAGAGGCTTTAAGTGAACTTCTGCCGGATCGCTTTGGCAAGGACGACCGGATGGAAAGGGAGCCACTGGTTACTTTGCGCGGGCGCGCGCTGCAGCGCGCGTTTCCCCAGCTTTATCCGCATGTTCTGCCACTCATCCCGGAGGGGACTGACGAGCTTCCCAGCCGGAAAAAACGCAAGAAGAAAAAGACACGTAGAAAACCGGAGAGTTGGCAGAAAAAGGGAAAAAGAATCTAGAACCCCCGGAACAAGGGCGCTAAGGAGGAGAGCGCGTTGCGCTATCAGAATGTCATCTTCGATCTGGATGGAACGTTGACCCAGTCCGAAGAAGGGATCTTCACGGGAATTGAGCAGACGCTTCGCTGCATGGGATGGCCTGTCCCCGAAAAAGAGCAACTCCGGCGCTTTATTGGTCCTCCCCTCTATTGGAGCTTTCACTATGGATTGGGCATGAGTGTGGAAGAAGCGGAAAAAGCGCAGCGAATTTACCGTGCTTATTATCGCTCAGAGGGCTGGAAGCGGAACAGGGCCTATCCAGGAATTCCGCGCCTGTTGCGAAGCCTGAAGGAAGCGGGGATCCGCTCATTCGTCGCTACCGGAAAGCCGAAGCATTCCGCTGAGGACGTATGCCAGTATTTTGGCCTGTCTCCGTATCTCTCGGGCATTGTCGGACCAACCGACGACGACCGTACGGCGGACAAGGCGGGATTTTTATCCGACATACTAGAAAAGGCGGGCAGGAATACGGTAATGGTCGGGGACCGGCATTATGACGCAGATGCGGCCAGAGAATGTGGGATCCCGTGCATCGGTGTCACGTTTGGTTATGGAAGCGAGGAGGAACTGAAAAATGCGGGCGCGACCGAGCTGGCTGGCAGCGTTCGGGACCTGCAAAAGCTTTTGCTGGGGGAAGCGGAACCTGCACGCGGTTTGTTTCTGACGCTCGAGGGAATGGACGGCTGCGGGAAGACGACGCAAAGAGAAAAAATCGTAGATTTCCTGCTGCAGCGTGGTTGGGAAGTCTCCGTGACGCGAGAACCGGGCGGCGACAATATCGCAGAAAAAATCCGGCAAATCATACTGGACCCCGCGAACACAGAAATGTGCCCGGAGACCGAGGCCTATCTGTATGCGGCGAGCCGTGCACAAAATGTAAGAAGGCGAATTCTTCCGGCCCTGATGGACGGAATGGCCGTTGTTTGCGATCGTTTCGTGGATTCATCCGTGGCATATCAGGGCGGCGGTCGTGGTCTGGGACCGGAGCAGATTGCGGATCTGAACCGGATAGCAACCGGAGGCCTTGACCCGGATCTGACCGTATTCCTCGATCTGGAGCCGGAAGTTTCTCTGGCCAGGAGGCTTCGCGCCGGCGAACCGGACCGGTTGGAATCAGAGCAGGAGTCTTTTTTCCGGCGGGTCCATGAGACCTATCATCGCTTTTTTCAGGAGAACGATCGGGTCCTGAAAATTGACGCATCCAGGAGCATCGGGGAAGTCACGGAAGAATTGCTTTCCGGACTTGCGAAGCGGATTGACGCGCTTCCCGTATGAATAAAGCCCGCACGATGGGAGCAGGTGGTTGAATGCCGAAGATTGTAGTTGGTATGTCTGGCGGGGTAGATTCGTCCGTCGCGTCGCTCCTGCTGAAACGGCAGGGGGCCGAGGTCATCGGCGTTTTCATGAAAAACTGGGATGAGAAGGACGAAAACGGCGTCTGTACGAGCGAAGCGGACTGGAATGATGCAAGACGCGTTTGCGAAATACTGGATATCCCATGCTATTCCGTCGATTTTGCAAAGGATTACTGGGACCGCGTTTTCCGCTATTTTCTGAGCGAATATCAGAAAGGCCGCACGCCAAATCCAGATGTTCTTTGCAACCGTGAAATAAAATTCCGAGCTTTTCTGGATTATGCGATGATGCTCGGCGCGGATGGCATCGCCACCGGGCATTTCTGCAGAACGGACGTGGTGTCCGGGAGAAGCCGCCTGCTGCGCGGCCTGGATGCGGCTAAGGATCAGAGCTACTTCCTGTATATGCTTTCTTCCGATCAGCTTTCAAAGGCGGTATTCCCGGTTGGCGGAATGACCAAGACACAGGTTCGGGCAATTGCCCGGGAAATGGGACTCCCGACGAGCGAAAAAAAGGACTCGACGGGCGTCTGCTTCATCGGAGAACGCCGGTTCAAACCTTTCCTCCAGCAGTTCCTTCCAGCACAGCCGGGAGAAATGCAGACGGAAAGCGGCGAAGTCGTAGGCAGACACGATGGACTCATGTATTACACCCTGGGTCAACGGAAGGGCCTCGGGATTGGAGGCAGGGGGACGGGAGAATCCTGGTTCGTTCTGAGAAAGGATATGGAACGAAACGTCCTCATCGTGGGACAGGGGAAGGATCACCCGCTTCTTTACAGTAAAACCGCTCTGGGGACGGATGCAACCTGGATATCCGGCGAACCACCGGAACAGGAATTCTTCTGTACCTGCAAATACCGGTATCGTCAGCCTGATCAGACTGTAAAGGTTACGGTTTTGGACGAGGGCCGCGTCCTTGTTGAAGCCAGGGATCGGCAGCGCGCCGTAACGCCTGGACAGAGCATGGTGTTTTACGACGGAGACGTATGCCTCGGCGGTGCAATCTGCGACGAAGTAAAGGATGCAGGGAAAGTATGAGGTTCTGGCCGCGCTTCTTTGGACATCTGAAAACGATCACCCGGCATCGCCATCAGGTGATCCGGCATTGTGCGAAGGCTGGAATCCTCTGGCAGGGGCTTCGGCATGATCTTTCGAAATACAGCCCGACAGAATTCTTTCAGGGTGTCCGGTATTTTGACGGGAGCCATTCCCCGACGGAGGATGAAAGAAAGGATCTCGGGTATTCACTTGCCTGGATGCATCATAAGGGACGAAACCCCCATCATTGGGAGTACTGGACGGATTATAATATGGAGCAGCGACGGTATGTGCCTGTTTCAATGCCGCGAAGGTACATCGCGGAGATGATCTGTGACCGGGTTGCTGCCAGCAAGATCTACCGGGGTAAAGCCTACCGGAATTCGGATCCGCTGGACTATCTTCTGAATGGAAAAATGCGCGACGCCATGCATCCGGACACGCTGAAAAGCCTGACCCGTTTTCTAACGCAGCTTCGGGATGAGGGAGAAGAAGCCATGTTCGCGTCTCTCGGAGAATGGATCCGGGAAGAGAGGAGGAAATCCGTATGAGGCTTCAAAAGTATATGGCGGAATGCGGCGTGGCTGCGCGCCGGAAATGCGAGGAGATTATCCGGGAGGGCCGGGTTTCGATAAATGGGGTCGTCGTGACTGAGATGGGAGCCCAGGTGCAGCCTGAGGACGAGGTTCTCTTGGACGGCAAGAAGCTGACTCCGGAAGATCGAAAAGTCGTCATTCTCTATTATAAACCGATAGGTGAGGTAACGACGGTTCAGGATGACCGGGGAAGAGAGACGGTTATGGACCGCTTCCGTGAGCTTCCGTGGCGCATCTTCCCTGTCGGAAGGTTGGATTACGATACAGAGGGCGTTCTGCTCCTGACCAATGACGGGGAGCTTGCGGAAAATCTGACGCATCCCTCCCGTGAGGTCGACAAGTCGTATCTGGCAAGGATTGTGGGTCAGCTTACCGTAGAAGAAACAGATCGGCTCCGACGGGGTATCCTGTTAGAAGGAGAGGAAAGAAGAACCTGGCCTGCAAAAGTGCGCGTCCTGCGTACGGGTGAGATCTGGTCTGAAGTCATGGTCACCATCCACGAGGGACGGAATCGCCAGGTACGCAGGATGTTCGAAGCAGTAGGACACAGGGTAATCCTTCTGCGCAGAATCCGTTTTGGATCCGTAACCCTCGGAAATCTGAAACGGGGCGAGTGGCGCGAACTGTCCGAGGAAGAGATTCAGGTGTTAAGGGAAATCTGAAGAACGAACGCAGACGCGTTCCCGGGAGGAAGCTGTGAGAAGCGATCTGACATGCCCTGTGGAGATCACAGGTGTTTCCATCGAAAGAGCCGGCGAAGGCATCGTTTGCGTGATTGATTTCGTGAATCTTTCCGAAAAGAAGATCGAGAGCATTCAGATGAACATCCTCTGCTTTGACGGAACCGACAGCCGCCTGGGCGGACGGCTCGTCCGCTCCCGGGTAGAGGGTGCACCGAATGCCGCGTTCTCTGGCACCTTTGCGCCTGATCATGTGGAAGCGACTGTGCGGGTGGAAGCTTCGGTTGAGAAAATCTGGTATGGCGACGGGGTTGTCTGGAGACGGGAAGAGAAAAACGTCCGGGAGTATGAACCGAATTGGCTGCCATCTGGCCAAGAACTTGACCGCCTGAGGAGAGTGGCAGGAGAGGACGCGCGCGGATATGCGCGCATGGATGACAAAGTCTGGATGTGCGTCTGCGGACGCGCAAACATGAACAGTTCGGATATCTGCATGCGCTGCGGACGGCAGCGGGCGTTCGTTCTTGCACATTACAGCTTTGAAGTGATCGACGCGACGGAAGGTTTCCGGGAGAGGACGCGGCAGGAAAAATCCCGGGAAGCGCTTCAGGCAAACGCACAACAGCAGGAGCGGGAAGAAAAGACGGTCAGAGAGCGGGAAAAAAAGAAACGGAAGAGGATCGTTGCTCTGATCGCGGTTCTTCTCGTTCTTGCACTTGGCCTTTCGGCTTACAGGTGGAGTATTCCTATGTTTCTCACGGCCCGCGGCGACGCCCTGCGGGCTTCGGGTAAACCGGCTGACGCAAAGCGGTTTTATGAAATAGTCGAGCGATACTGGCCCGACGCGTTTTCCGTATCACAGAAACTTATCGACGCAGAAAACGATATCATGGATTCGATGATCGCGGACGGAAGCGAGGTTGCGCTTCGGGAAGCAGCTACGCGTGCGGAACGTGCTGGAGATGCAGCGCGGCTGCTCCGCGCGCAGCTTGCGTTGGCAGACGTTTTGATTGCCCGGGGAGAGGAAAAGGAAGCGGAGGCCATCCTCCGGAGAATCGAACGGAAAGAAGAAGCAATGAAGCGCCTCTGCGGACTGCTTTATGACCAGGGGATGCGCTTCAAAGAGAAAGTTGACTATCCGGAGGCGATCGCGAAGTTCGCGGAAGCGGGAGAGTACAGGGACGCTTCCCAGCAGAAGAACGACTGTATTTATCTCTATGGAAGGCAGCTTGTCAGAGAAGGGAATTACGAGGATGCGTGCGCCCAGTTTGAAATGATTCCCGCCTATGAGGATTCTGTCTCTCTGTTGCGGAACAGTCGCTATCTTCTGGCGGGGAAGCTTCGTCTGGAAGGAAAACTGACAGAAGCAGCTGGGTATTACGAGAGCCTCGGCTTTTATGAGGACGCGGCGGAATGTGCGCTTGCGTGCCACTATGAGGCGGGCGTGCAGGCGCAGGAAGCCGGGGACCTGCCTGCAGCGGCAGGGCAGTTTGCCCTCGCAGCGCAGCATGAAGACGCAGAGAAGCGCTTTGAAGCCTGTGCGGAAATCCTGGCTGAAAATGCCATTGAGGAGGAAGATTGGGAAAGCGCGATCGGATGGCTCTCACGGCTTCCTCGTGAACAGGTTCAGACGAAACTGGACGCGGCAGTATACGCCTGGGCGGAAGAACTGCTGCAGGAAGGCCGGAAGGAAGAAGCAGCGGTTGAATTTGCCTCCCTCGGAGGATATGAGGACGCTGCATCCCGGGTTCAGGCCATTGAATACGAAATTGCCACCCGTGAGATGGAGGAATCCCCGGAGGAAGCAATGTATCGGTTTGAGGGACTGAGAGGATATATGGATTCCGATCAGCTTGCCAGACAATGCCGCATTCGGAACGGGCAGGCCAGGATGGACGCCGGAGACTACGAAGGCGCGCTTGAAATGTTTGAGGGCATTACAGCCCGGAAGGAAAGAGAGACGTATATCCGACAATGCCGCTATGCCTGGGCAGAAATCTGCGCACAGGATGAGAAATATGAAGAGTCCGCGAAGCTGTATGAGCTCTGCGGCGCGTATCTTGATGCAGAAGAGAAGGCGAGAAACGCCCATTACCAATCAGCGCTTTCGCTTGAAAGCAGCGGGGAATATGCGGCTGCCGCTGCAGCTTTTGATGCTCTCGGGGGATATTCCGACGCGAAGGCCGCAAAAGAACGCTGTGAAGACGCAAGACTGAAGGAACCGTTTGTGAATGCGCAGATGGATCTGGACGTTGGCAATTACCTGGGAGCAATTGAGACGCTGGAACCGTATCTAAAGGAGACACTTCCCACGCGTTATGCTGGTATCAGGACGGTTTATGAATCTGCCTGCCTGGGGCTGGCGCAGGAACTGATTGGCCTCAGGCGCCCGCTGGAAGCGCTGCCATACCTGGAGCGGATTCCGGACAATCGCAGCGCTGCCAAACGTTTGAACGATTACGTCTACAGGATCATCGGACGATGGAAAGATACGTACGGAACCGAGTACCTGTTCCGGAAGGATGGGAGCTGCCGAATTGGCGGAGAAGATGCTTTTTTCAACGGAAACGGCTATGAAATCGATGTCGGCCCGCAGCCCAATCCTACAGAAGTGGCTTATACGGTGGTCAGTCTTCGCGGATCGACCCTGACGCTGAAAAGGAAAGATACTGGTAAAAATGTCCGCCTTACCTATCTGGGGTCCGGGGAGGATGAGGCTTTTTCAGGCGGGAATAAGGCGGGCGCAGAATCCGGAGAGGACGCCTCATCTGAGAATACGTCTTACGCGGATACGGATAAGAATGCTACTGACCAGACGGAGGGGGCAGAACCGTGAAACGGCGGGACCTTTTGCTTGTTTTGATCCTTGCGGCTACTGCTCTGGTGTTGTACGGGATCGGACACAGGAACGCCGATAAACCGGGAAGCTTCTTTTCTGTCACAATCGAAGGAACCGAAGTGTACCGCGGGAAACTGAGTGAGACGGGGCAGTATCCCTTCCGGCAGGAGGATGGCTCCTACAATCTTGTTCGTGTGCGGGATGGGAAAGTATGGATGGAAGAAGCAAACTGCCGCGATGGGCTCTGCGTGCAGCAGGGGAAGACGGACAGCGCGGCTAAGAGCATCGTTTGCCTGCCGCACAGCTTGGTGGTTTCTGTAGTGGGAGACGCTCCCGAGAACCGGGGGGAAGAACTGGATGTTATCGTGCAATAGAGAAGGGATGACAACAGCGCCTGGAAAGATGAACTATGATTTGCCGGGCACCGGCCGGAATCCGCAGCAGGATACGAAATATGTGGGCGTATGCGATGGTATGCGTGTGCTTGCTATCGGCATTGTTGCATGGTTCCATATTTGGCAGCAGTCCTGGCTCTGGCCGGGATTTCATGCTTTCGGCAGGGAAATCAATCTGGATCCACTGATCCGTTCTGGGTATATGTGGGTGGATCTGATGATCCTGATCAGCGGATTCTGCCTGTATCTGCCTTGGGCGCGTCTGAAACCGCAGGATCCTTCCCCGAGGATTCTGTCGTTTTACAAAAGACGGGTTGCCCGTATTTTCCCTTCCTATATTCTGAATGTGGTCATAGTGTTTGCCTTTTCCTGTGTTGCGGGATTCTACGCGGACAGAGGGCGGGCGATCCGGGATCTTCTCGCACATCTGACGTTTACACAGGTGTTTTCGTATGACACCTATTATGCGACCCCCATCAATGCGGGGCTGTGGACCATTGCGGTTGAGGTTCATTTTTATCTCGTATTCCCGTTTCTGGCCAGACTGTTCAGGAAAGCGCCTTTTTCGACGGCCGGCGCGATGATCGCCATCTCTCTGTCTTATCGGGCATGGGTAGCGGTGAATGTCAGCGATATCGGGATCTGGTTCAATCAACTGATCGCTTATCTCGACGTTTTCGCGCTTGGGATGCTCGCTGCCCTGTTTCATGTCCGCCTCAGCGCGGTTCCACACCGAAGATGGATGCGGCTGATTTTCGGGGCTGCTGCGATCTTTTCCCTCTGGATGCTGTTCAAACTGGCGCAGGCCCAGTCGCGCTCCGTAAACGTGGAGGAGATTCGTCTGGGGCAGATGCAGCGCCGTTTCTTCATGGGCTGCTTTGGAAGCCTGATGCTCCTTGGCCTTGCGCACACGGGAAAACCACTGTGTACAGTCTTTTCAAACCGCCTGATGAAGTTTTTGAGCGGCATTTCGATGCAGTTTTACATCTGGCATCAGGTGATCGCGGTGCAGGTTCTTCGCGCACGTATCATTCCTTCCGCTTTCGCAGACCCAAACTATGCAGGCGACCAGCTCTGGCAGGGGCGATACACCTTGGCAGTAGTGGTGATCGCACTTACTGTCTCGACAGTTTTGACCTACGCGTTTGAGCGGCCGATCGCGCGCCGAATTCTGATTCCCAATCCCAGTAGGGATTAGATATTGGAGGATAACATAACATGAAGAAGACTATCGCGTTTTACTTTGCAGTCATGGCACTTCTTTTCCTTACAGTTGCTGGGTTTTGCGAAGCGGAACAGCTGGCTCCGGACTATAGCACCGGAACACCCTGGCCGGATATCGATCTTGAGGGAGTTGTGACGCCGGATATGCCGGCTGTTCTGAAGGACAATTTTGCCCTGTATGTCAACAAGGACAAGATTCTGAACCTCACGATCCCGGAGGGTTATGCTTACGGCGGAACAGTCAGGGATTTGCTCCTTCTTCAGGCGGAAGAAGTGAAAAACATGTTCCTGAAAGATGCGCCGGCTTCCCATGATACAAAGCTTGCTTACGACCTGTTCTGGCTCCTGATGGATTGGGACAGCCGGAATGCGCTTGGTGTATCGCCACTCAAGAAACTGACCGAAGCAGTGGAAAAAATCTCCAGCATCGACGAGCTTACGGATTACTTTGTTAATACCCCGGTGGAACAGCAGCTCGGTGCTCTTTTCAGCTGCGAATCCATGCAGGATCTGGTCAATTCAAACCGGTATATCCTCAGTGTCGGGAGCGCCAGACTGCTACTGGATGACAGCGCGGAATACAGGAGATTAACGCCTTACGGCGAGGTGAAAAAAGTGGCGAATAACGAACTCGCCACAAAAATGCTGCTCAAGCTGGGCTATTCCAAAGAGGAAGCAATACAGAAGATAGATAACTGCTTTGCATTTGAGACCATGTTGGCTCCCTCTATCTATACCAATGAAGAGCAGAGCAGCCCGGACATCTATTCCCGGATCTACAACATCTTCTCCCGAGAAGAACTGGAAGTGCGCCAGGGGAAGCTGCCCATCCTCTCGTTCCTGGAGCAGGCGCAAGGGTATCCGGCCGCAGATGAATATCTGGTGACAGAGCCCGAATTTCTCGACAAACTCAATGAGCTTTATTCCGAAGAGAATCTTCCCCTTATTCGGGATACGCTTATTGTCAGCGGTGTGATCGCCAGTGCCGGGATGCTGGATCGAGAGTGCTATGAATGGAGTGTGGAACGCAGCAATGCGATCAGCGGCGCAACGGGAATCAAAGACGATGAAACGGTGTTTTCAGGCACAGTTGCGGGCATGCTGATTTGGCCGGTATCCCAGCTTTACACGGAGACCTACTTGAATCAGGAAGACAAGGATCGCATCTCTGCCATGGTAGTAAAAATCATGGATGCCTATCACAGTATCCTGGCGGAGGCGGATTTCCTTTCCGACGAAACCCGTGCGAAGGCCATCGAAAAGCTCGAGGCAATAGACAAGCGTATTCTCTATCCGGACAGCTGGGAGAAGTACAGCTTTGAAGGACTTGACTTTGCATCTCGTGAAAATGGAGGGACTTTGTGGAAGGCACAGGAAGCGATCGGAAGATTCTATCTTGACAAGAGAGTCCAGGAATACGCCGAGCCATTTGATAAGGAGAAGTGGGGGAGGCCGCCGCATGAGGTCAACTGTTTCTATGATCCGCAGACAAACAGCATCTACATCATGGGTGCTTTTGCGCGGGGAGACCTTTATAACAGCGGAATGAGTGACGAGGAACTCTATGGAACCCTAGGCGCTGTGGTTGGGCATGAGATTTCCCACGCTTTCGATTCCTCCGGAGCTCAGTTTGACAAGAACGGCGATATGATCAACTGGTGGACCGAGGAGGATTATGCGAAGTTCCTCGAGCGAAATGCCAAAATGGTTGATTTTTACAATGCGATGCACCCGTGGGAGGGCCAGGATTTTTACGGGAATATCATGACGGGCGAAGCATGCGCGGATATGGCGGGGATTAAGGTTATGCTCCTGTTGGCAGCCGAAATTCCGGATTTCAATTACGATGTCTTTTTCCGCACCTATGCCGGCGTCTGGCTGTTAAAAGACAGTCTCCAGATGGCGTATGCCCGAATCAACGATTCGCATCCAATGGGCTATCTGCGAATCAACGCCACATTGCAGCAGTATGATGAGTTCCTGAGCTTCTACGGCATTACCGAAGGCGACGGCATGTATCTTGCCCCGGAGGATCGGGTTGCCATCTGGTGATCCGGATTCGAAGATCACATATTCAAGCAAGAGAATCAGAAGAAATCTGAATAATACTTACCCGACTTTTTCGGCCTGGGATCGAGAAGGAATGACGAATGGAGGCAGGTAATCCGGGTTCTTCCGGATACTTCCATTTACAGCAGTCCAGTTGATGTCAGGCTGGTGGATCAGATGCTGATCCTGGTGGCTTGCGTCGAGAAAGATATGGAACGAAGAATCATTGCGGCGCGCCGCATCCGGGAGGATGAAAACCAGAAGGACTTGAGATCTGACATATACAGTTGGAAAAAAAAGACGGAGCCGCACTGTTATGCGCGACCTCAAAAGGACACCGGGAGGCGTTATGATCCAAAAACTCGATATGACTGTGCTGATTGACAATATCGCTGAGGAGCCGCTGGTCGGCGAATGGGGGCTTAGCATCCTGGTCAACGCGGACAGCAGGAAGATTCTGCTGGACACTGGGGCAAGCGGGCTGTTTGCGGAGAATGCAGAGCATCTCGGCATAGATCTTGACAGTGTCGATGCAGGCGTACTTTCACATGCGCACTATGACCACGCAGACGGATTAGATACCTTCTTCTCTCTGAATCGCAACGCTTCCTTCCTGGTTCGTGAAGGAACCTGTGAGAACTGCTTCGGCATCAAGGAAGGCGCGCTGCGTTACATTGGAATCCAAAGCGGTATATTGAAGAAGTATGAAACACGGATACAATACGTGAGAGGTGTCCATGCAATTGGGGATGGTATCTGGCTGGTTCCGCATCGCAGAAAGGATTATTCTGCAATAGCGATACGAAACGATCTGTACACTGTTATCGGCAACGAACGTTGCCCGGATAGTTTTGTCCACGAACAGAGCCTTGTCTTCGAAACGAAGAAAGGGCTGATCGTTTTTAACAGCTGCTCTCATGTGGGCATGACGAACATCCTTGCAGACATCCGGGAAATGCTTGGCCGCAGCGATGTTTACGCCTACGTCGGGGGACTGCATCTCTATAAGATGACAGACGAAGAGCTGGCTGCGCTTTCTGAGGAAATAAGACGCGCCACAATCAGATATATCTTTACCGGGCATTGCACGGGAGATCACGCCTTCTGTTATCTGGAGGAGAGATTGGGTACCCGGATCAGACAGTTCTCCTCCGGCTTCAGATACAGCTTCTGATGAGAAAACCGGAAAGGACGGGCCCAAAAGATACAATCTGTTTTCTGCAAACCGTTTGGCTGGATTTGTGTTTGAGTGCCCAGACCGAAAGGAAGAGATAAGCATGGGTTATTATGCAGGAAAGGTCGCCGTTATTACCGGAGGCGCTCACGGAATCGGGAAAGCAATGGCCAAAGCCTTTAGAGCTGAGGGCGCGTCTGTTCATATCATCGATATAAAGCCTGGCGAATGGTTTGTCGGAGATGTCGGGGACAAAAGAACCTTGGAACGTTTTGCGGAATATGTAGTACAGCGGAGTGGACGCGTGGATTGCCTGATCAACAATGCGCTTCCACTCATGAAGGGCATAGATGACTGCTCCTATGAAGAGTTTTGCCGCGCCCTGGCGGTTGGTATAACTGCACCGTTTTATCTGACAAAACTGCTTATACCGTATTTTGCACCTGGGGCTTCCGTAATCAACATCTCTTCCTCCCGTGACCGGATGAGCCAGCCACAGACGGAGAGCTATACCGCGACAAAGGGAGGCATAGCAGCACTGACGCACGCCCTTGCTGTCAGTCTTGCGGGGAAAGCAAGGGTTAACAGCATTTCTCCGGGATGGATCGATACGACAGATTCAGAGATCACCGGAGCAGATGCATTGCAGCAACCGGCAGGACGGGTTGGGAAGCCGGAGGACATTGCGGAATTGGCACTGTTTCTATGTTCCGAAAAGGCTGGATTCATCACCGGTGAAAACATCTGCGTTGATGGCGGTATGACACGACTCATGATCTATCACGGCGAGCATGGATGGGAATACCGGACAGGCAACTAATAAGAGAGGTGTTGTATATGAGAATATCAATACTGGGTGCGGGAGCGGTTGGCGCGTATTTAATTTTGGGATTGGCCGATAAGTACGGAAACAATCTTTGCGTTCTCGCAAGAGATGAACGGGCAAAGAGGCTGTCGAAGGAAGGCCTGACCATAAACGGGCGAAGATATGATCTGAACGTTGTCCTGCCAGAAGAGGCCGGAGATCCGGATATCCTGTTTGTCTGCTTAAAACGGCCCGCGTTGGAGGCGGCTCTGCCAGATATCCAGGCTGCTGTCGGAGAAAAAACAGTCGTTGTCAGCCTCATGAACGGAATCGACAGCGAGGAAGTAATATCCGCCGCTGTCGGCAAAGAGCACGTGATTCATTCGATGATTAAGATCTCCTCAACCCGGGAAGGCGCAGCAGTTCATTTTCCCTTGCCGCGGGGTGGGGCGGGGATCCATCTTGGTGTACCCGGAAAGAAGGCAGCAGACGACCCGAGAGTTATGCTCGTTTCGGGCGTGTTTGCGAATACACCCGTGATATGTCATTTGAGTGATGATATCATGTTGGATATATGGGACAAGTTTGCCCTCAACATTGCACGAAATCTCCCGCAAGCTGTCCTCGGAGTGGGGGCAGGCGCATATGACGACAGCGTCTATGTATCCGATATCTGCCAGAAGCTCCACAAAGAAGTGGTTCTCGTCGCAAGAGCAAAAGGCATTCCACTTAATGAAGAACTAATGGTGCCCAATGTTGACCCATCTCAAAGGTATTCAACTCTACAGGATTTGGACGCCGGAAGGGCGACGGAAATAGAAGCTTTTTCGGGAATGCTGATCAGGGTGGCGCATGAACTGGAAATACTGTGCCCGTACAATGAGATCGTTTATGATCTGATCAAGGCGCTTGAAGAAAAAAATCTTGGGAAGTTCAACTATAAGAGCGGGGGAACAGGCAACTGAAAGTGCAAATAATGACGAAAAACATGCATAGATGGCGAAGTGAGATGAAGGCTGCGGAGAAGCATATAAATCAAAACATGCAAGAGGTGTGATTCGTGGAGCAGGGGTTTTCAGTTTTTATGTTTATCTTTGCTGGGACACTTCTTTTCTACGCGGCGCTCATGGCCATCACCAAGGATTATAAGATGCTGCCATATAGGGCAAGGGTCTCTGTAAAGCCGAAAGATCCGGCGAAATACATGATCCGTCTGGCAAAAATCGTAGCGCTTACCGCACTTGCCGTTGCCTTGGGGGCGGCAGTCGCACTGTGGAAATCCGCAGTCGGTGCAATTGTTATGCTCGTTGGCGTGATTGCGGTCCTCTGGTTCAGCACGAAAATGATCAAACCGGGGATGTAGTTTTCAAAGGCGAGATTGACGGAGTATTAGCATACCAAAAAAGCGCCACCGGGCGATGGCGCTTTTTTTGGGGTGTGCCGGGCATGGCACAATTCTTGCAGGTGAAAGTCCTGCCGCGGGTATTTACCGCCAAGCGTAGCGAACCGCAAGCTGCTGTCAGTAATGACAGGAGGGGAGGAAGCGGTGTAGCAAAGCCGAGGAGCCTACGAAC
>JAIKWN010000040.1 GCA_024684665.1 Clostridiales bacterium | reverse complement strand
GCAGGTCTGCTACGACGCTTTCGAAATGATCAAGCAGAAGACCGATAAAGACCCCAACGAAGTCTTCCAGGCGGCTCTCAACAACGTGATGCCCCAGCTGGAAGTCAAGGCCCGCCGCGTGGGCGGTGCCACCTATCAGGTGCCTATGGAAATCCGTCCGGAACGCCGTCAGACCCTGGGTCTGCGCTGGATCGTCGATTTCAGCCGCACCCGCGGTGAAAAGACCATGTCTGAACGTCTGGCCGCGGAACTGATGGATGCCGCCAACAACACCGGCAACGCTGTAAAGCGCAAGGAAGAAATGCACCGCATGGCCGAAGCCAACAAGGCATTCGCGCATTATCGCTGGTAATTTCGCCTTGGAAATCAGGTAATTTCCTGAAGGAGTATCAGAAAAATTTATGCCCAGGAGTCATCCGTTAAACAAAGTACGCAATATCGGCATCATGGCCCACATCGACGCCGGTAAAACCACCACCTCTGAACGCATCCTGTTCTACACAGGCCGCACGCACAAGCTCGGCGAAGTGCACGACGGCGCGGCGACCATGGACTGGATGGAAGAGGAGCAGGAGCGCGGCATCACGATTACGTCCGCCGCCACCACCTGCGAGTGGAAGGGCTTCCGTATCAACCTGATTGATACCCCCGGCCACGTGGACTTTACCGTGGAAGTCGAGCGTTCGCTGCGCGTACTGGACGGCGCCGTCGCCGTGTTCTGCGCCAAAGGCGGCGTAGAACCTCAGAGCGAAACCGTCTGGCGCCAGGCAAACAAATACCACGTGCCGCGCATCGCGTACGTCAACAAAATGGATATCATGGGCGCCAACTTCAGCCGGGCCATCGAAATGATGAACGTCCGCCTGAACGCCCGCGCGATCCCCATCCAGCTGCCCATCGGCAAGGAAGCCACTTTCCGCGGCATCATTGACCTGGTCAAGATGAAGGCGGAAGTGTACTACGACGACGAAGGCAAAGACATCCGCGAGGAGGAGATCCCCGCGAACATGCTGGAAGAAGCCAGGACGGCGCGTGAAGCGATGATCGAAGCCGCGGCGGAGGACAACGACGAGCTGATGGAGAAATTCTTCAGCGGCGAAGAACTCACCGTCGAGGAAATCATGCAGTCCCTGCGTGACCAGACCATTGCTTGCAAGCTGACCCCGGTGCTCTGCGGATCGTCCTACCGCAACAAGGGCGTCCAGATGCTCCTGGATGCGATTATCGCCTACCTGCCCAGCCCGCTGGACATTCCCGCGGTGGAGGGCAAGGATCCCCGGACCGAAAAGACGATCACCCGTGAAGCGAGCGACGACGCTCCCTTCTCCGCGCTGGCCTTCAAAATCGCCGTGGACCCCTTCGTAGGCAAGCTGGCGTTCTTCCGCGTGTACTCCGGCACCCTGGAGTCCGGCGGATACGCCTATAACATCAACAAGCACAAGCGCGAGCGCTTTGGCCGCATCCTGCGGATGCACGCCAACCACCGCGAGGATATCGACTGCGTCTACGCGGGCGAAATCGCCGCTGCCGTGGGCTTCAAGGACACCACCACCGGCGATACCCTGTGCGACGAGAAACATCCGATCGTGCTCGAAAACATGGTCTTCCCCGACCCGGTCATCCAGGTCGCCATCGAACCCAAGACCAAAGCCGGTCAGGACAAGATGGCGCTGGCGCTTCAGCGCCTGGCGGAAGAAGACCCGACCTTCAAGACCTATACCGACCAGGAAACCGGCCAGACGATTATCGCCGGCATGGGCGAGCTTCATCTGGAAATCATCGTCGATCGCATGATGCGCGAGTTCCGCGTGGAAGCGACCGTCGGCCGTCCTCAGGTCGCGTACAAGGAAACGATCCGCAAGAAGGCCACCGCGGAAGGACGCTTCGTGCGCCAGACCGGTGGTCACGGCCAATACGGCCACTGCGTGATCGAGCTGGAGCCCCTGGAGCCCGGTCAGGGCTACCAGTTTGAGAACGCCATCGTGGGCGGCGTGATTCCCAAGGAATTCATCGCTCCCATCGACGCCGGCATCCAGGAAGCGGCAAAGTCCGGTGCGCTGGGCGGTTTCGAAGTCGTAGACTTCAAAGCCCGCGTCATCGACGGCAGCTACCATGATGTCGACTCGTCCGAAGTAGCGTTCAAGATCGCCGGCTCCATGGCCTTCAAGGAATGCCTGCCCAAGTGCAACGAGGTGCTCCTTGAGCCGATGATGAAGGTTGAGATCGTCATCCCGGAACAGTATCTGGGCGACGTCGTAGGTGACATCAACAGCCGCCGCGGCAAGATCGAATCCTTCGAGGCGAACCTGGGTGACCAGACTGTGCACTGCTTCGTGCCGCTGAGCGAGATGTTCGGTTACGCGACCGACCTGCGCTCCCGCACCCAGGGCCGCGGACTGTTCTCGATGCAGTTCGACCATTATGAACAGGTACCCGCCAACGTCGCTGAAAAAGTCGTTGGCAAAAGATATTAAAACGTCCCGGGCGCCGTTCACCGGCAGCCCACACAAATGAGGAGGAACGATACTCATGGCTAAGCAACATTTTGAGCGTACCAAGCCCCATGTAAACATTGGTACGATTGGTCACGTTGACCACGGCAAGACCACCCTGACCGCCGCCATCACGATGGTACTGGCCAAGGCGGGTCAGGCCCAGGCGATGAAGTACGACGAAATCGACAAGGCGCCTGAAGAGAAAGCCCGCGGCATCACGATCAACACC
>JAIKWN010000248.1 GCA_024684665.1 Clostridiales bacterium | reverse complement strand
TGTGGTCCCTCGTACACGATGTTTTTGAACCCATTCCGGATAAGTTATGGCTGTAGCAGGCATAATATCCTCCTTTCAGTATAGGTACCATATACCTCTACTACAAGGATATTATACCTCTACATCATATTTATGTCGAGGGTTATTTGCTACATTGTATAGCGGCAATAATCCTCGACAGTGTTTGGCATTTGCTCTATTTTGCTTTCTTTTCATGAAACAACCCTGGTGTTGAACAGGCATATCCCTACTGTTCACGGATTTCTCCCGCAGTCGGGGTTGTTTCAAACTCCGGTTTGTGTTATCATGCGCGGGATGAAATTCAGACAGATGAGGTGACCTGTTATGATCCCCTGCTCCGACCGGCTGGAACATGTCCATTCCGATATCCGCGGCCCACTGTATCTAGAGGCGTTGCGCATGGAATCGGAGGGCACCAGCGTGCTGAAACTGAACACAGGCAACCCTGGCCGCTTCGGTTTCAAACTTCCCAACTCCGTTCGTCAGGCTTTGGCTCTTCACATTGACGAAGCCGTGCCTTATTGTGACGTGCGCGGTATGCCCGCCGCCCGCAACGTCATCTGCACCTATCACATCGGGCGTGGCCTTCAGGGCATCCTGCCCAACGACGTCTTCATCTGCAACGGCGTCAGCGAGGCGGCTTCCATGCTGATGGACGCTCTGGTGGGAACGGGTGACGAATTCCTGTTGCCCTCCCCCTGTTATTCCCTCTGGAGCAACAACGCATACCTCTGCGGCGGCAAGGCTGTTTTCTACCGCTGCGATCCCCAGAACCACTGGAACCCGGATCTGGACGACATTCGTGCGAAAATCACCCCCCGCACTAAGGCACTACTCATCATCAACCCCAACAACCCGACGGGTGCGGTGTATTCCCACGAAGTTCTGATGGAAATTGCGGAAATTGCGCGGCAGAACAACCTTGTTCTCCTGGCGGATGAGATTTATGACCGGCTAGTCATGGATGGTCTTCGCCACGAATCCATTGGTGCGATCGCGCCGGATGTTCCCTGCGTCACGTTCAACGGTCTTTCAAAGTCTCATATCATCTGCGGCTTCCGTTGCGGCTGGATGGTATTCTCCGGCCCCAAGGGCGCCCTGGACGAGGTCAAAAACGGCGTCATGAAGCTGGCTTCCATGCGACTGTGCGGAAACGCGCTGACCCAGCTGGTCATCCCCGCAGCGCTCGTGGACAGCGAGAGCACGCGGGAAATGATCCTGCCCGGCGGCAGGCTTTACGAACAGCGGGCAGCGACCACACAGGGGCTGGATAAAATTGACGGGGTCTTTTACGAGCCGAACCGTGCTGCTTTCTACCTCTTCCCCGGCCTCGAAAAAGATAAGTTCGACTTTGAGGACGCACAGGACTTCGCCATGCGCTTCCTCCACGAGTATCATATTCTCGTGATCCCCGGCAACGGTTTTGACTGGACAGAGGATCTGCGCTTCCGCATCGTCATGCTGCCGGAACCGTCTGTACTCTCAAAGGCCATGAACGACCTGCGTCACTTCCTGGATCATCACCGAGTTGCCGGACAGTAACCGATCCCGCCCAAAAAACTCCTTTTCATCTCCACTCCGGGAGCAGCGCCGCAAGCGCTTGCCCCCGGCTTTTTTCTTTTCACGGATTTCACCCGACGCGCACGCAAAACCCGCAACATATTAAATTATATCTTGTTCTTTTTCGGGATTCTTCGTATAATGATAATGGGTTTATGGATTATTTCTGAGTCGGAAGCAAGTCCCTTGCACGACAAGAAAAGGGGGTGCTCGCATGAAACGGGCATGGACTCTGCTGTTCGTTCTATTCCTGCTTTCTGTGCCTCTTTTGGCGGAGGCCGCAAGAAGCGACGGCACGTACAACATCCAGGGAGACGCATTCGGAACCACCTATATCAATCCAACGCCCACGCCGTACACGCACACCCACTCCTGGGGGGCCTGGGAAACGGTGCGTGAAGCAACCTGCACGGGCAGCGGCCTGCGCCGACGCTATTGTCAGGGATGCCGCGAAACGCAGGAGGAAACCATTCCGAAAAAAGATCACAATTGGGGCAGCTGGACGACAATCCGTCATGCTACCTGTACGGAAACAGGTCTGCGGGAGCATGTCTGTCAAAGCTGCGGCGCTCGTGAGACGCAGTCTCTGAAAAAAACTGCCCATAAACCCGGAAGCTGGACCGTTACAAAAGAAGCCACCTGCCAACAGACCGGAACGAGGCAGGCTCGCTGCACCGTCTGCGGAACGACCATCCGGGAAAAGACGAAAAAGACCGACCATAAATACGGTTCGTGGGAAATCACCACGCCTGCCACCGACAACAGCAAGGGAAAGCGCACCTCCAAGTGCGTCTATTGCGGAAAGAAGAAAACCGAGGAGTTCTATCCCGAGGGCACACTGGCCGCGGATCTCGACAATCCCGCCGGCGAAGTCAAAGAGCTTCAAAACCTTCTTGATCTGATTGGACTGCACGAGGGCAAGTCTTCCGGAAAATTCGACAGGGCAACCGTATCCTCTGTCAAGAAATTCCAGAAGCAGAAGGGTCTGCGTGCGGACGGCATCGCCTGGCCGGAGACAAGGCGCGCGCTTGCCGGGATCGGCGGAGGTGAAGCCGTATCTGAGAGCACTGAAAAATTCTATTTGCATCTGAACGTGGAGCAGACTTCCGAAAAAAAGGATTCCTACGCACCGGGCGAGCAACTGACCTTCCAGTGGACGCTGACAAACGCGGCAAAGAAAAGCAAGGCCGTCAATCTTCGGGTGTTCACCTTTAAAACTGCGAATCTGCCGAAAAACAACGGCACCGAAATTGCGCAACCGGGTGACTTGAACGCGGGCGAATCCATATCCGGGACCTGGGTCTATACCGTCTCTCCGGGCGATCTTCTGACCGGGAAGTTCGTATGCGGTTTCGTCGCGCGTGGAAAGATTGGCAAGAACAGCAACCGCACGAATACGGTATACTTCCTGAACAACGCCGCGCAAGGCAAAAAGAAAATCATCGACGAGGCGCCGGACGATGACGGAGAAGACAGGGACGACGGACATGGTGGTGATGACGATGACAAACAAGCGGAAGTATCCCCCGCCATGACGTCTCCCCCCACGTGGACGCCCCCGGAGGATTACCACCTGGATATTGCGAAGACCATTGACGGAGACCCGGCGAACAAGCTCTATTACGTCAAGGGTGAAACCATTCATTTCCGCGTATCCATCGCCAACCCCGCAGCCGTTGCCGTGAAAAACGTGATTGCGACCGATTCGATGTTCCCGGATCTTGCGGGAAACATCGGCACACTCGGTAAGGGAGAAAAGAAAGAATTCCTGCTGGATTATAAGGTTACCGCGGAAGATGTTTCCAAAGGCACGGTCAAAAACGAAGCCGTCGTTTCCTATACCGGCCCGGATAAGAAACTGAAGACCGCGGTCGCGTCAGTCGATGCAGCTGTCGGTTCTTCGACCAGCGGGCTCGCAGTCATAAAAGTCCCCACCAGTAAGCCGAAGAACAAGCTCTTCTATACTCCCGGCGAAACAGTAGACTTCAATATCCTTGTTTTCAATCCCACCAAGAGGACCATGACCGGTCTCAAGGTTTTCGACTGGCTGTACAGCAAAACGATCCCGATCGGGACGGAAGCCTCTCTTGCCCCCGGGAAGCTTGCGACCTTCACATTCCAGACGAAGGTCAAGGATTCGCAGGCCCAGTTCGGGAAAGTCATTAACGTGGTCCGTGTCCGCTACCTGGATCCGGAAAAGATGAGACTTCGTTCCACTTCCGCGGAGCGCAGCGTCCCGGCCGGCTTCCCCGACCAGGAAGGCGTCTCCGTTGTGAAGACAGTGATCTCCTCCCCGAAGAACGGTCACTATTATCAGGAGGGCGAAGAAGTCCGCTATCTGATCGAGGTGCACAACAACACCGTGCAGGAAATCGTCTTCGACGTCCGCGATTCTCTGGCGAAGCTGGATGAATACGGCTATCGGACGATCGCTTCCGGCGAAAAGCTGAAACCCGCCGAAACCTTCAGCATTCATTTTGCCCATATCGTGACAGCTGCGGACGTCAAGAACACCCGGGTGAAGAATGTCGCAAGCGCAGCCTGGGCAACCAAAAGGCACGAGTATCTCACCATATCCGAGCCTGTATACGTTCCCACCGCCGGAAGACAGCGGGTGCGCCGACCGGAGCCCCCGGCAGTCGAAGGCACCGCCTGCGAACCCGTCCTCACCGCGCTGGGTGATGGAACGGAAAACCTCCAGCTCCGCGAATGTGAAACGCACGCAGAAATCGCGGAACAGGGCCGCCTGCTCACGGTCATCCACGCCTATGACGAGGCCGTCTCCACCTGGAATGCGGAAATCAGCCGCCTGTACGCCTCCTGGATTGGTAAGTCGGACGCAGAAGGCGCGCTTGTGGCAGAGGACGAACAGGCCGCTTTCCGGCATCAGATGGAAGCCTTCTCCTCCTCCCTCGCCCTCGTAACGGATGAGCAGAAAGCGGCGACGACCCTCTCGGAAGAATATCTTGCCAAGTGCGTTGAGCTTTGCTACGAACTGCACCGTGCTCCCGAAAAACGGCCGGACAGCCTGGACGCTGCGCATACCTCGCTTCCTGCCGCCACGCCAGCAGAGGAATGCGAACGCACCGCAACCTACGGAGAGGCAAGCGCTGACTTCCTCTGCACCTCCTGCGAGACGCACGCTGAAACCGGAGAACTGGTGCTGGAGATTCTCGCGGAGGCTTCGGACGATGAAGATAAAGCGCTCGCCTGGATGCGCGCACAGACACTTCGGCTGACGGATCTGAACGAGATGTACGACGTCTGGTACCTCTCCGCGCCGGAAGAGCAGCGCAGCGTCATCGCTGCGGATCGTATGTCCTTCGACGAGCTGATTGCCGCCCGTCGCACGTCGCTGGCGGATCTCTATCCGGACGATGCAGCCACCGCGGAAGAGACACTCTATCATCTCATCGACCGCCGTACGGCTATCATCTGCCGCGTGCTCCACGAAGCTGGAATCCTCACCGAGTGACGAAAAAACATCAAATCCCCAAGACATACAAACGGGGCTGTCTCAAAAGAGACAGCCCCCGGTTTATATCCTTTCCAAATACTATGACTGAACATCACAGTTCATTCCGCTCGAAACGCTTCCGCTTCGCTTTCGGAACAGTAAACGAAGTGCTCCGGCTCGACCTCCCGCATCTCCGGCTTCTCCTTCGAATAGTCGTGATCCCGCTCCGGAACGTAATCAAATCGGCGGCGTTTTTTCTCCGTCAGCGGGTTCGGCTGCGGGATGGCTGAGAGCAGCGCCCTGGTATAGGGATGCATGGGGCGGCTGTAGAGCGTATCGCTGTCCGCTACCTCCACGAGCTTGCCATAATACATAACCCCGATTCGGTCGGAAAAATACTTTACCACCGACAGGTTGTGAGCGATAAAGAGGATTGTCAGCCCCCGCTCCTCCCGGAGATCGGAAAGCAGATTGATGACCTGAGCCTGAACGGAAACATCCAGTGCGGAAACAGGCTCGTCCGCGATGATCATTCGGGGATTTGCTATCATCGCCCGCGCAATGCCGATGCGCTGTCGCTGCCCGCCGGAAAACTCGTGTGGATAGCGGGTCGCATGTTCTTCCGTCAGGCCGACGCGCTGCAACATGGTCACAACTTCCGCGCGCGCCTCCTCCCGGCTCTTTCCCCGCAGGCGAAGCCCCTCTCCCACGATTTCCTCAATGGTCATGCGGGGATTCAGGCTTTCGATGGGATCCTGGAAGACCATGGCAATGTTTTCCGACAGAAACCGGGAAAGTTCTCCCGTCATTTTCCCGGAAATCTCCCGGCCATCAAAGCGCACGGTTCCGGCTGTGGGATTCAGAAGGCGTATTATAGCGCGGCCCGTCGTGGTCTTGCCACATCCGCTTTCCCCAACCAGTCCGAATACCTCAGCCGGGCGGATGAAAAAGCTGACGTCGTCCACCGCACGGACGACAGCGCGTTTTCTTCCGCGGCCGTTCACAAAATGCTGCGAAAGGTGCGAAACCTCCAAAAGATGTTCTTCAGGCATGATCCGCCGCCTCCTTCATGCGTGCGATCCGAAGCTCAAGATCCTTCGGAATTCCCACCTTTGGGGCCGAAGGATGCAGCAGCCAGGAGGCGCACAGATGCGTGTCGCTTAGCCGGAAAAGCGGCGGCTCCCGCTCAAAATCAATTTTGAGAGCATAGCGGTTTCTGGGCGCAAAAGCGTCCCCGTGAATCGGCTGAAGCATATTCGGCGGCGCACCGGGAATCGCGATCAGCCGTTCTTTTGTCTCCAGATCCGGCATGGAAGACAGGAGCGCCCACGTATAGGGATGCCGGGGCTCGAAGAAGATTTCCTCCGCCGTTCCGGTCTCCACGATCTTTCCCGCGTACATGACGGCGATCCGGTCCGCCATTTGAGCGACCACACCCATATCGTGGGTGATAAAGATGACGGAGAGATTCCGTTCTTCTTTCAGATGGTTGATGAGCTCCAGGATCTTCGCCTGCACCGTCACGTCCAGTGCGGTTGTAGGTTCGTCGCAGATGAGAATCTCCGGATCCCCCGCCAAGGCGATGGCGATGACCACGCGCTGTCGCATGCCGCCGGAGAGCTGGAACGGATATAGATCAATCCTTCGTTCTGCTTCCGGGATCCCCACGTCCCGCATAAGTGCAAGAGCCTTCTCATGCGCCTCCTGTTTTCCCATACCCCGGCGGATCAGCACCTCTTCGATCTGCTTCCCCACCCGCATGATGGGATTGAGCGCCGACAGGGGATCCTGAAAGACCAGGCCGATGCGTTTTCCACGGATACCGTGCATCTCCGTTTCCGTCGCTTTCGCGAGGTCCTTCCCATCGTATAGGATTTCTCCCTCGTCGATCTTCGCGTTGTGCGGGAGGATCCCCATCACTGACTTGATGGAGACGGACTTGCCGGAGCCACTCTCCCCCACGATGGCCAAGGTCTCCCCGCGGCACAGATGGAAGGAAATGCCCCGCACGGCCTGTACGGTTCCACCGTAGCCCCGGAAGGATACGGACAGATCCCGGACGTCCAGGATGACTTGTTCCATATCACTCTTCCCCCCTTCGCGTGGGATCCATGGCATCCCTGAGGCCATTGGACAGCATGTTGAAAGCGATCATCAGCACGGAGATGAGAAGCGCCGGGAAGAAGGTCTGGTTGGGATACTGCAAGAGTACCTTCTGCCCCTCGGAAAGAAGGATGCCGATCGAGGGCTCAGGCGGTTTGATGCCAAGGCCAATGTAAGCCAAGAAGCTTTCGGAAAAGATCGCGCCCGGAACAGCGATCATAGCCCTAGTGATGAGAGGACCGACGGTATTGGGCAGGATATGCCTGAAGATCAGCTTCCTGTCCGGTACGCCCAACGTCCGGGCTGCCAGCACGTACTCCCGTCCCTTAAAACGGTAGAACTGGGCGCGGGTCAGGCGCGCCGTTCCGATCCAGCCGGTGACGCAGAGCGCCAGCACGATGGAGAGGATGCCGCTTCCGAGCCACAGCATGAAGAGGATCGTCACGACGATGTAGGGTAGTCCGTCCAGCACTTCCGCCAGATGCGTCAGGAACATGTCTACCTTGCCACCGTAATATCCGGCGACGGAACCGTAAATAATGCCAATGATCAGGTTCGTGACGACGGAAAGCAGGGCGATCATGAGGGAGATACGGGTGCCTCGGAACAGCCGCGTCAAAATGTCACGTCCCAGATAATCCGTTCCGAACCAGTGGTACTCTCCTTCCGGCACCTTGCAGTAGGTGTAGTAGTCCACCTTTACGTCCACCACATCCTGTTTGCCAGCCTTGTACTCCCGGACGATTTCGAGGACACTGCCCTCCGGATATCGTTTGGGATCCGAGATGGAACTCTTTTTTACGTTGGTCAGGACGCGCGTCCCGTCGAAAATCCCCAGCTGTTCGAGTCCCGGGATTTTCGAGGGCAGGTTCTTCTGCTTCACATTCTGCTGCGTATAGCCATAGCCCGTGACTTCCGGCACCACGAGGGAAAGAACGATGATCACGAGAATAGCAACGAGGGAGATAACGGAGACCCGGTTGTGCACCAGCCTCCGGAAGGCGTCTTTATAGAAGCCGATGGGCTCCGTTGTGAAGCGTTCGTCGCTTTCCCAGTCCCGATCCGCAAGGGCGAATTCTTCCTGCGGAATGTCCGAGAGTTCCTGCGGGAGCCGGTTTCTGTCTTCTATGATCATTTGCCGCCTCCGATCCGGATCCGTGGGTCAATAATGCCGTAAGACACGTCCACCACAAAGATGGTGACGAGGCTGATGCAGGAATAGAAGATGAGAAGTGCCACCGTCAGGAAGTGATCCCCCGCCAGGATGGAATCCACCAGAAGGCCACCTTCTCCCGGTACGGCGAAGATCTTTTCGATGACCAGAGATCCACCCATGATGCCGGTGATGAGGGGGATGATTGTATTGGCAATGGGCACGAGGGAATTGCGGAAGGCGTGCCTCCAGGTGGCCTCGCTTTGCGTCAGTCCCTTCGTGCGGGCCAGAAGCATGTATTCCGAGGACAGGCTCTCGATCAACTCGCCCCGGAGATACCGGGCGATGGTAGCGATGGGATTCAGCGCCAGGGCTACGACGGGCAGGACCATGGAGCCTGCCGCCGCCCATACGGTCGGCGCCTGCGCGTTATACAGCGTTGGGAAGAGGGGAATCGCAAAAGCGAAGACGTACTGCAGGAGTGAGGCGAAGACAAACGAGGGAACGGAAATAAAAATCACGATGAGGAAGGAAATGACGTTATCCGCCCAGGTGTTCCGCCGCAACGCCGCCACCGTCCCCGCAAGGATGCCAAGGGGGATGGAAAGCAGCAGCGAAAAGAAATTGAGCACCATGGTGGGCGGAATACGCTCGCGGATGATGTCGAACACGGCGAGTCCCGGCCGGATCTTCACCGATGTCCCGAAATCCCATTCTGCGACGATGCCTTGGATGAAATAGTAATACTGCACGATCATAGGCTCGTGCAAGTGCATTCGGTCTTCCAAACGGCGCTGCACCTCCGGAGAAACCTCCGGATTCTCGAAGATCGTCATGGGCATAAGCCTGACAACCCAGAAGGACAGCGTCATAATTAGGAAGATCGTAAGGATCATCGCGGCAAATCGTCCAAGGATGTATTTACCCATCTGCGTTTCCTCTCAATACGGGAAATGGGTATACGCCGCACAGGCGTATACCCGTTTGTTTCCCGCTCCGTGATTTTATCTTACCGAATGTCGTTACTCTGCGATATCGCCGAAGGGCAGACCCCAGCCGAAGCCGGGCAGGTATGTTTCAACCGGCAGGACCAGGTTGTCTGCGAACATCTCGTAATAGACCTCCTGCACCACCGGAATATGGATGACCTTCTCCAGGTAAATTTCCTCGAGCTTACGGGTCTCTTCCAGCATCCGGGTGTAATCGGCCTTCACTTCATCGCTGTCGCAGACGGCGTACTGTGCCTCAAACTCCTCGTCAAAGAAGTTGTTCGGATGGCTGCCGTAGGTGCTGAGGTAGTAGTAGAAGCAGGTGTAAGGATAGGTCCGGCTGGCGCCGCGGGTCCAGTCGTTGGGCGAGAAATCCCATGTGTCGTGCTGCTGTTTGTAGATCGTCGTCGAAATGCCGGAATAGGTATCGAAGATGATCTTGACCTTGCCATCAAAAACGACCGGCAGCTCTTCCTGCAGGTACTGCGCCGTGGCATTCCAGTTGGATTCGGAAGGATCATAGGCGAAGCACAGGGTCAGGACATAGTCCTCCGCCAGGCCGCACTCTTCATAAGCCTTCGCGAGATACTCGCGCGCCATCTCCGGATTATAGCCCGCGGGGCCCCAGGATTCCACCATGGCCGTTACAGCCTTGCCGGGTTCGGACTCGCGATAGGTCAGCCCACCCTCGGAGAACATGCCCGCCTGGCCGTTTACATAAACACCGCTCGGCAGCTGATAGCCGAAAAGATCCTCCGCGATCACTTCCCGGTTCATGGCGTGATACATAGCCTTGCGGTAATTCGGGTTTGCAGTCACCGGATTGTTCGGGTTCTTGCAGTTCAGGTCGATATGATAGACGGTCGCGCTCTCATACTCGCGGGTGCGCGGATCGTCAATGTAAGTGGCAATCACGTTGGAATCGGGTGCCATATAATCCAGCTCACCCTTCTCCCAGAGCTCAACACGGGCGTTCATCTCGGGGATGATCCGCACTTCGACCTTATCGTAGTTGAACCATTCCGGATGCCAGTAGTTCTCGTTACGCACGTATACCTGGACACTGCCGAAAACCCAGCTGTCCAGCTTATAGGGGCCGGAGCACATCCAGTTGTCCACACCGGAACCGTAGGTCGTGCTGGTGCGATCGCTCGCCATGCCCGCTTCATACAGCGGCTCGTACACCGGAACCACCGCGCGGGTCGTGAAATGAGAACAGATATTGGTCGGGTTCACTTCACCGTCTGTCGTGATCTCCAGGGTGTAGTCGTCGATCTTCTTGATGCCGACGTCTTCCCATGCGACGGGCGCTTCGCTCGTCTGCAGGCTGTACGCCTTAGCGTTCAGGATCGTGATGTCCTGGTCGGAGATGAAGTCCGCCATCTGGTTGGACAGCACGGGATCAAGACCCATCTTGTAGGAATAGATCATCGTGTCGGCGTTGATGGGGTCGCCGTTCGCCCAGCAGGCGCGTGGATCGAGAGCGATCTTCCAGGTATTCTCTTTGCCTTCCACCGGCTCAGGCAGAGCAGCGGCAATTTCCGGCTCATAGTGGAAATTGAGGCCGTTTTCGTCCGCTATAGCGCGGTACAGGGTTGCCTGGCAGTACGTGGCCGGCGTGTTTACGTTGGACTGCACGGAGTTCTGCCCGTTCAGCGTCTCAGTGTCGCTGGACAGGTAATAGTGGAACACCTTCTCCGCAAAAGCGGAACCAACGAAACAAAGAGCCAGCATAAGGGTCAGCGCGAGGATCAGCAGCTTTTTCATTTTCTGTTCTCCTTCTTGTCAGAATGGTTCACAACCGCGCCGTCAGTGCTGACAGCGCAAAAAGCAGCAGAGAGAGAGCCAGCAGCCAGGGCGCGTCCCGATGCCCACCCAGGGATTCGCGGTAAGCTCGGTAGTCCTCCGTTTCTTCCCGCCCCGTACGGGCCTCCTGCCGGAAGAGCCGTTTCGCAAAACGTATACCCCAGGAAAAGGAAGCGAAAGCACGGAGGTTGGAAAGAAGGCGCAGAACGCCCACGATCAGAGCCCCGCTGCCCAGGCAGAACAGCGCATCGGACAGCGTTCCCATACCCCTCCCCAACGCTGCAAGGAACAGGCAGATACCCAGAAGACCCGCCACACCGAAAGGAATCCAGGAAAAGCGTTTCATTGAATTCTGCCTTTGTCGTTTTTCCAAGTGCAATTCAGGGAAGATTGGGCTGCGGATTTGCCGCTGTAGTGACCCCTAGAATACCAAAAACTGGAGCATTGTGCAAGAGAAAATGCGTTTTTTCACCCCCTATCTGACGGAGAAAAGCGAAAAAATCCGCATTTTTGTATTCTTTACAACGAAGCGTTATACGAGCCGCACCGCGCAGGAGCAGCCCATGCCACCCCCAATGCACAGCGTCGCGAGTCCCGTTTCTTTGTTTCTGGCCCTGAGAACATGCAGCAGCGTCACCAGGATTCGCGCTCCGGAGGCTCCTACCGGATGCCCCAGTGCGATGGCTCCGCCGTTCACATTCAGCCTCTCCTCCGGAATCGCAAGCTCCCGGGCTACGGCAATGGCCTGGGCTGCGAAGGCTTCATTAGCCTCCACGCAGTCAAAATCCCGGATGGTCATGGAAAGCCGCGCCATCAGCTTCTTCGTAGAGGCCACGGGACCGATCCCCATGACTGCCGGCTCTACCCCCGCCAGGGCACCTCCCAGCCACTCAGCAATCGGCCGCAGGTGAAGGCGCTTCACTGCCGATTCTCCCGCCAGTACGAGAGCTGCCGCACCGTCGTTGATACCGGAGGAATTGCCGGCAGTCACCCGTCCCCCCTCCCGGAAAACGGGAGACAGGCGGGCAAGGCCTTCCGTCGTCGTACCCTCGCGCGGACCTTCATCCCGGGAAAACAACTCCGTAGTCTTCTTCGTCCGCACGGGCACAGGGACGATTTCCCCTTCAAACGCACCAGTATCCCGGGCAAGACAAGCCTTCCGCTGCGATTCCGCGGCGAAAGCGTCCATTTCTTCCCGTGTTATGCTGTACCGGTCCGCGACATTCTCCGCCGTCTCTCCCATGTGAATGTCCCCCATGGCGTCCCATAGAGCGTCCTTCACCATGGTATCCACGATTTGGGTATTCTTCATGGGGCTTCCCATGCGATAGCCGAAGCGTGCCTCCGACAGGGCAAAGGGCGCCCGGCTCATGTTTTCCGCTCCGCCGGCCGCGACGATCTCCGCCCCGCCGCAGCGGATGAGGCGCGCCGCCTCGTTCACCGCTTCGAGTCCGCTTCCACAGACGGCATTAACGGTCATCGCCGTAGAGGAGACGGACATCCCGGCAGCAAGCGCCGCCTGTCTCGCGACATTCTGCCCCAGAGCTGCCTGCAGAACGCAGCCTAAAACGGCATGCTCAGCCTGCTCCGGCAGGATACCGGAACGGGAAAAAGCCTCCCGGAGGACGACAGCGCCCAGTTCTGCTGCTGGGACGGAAGATAGCGCGCCACCCATTTTGCCGATCGGCGTCCTGCAGGCGCCGAGTATGAAGACTTTTTCCATGATGCCCCCTTTGCTTCTTTCAGGATCTGCCTGACTTCGCCGCCTCCCCGTCAGGAAAGAACTGCGGTCTCGATCCGGTTTCAGAACTCTGACGGTTCCCCGTGCAGTGCAAGGACAGGATCCCCCGTGCGCTCGTCGATTACGAGGATGTGCAGCGAACCAGCCGCGCTGTCCGCGTCGTCAAAGAAGGTTCGCGTTTCCCCGTCCCGCGTTACGCGCATGTGGCATTCGCTCTCATCCAGCCAGCAGGAGAGCGTCCCGAACGAGGTTTCGCATTCCATCTCTCCGCCACCCAGCAGTTCCGTGACCTCATCGTACCACCGGTCAACCACGACGAGGTACCCTTCGCCCTCCTGCGCAGCCAGGTCCATTTCCTCGAGCGGAAACAGTTCCGCAGAGCGCAGAGTGCCCAGATCTTCCTCAAACACATTCTGCCGGCCCACGTTCTGAAGGAGCGACATTGTCCTCTCCCCGCGGTAATTCATACCGGGCCTCATCGCCATTACCACACTGAAATGCCGGTCATGCAGCATGGAAAGCACCAGCTCCATGTCCGTCTGCTCTCCCATCCGCTGGATCTTGAGGTCCGCGAAGGCGTCGTAATCCCGCTGCCAAGCAGCGTAAGCCTCATCCTCCCTGCGGTCTGGGAGATCAAAATGCTCCTTCAGGTACCGCCCCAGGAAATCGGTCGTCTTGGCCGCACCGGAAGGATTGAGGTGTACATTGGTATCCGCGCAGTCTACCACGTAATCCACGACGGAATCCATGCGAATAAAATCGAGAAAGGGCACACCCTGCTCCTGCGAAAGCAGGCGCACCGCATTCGCATAACGCTGGGTCGCAGCAGAGGAGGGATGGGCGATGAAGGTGAAAACGAGACCAACGCCTTCCTCCCTGCAAAGATCAATAATCCTTTGGAGATACGAAAGGCTGATCGGCCGATTTTTCGCTACGTCATTTTCGTCGATCAGGTCATGTCCGCCCGGATCCTGGATGCGGATGAACATTTCTGCCCCAAGCTGCCTGTTATAGTCGATATGGAAGTCATTTTCGGTCAGCTTGTTCCAGCGGGAGTGATACTTCGCCAGGGTAACCACATATTCCGGCAGAAGCTCACCATAGGTCATCCCGAGGCCGTCTGCCTTCTGCTTCGAGTTTCCCATGAGATCCCAGAGTGCGGACAGTTTCATGGGTGTCGTCGGCAGACCGTCGAAAGCCACATGGGTGGTCTCGCTGTTTCCGGGCAGGAGGTTGTCCCCCTCGAAATCCGCCGCACTGACCACGAGCACCTTCGGATGAACAATCTGCAGAAGATTTTTGAGCGACCAGTATGCAAGCGGCGTCGTTTGATTATAAGAAGAAGCGTTATAGGCGGCAATCCCGTAATCCTGCCATAGCTCCATGGGATAAACGCCGTTAATGATTTGACTGTCCCCGGTAAAGAGTACGTCTACCTGCTTTGCCCGGTCATAGAGGGGCTGTAGCCTCGAGATGCTGGTCTTATCCTCCACCGTACGCGTAATAAAAAACAGAACGCCCCAGAGGAAAAGCAGAAATCCCCCGACGCGGATCGAGTTCAGAACCCATTTCATCCCGGGCACCCCCTCCCGTATAAAGTCCTTCGCATTATAGCATCACTCTGCTCTCATGGCAAATGGGATCCGTGGCATCCGGGACAGAACGAAAGAAGAAAGAAAGAAGCTCCGGCTTTCGCCGAAGCTTGTATGCTTGTGCTTTCCCGCAGGGCTTCCGCTCAGGAAACGATGCCAGCCATCCTCCGCGTCATCTGCGGCAGTCTGTCAAAGCATCAACGCGAAGCTCTGCTCGATGGTAGCCGCGTCGAACTCAATATCGTACTCGTTCAGGGCATTGGCTGCACCGGAATAGAACTGATCAAACTGTCCCGCGGTTGCCTCGCTGTATTCAAGCACATCCACGGCCGCGGTCTTCAGATGCACCAGATAGACAGGACCGTTCCCTTTCACCAGCAGGGTACCGGTAGCGCCGATTTCAGAAAGATTCAGTGCATTCTGACCCTGCGTCAGCTTCACGAACACCTTGCCGTTCTCGTATTTCCACTCGCTGATGGTACTGATTCCAACAGAGCCATCCGTATTGATCGAAAGGATCTGCGCCGTCGTCGTGCCTTCCTTGGCCTGATAGCCCTCCGCCTTTGCTTCGTCGACGGTGGACAGCAGCGAGCTTTGCGCAGCCAGCACGGCCTCAGCCTCAGCCAGCGCGTCACCCGTCAGCACGGTTTTAGTAGCTGAAGCGGTGGTATACGCATCCACACCCTCGGCGGCCGCTATGCCAAAGAGCATCATCGCGGCAACAAACAAGACAAAAACTCGTTTCATTCAAAAGCTCCTCCTGAACTAAATTGGAATGGGTCTCCATTCCTGATTACAGTGTAACATGTTGGAATTCTTTCTGCAACACACAGAAGAATTCATTTCAGCGCTCTTTTATTTTCTTATGAAAAAGACAAAAACCGGAACCGCACCCGTAAACGAGTGTGCGGTTCCTGCTTTTATCTTGATGAGTACCTTATCTCCCTGTCGTATAACGGAAAACCGTTGCCACCGGAGCTTCGGCGGCTTTTCCGTCCGCCGTGTACTGGCCCTCTGCAGGAAGGGTCAGCCCTTCGCCGACCAGGTAGAAGGTGTAAACTTCTCCCTCTTTCACTCCGTCTCCAACCGACAGCACGACATAGAGCGGATCCTGCCAAACACCTGTACGCTGATTGGTAACGCAGACGAGAGCTGTTGGACTTCCATCAAAGTCGATAAAGTCCATTACCTTCCCACGGAAGGAGAAATTCTTTCCCGAATAGGACGCGGGATTCTCCGCCAGTTCTCTGTAGGAAACAGCAACCTGCCGACCCTTAAAATCAGCAAATTCCTCGCGTTCCGTCATTACCCGGGTCAACGTCACCTCCCGCGTCGTCTCCGATTTGCCCCGGATCCTCACCCGCAGGGTATAGGTGTTCGTGCCCGGCTGATTCATGAAAATCGGCACGGTAAATACGCCGTTCTTGTTCGCCTTCACGTTTGCGCTGGTCTTTTCGCCGGTCGCGTAGATCGTCGCGTTCGGTTCCGTAACGCCCCGGATAAGAATCCGCTCTCCCGTGAATACCGGGCTCGCAGGCTCCGTAATGGTTAGCTTCGCCGGGGGCAGTTCATAGCGGAAAGTAACTTCCGTTTCCGCTTCACCGGCGGATACGAGAAGCGTATGTTCGCCTTCTTCGGAAACCGGAACATGCAGGGTGAAGCTTCCGTCCTCACCCGCGGCTGTAGTCCCGAGGGCCGCACCCTCTTCCGACACTGTCACGACAGCGCCCACGGACGCCGTACCAGAGAGCATAATTCCTTCTCTGTTGACGATAGAAGGGAATTCCTCAAGCGTCAGGTTTCCCGAGAGGGAGCGCATCACCGCTGGTGGAGGCTCCGGCGTCGGCTCTGCCTCCCGCGGGAGCGTAGGCTCCGGCGTCGGTTCCGGCGTCGGTGTCGAGATCGTGTTCAGAAGAATGAGATTCCGAAGGACCCGAAGGATCTTTTCCTCGTCCTCCGCCTCCGCTTCCCGGCCCACCACAGTACCGGTCACCGTATAGAGCCGAGACAGGTGCAGCGTCATATACCGGATCTGCTGTACTGGCAGGCTTCCATAGGTTGCGACCGAGGTAAGGCGAAGCCAGTTCTCCTCCTTATCTGACCATTCTGCCGAATCGTACAAGCCGCTTTCAGAAAAACGATCTACAAAAGCGATCCTTCCCTCTTCAGAAAACTGAGAAATCTCCGCTACCTCTGTCAGAGCCGTTGCGTCAGTCACGGCCACAGATATCTGTCCGCCATTATCCGGATACACGTCCATGACGATCCCGGACTCCGCATAATAAGCAGCAACCGTTTCCGCATCCGTCCCAAGCTGAGACAGAAAATCTTCATACCGGTTGAGGTTCGCGGCCGTTAGCACCCGTTCGTCTTCCTGGATCCGATAGCGCAGACCGGCGCTGCGGAAAACGAGGTATTCCGTCCCTTCCGCCGCCGCACCTACAATCACGCAGAACATGAGGCACAGCAAAATCCATAAGCCGCTGCGTTTCATAGCGATTCTCCCTTCGCTGTCTGCATCCGTTTATGCCAAAACGGACGAAGATTACTCCCCGTCCGCAAGAGATTATACTTCGGATTCCTGACTCGTCTGCACTTCCCCAGTTACAGGAGCAGCAGGCGTATCAGGCGTCTCAGCGGCTTCCTCCGGATTCACCGGACGCTTGCGCGGACGATGCCGGCTGCGCTTGCGTTTTGCCGGCTTCGGCTCCGCAGACTCCGCCTTCCCGGATTCTTCCGTCTCCGGACGCTGCGCCTTCAGCGTGATGACAACATGGCGATTCGGCTCCTCGCCTTCTGAATGGGTTTCCACCGCCGGGTGATCCTGCAGAGCAGTGTGCATGACACGGCGCTCGTAGGGATTCATGGGCTCCACCACCACGCGCCTTCCCGTCTTCTGGGCGCGGTTCGCCATACGCATGGCATAGCGACGCAGGCTGTCCTCCCGACGTGCGCGGTAATCTTCCGTGTCCAAGGTTACCCGGATGTAGTCTTCGTTCCCTTTGTTCACACGCAGGCTGGTCAGGTATTGCAGGGCATCCAGCGTATCGCCACGACGCCCGATGAGGATGCCGAGCGTATCGCCGACGAGACGCAGGGAAAGCGCGCCTTCCCGGCTTTCCTCTACATACACCGCTACCTGCACGCCCATCTTTTCTGTTATTTCCATAAGGAAACGCTGGGCTATACCGGCGGGGGAAGTCTCATCAAACAGAACCGGCGGCTCTGCCGGCCTGAAAATCTGCGCCGGAGGCATAGGCTCTCGCTTCTGCTCCTGCCGGGGCGCCTGGCGCTGTGGTTTCGGCTGTTTCGGCTTCCGTTCGCGGGGTTTCTTTTCGGTTTCTTCCACTGCTGCGGGCTGAACCGGTTTCGGTTCTGCGGGTTTTTTCTCGCGGGGTTGACGTTTTCCGCGCTCCTGTTTTTGCGCGGTATTCTTCTCAGGCTCCTCAGCAGCGGTTTCCTTTTCTTTACGGTGCGCCCGTTCCGGTTTGCTTTGTTCCGGCTTCGCCGCTTCGCTCTTCGGTTCCTGTGGCTTCTTCTCTTCTGATTTCTTATCCTCAGGCTTCTTGTCCTCAGGCTTCTTATCTTCGGATTTCTTTTCCTCAGGTTTCTTTTCAGGCTGCGGTTTTTTCTCGGGCTGCGGTTTCTTCTCCTGCTTCGGCTGTTTCTTCTGCCCGCCGTCCAGGCTCCAGTCGATATGGAAACCATCATCCTCGTTGTCTTCTTCCATGACCGTCAGCCGCACGCGGGCGGGTTTGCTGCCGAAGAGGCCGAAGAGGCCCTTCGCCCCTTCCTGGAGAACGTCTACCCGCACGTCCGCAATCGTAACGCCAAGCTCCGCAAGACCGCGATCAATGGCGTCCTGTGTCGTCTTGCCGGTAAACTCCTGCATTTTCATATCAGATGCCAACCTCCCTTGCCTTGGCCGATTTCTGATTCTGCTGTTCGAAATAACGGTTGAAGACGAGCTGCTCCACAATCGCGTATACGTTCGAAATCACCCAGTACATAGCGAAGGCGGAATTGTAGATGGCGCAGAAGTAGACTGACATGAACAGCATGACGATAGTCATGGTGCGCTGCGTGCTCTGCTGCTGCGGATCCATCTGCTGGCTCGCCATGGTGAGGCGCTGCATGACGACCTGCGTGCCCACAGAAAGAAGCGGGAGGATAAACAGGCCGTTGGCTTCCTTATAGATCGAGAAATTAATGAATCCCATCAGGCTGAGATTCCCGAGACCGGGCGCCGCCGCGATGTACTGTGCATAGGCTTCCGACTCGATGAAGGGTTTCACGGTGCCTTCCATGAAGGCGGTCAGCGCGTTCCGGTCCACCAGGTTCAACGCCTCCGGAATCGTTCCGGCCGCCGCCAGCTTTGCACTGATATCATTCCACACGGACACATCCACAAGCTGCAGGGAGCGTGCATCCGGCATGAAGCTCGCAAAGGGGCTGTCGGGCATCCAGAAGTTTCGGATCCAGAGGAAGGGCTCCGCAAGGGTATGCGGATCCATTTCTGGGTTATGGTAGAAAGTCAGGAACATGGAAACAAGACGCTCGTTCGCGAAGGTGCGCAGGGCATAGAACATCGCGAAGAGGATGAACATGGAGATGACCATTGGCAAGCAGCCACCCATCGGACTGACACCTTCCTGACGGTACAGCTCCTGCATCTTCTGATTCAGTTTTTCCTGGTCATTCTTGTATTTTTCCTGCAGCTCTTTCATCTTGGGCTGCAGGGTGGACATGCGCATCGTAGAACGGCGGCTCTTCAGGTTGAGCGGCGAAACGCAAACCTTAATGAGAATTGTAAAGAGGATGATCGTCAGCGCATAGTTATTGATGACGGAATGAAGCGCCTTGATCAGGGTCAGCAGCAAGTTGTTGAGAAAGCCCATGGACGTTTCGTCCTCCTTATTGGTTTCGATGATCTTCTGTTTCGCCCGCCCGCTCTGTCTGGGCAGCGGGGGTACCGGTCAGCCCCCTGCGGGGCAGAACGCGCGGTACCGGATCGTAGAGATTTCCTTTGTAAAACGGATGGCAACGGCATATTCTCCGAATTGCCAGGAGCCCACCCCGAAGCGCGCCAAACCGTTCGACCGCCTGCATCGCATACGAAGAACAAGTAGGCGTAAACCGGCAGCAGGGGCGGTGCATCGGGCTGAGAAAGCGCCGATAGCCCCGGATGAGCCACAGCAACAGGCGCTTCACGAAAGGATTCCCCCTCCCTGCTCCAGCGGCTCCGGAGAGAGAAGGTTTTGCCTTGTAAGTGTGTTTCTGACGGCGCGGGACAGCCGTGAAAAATCCGCCTCGCCGGCGGGCTGCCGCGCAATGAACACATAAAGACCCCGTTTCAAATGGGGAAGCAACGGCCGGCAGGCTTCCCGGAGCCGTCGCTTAACCAGGTTGCGCTTTACGGCGCCTCCCACCTTTTTCCCGACGGTGAATCCGATCTTCAGCGTTTTCCCAGGCACGTACAGCAGCACCAGCTCATGGGAACCGGAAGATTTGCCCTTGCGGTGCACATACTTGAACTGCGCGTTCTTCTTCAGGCTGTACGTCTTCTGCATGATTTTCCTCGGGAAAGTCGTCGGAATAAAAGAGCCCGCCCCGGACTTTGCCGGGCCGGACCGAATTTGGCGTATGCCGGGGGCGCGGATCAGACTGGGTTCGAAACAACCAGCCTCTTGCGGCCGCGAGTGCGACGGCGCGCCAGAACCTTGCGGCCGTTCTTAGTGGACATGCGAGCGCGGAATCCATGCACCTTTACGCGCTGACGCTTCTTGGGCTGATAGGTACGGACAGACGATGCCATAATGATTCACTCCTCATGAATTATTCTTCTTTTCTATGGTACACGGCCCATCATGGCAGGCCGTTCCATTGCATAGCCTGTACAGTATACGCAAACCCGGGTAGAAAATCAAGAAGAATTTTCATTTCCTGACCATTTCTCAATCATTTTCCCAAAAATTGGGACGACCCATCCGGATCGCCCAATTTGTTTTGTGTGTCTGTCTGTCAGTGGGTATGTCCCATCACGTAGGAAACGTCTTCATCGTTCGTGAGGATGGCGGAGATCGCCGCCTCAATACCGCGCACAATGTCCCCGGTGGAAAGGCTCGGGGTATTCGGTCTGTTCATGATCTGCTCATGCAGGAAGGGCACATGCATGAATCCGCCCTTCATGCCAGGATACGACTTTGCAATATGATAGAGCACGCCATACATCAGATGGTTGCAGACGAAGGTTCCCGCTGTATAGGATAAACTCGAAGGAACGCCCGCCGCGCGAATTGCCGCCACCATAGCCTTCGCCGGGAGCTGTGTGAAATACGCCGGCGCGCCGTCTTCAAAAATCGGCTTATCCAGGGGCTGATTGCCCTCATTGTCAGGAATCCGGGCATCATCCAGGTTGATCGCGACCCGCTCCGGCGTAAGGCCAAAACGGCCTCCTGCCTGGCCGATGCAGAGCACTACATCTGGGCGCTCCCGCTCCATGGCCTCTGCGACAACCGAGACGGACTTGCCGAACACAACGGGCACGCCGATCTTCACGATTTTCGCACCGCCGATGGAATCCGAAACGAGCGCGACAGCTTCCTGCGCCGGGTTCACCGTGTCGCCGCCGAAGGGTTCAAAAGCCGTAAGAAGAATTTTCATGGTTTTCCTCCAGTTTGATTGTCAAAATGCCCGTCCCGCGACGGGACGGGCACGGAATGCCGGTATCAGAACGCGAAGAAGTACATGAGCAAGATATGCACAACCAGCATGATGATCGCTACCGGAAGCTGGCTCTTGATAATCGCGTACTTGTTTTTGACCTCAAGCAGCGCAGCAGGCATGATGTTGAAGTTTGCCGCCATGGGCGTGCACAGCGTGCCACAGTAGCCCGCCGTGAGGCCGAGCGCGCCAACCACGATCGGGTTCGCGCCGTTCGCAATCAGGAACGGGATGCCGATGCCCACGGTAATTACAGAGAAGGCCGCAAAGCCGTTGCCCATAATGATCGTGAAGAGCGCCATCGCGATGCAGTAAACCGCGCAGGCGATGAACTTCGAGCCCTCGGGTATAATCGCGCTGACGCCGTTTGCAATCACGGTACCCACGCCCGCCGCCGTAAACAGGGCGCCCAGGGCGGAGAGCAGCTGCGGCAGAATACCGATGGGGCCAACGTTGTCCATGAGGCGCGTTCCGTCTTTCACGGCATACACCGGGTTTGCCTTGAACAGGCAGAGCGCGACCAGCAGTGCGACAACACCGGATACGCCGATGGCGTTGTTCGCAGTCAGCCAGGCGAGGCTCTTCACGGAGCCGCCCAGTGTCGCAGCGATGACAGCCACGATGGCGAGGCAAAGCGCCGGGATGAAGACTTTATAACCGAGCTTGTCCGCGGAGGCTCGCACGGTCTTGGGATCCGGTACGTCGTTTGCGCTCTGTTTTACGCCGTTGATCGCCGTAAGGACAGCAATCACGAGGACACAAAGACCGGTAATCCACTTCGGCAGATAGTTGCCAAGAATAAAGGTAAACGCAAGAACGAACCAGAACGCGGCAGTCGTTTCCTTTTTCTGCGCACCCGGATCGCGAAGTGCCTTCACGCCGACCAGGATAAAGACGAGGCCGATCAGGCAATAGAAGAATTCCGCTACAATCTGTGCAGGCGTCATGCTACTTTGCCCCCTTTCGCCATTTTCTCAAGCTTCCTGTCCAGCGTCAGGTTGCGCCAGGCGCCGACGATGATGCTGATGACCGCAATCGGAATCGACCAGCGGGCAATCTGAAGCGCATTCACATCGAATCCCTGCTCTACGAGGGTGGAAACGATGAGCAGCGTGCCAGACGCGCCCATGAAGCAGTTCTGCGCATAGAAGTTGCCGTAGTTCTCGGCTGCAGCAGCCGCGCCGCGGATCGTATCGCTCGTCGCGTCGTCGATCTCACCGAACTTCGCAACCGCAGCGCCCTCAGCCATGGGAACCACGACCGGGCGGACAAACTGCGGATGGCCGCCGAGGCGGACGGAGAACGCCGCCGCCAAAGTACGGATGGCCTGGTAGATGAGGATAACGCGACCCGTCGTCGCATTCTTGATGCTGCGGATAAAGTCGATGGCCTTTTCCTTGAGGCCGTAGCGCTCGCAGATACCGATGCAGGGCAGCGTCAGCACGAAGAGCGTCGCGGTACGGTTCGACACAAAGGATGTGCCAAGCGTATTCAGGATGGCCAGCGGCGACATCCCCGCCACCAGGCCGGTCACCACGCCGGCCACGACCACCGTCGCAATCGTATCGAACTTCATGGCGAAGCCGACGATGACGATCACGACACCGATGAGTTTCAGGATATCCATGATCTTCCCTCCTCAAAAAATGCTTTTTCCGCCGTCCGGCTCAGGCTTGTGTTCCGGATGGAATCGCAGGCATCAGCCGGGCGGAGGATATGATCAGACCTGCTTTTC
>JAIKWN010000245.1 GCA_024684665.1 Clostridiales bacterium | reverse complement strand
GCTGGGCGGCGTGTGGCAGGACTTCTATATGGGCGCGCTTTCCGGCCTGCTGTTCGGCGGCGCAGGAACGGCGATCCAGAGCGCCTCCAACGCCGTCACTGACACGCGGACCGGGCGGCAGATCCTGGACGCCGGAACGGTGAGCGAGCTTCAGCAGAAAATCGGCGCGCTGGACAGCGATATCGCGCAGACGGCGAACGTGCCTGCGGTGGACGGGAACAGCAAAGCCCGGCAGCTGGGCGCCGCACAGCGCGGCCTGGAGCGGGCCAGGACGATGGAGAACATGCGCGCCGAACTGGAAGCCAGGGGCGAGGAGAACGTTACTCCTGCGCTTCTGAGCGGCCTGTACGCTTCTTCGCAGCGGCAGGAGCAGAGACTCACCGGCGAGGAGAAGCGCGCCATGCGAGGCAGCGAGACGGCGCAGGAGCTGGCCGAGGAATGGGCGAAACAGTGGAAGGACGGAAGCGTGCCGGCACCGTTCGCGGGAGCGGAGGACGTGCTGCGGGAGCGGAACAAAGCTGCGCAGCAGACTGCCCAAGCGAGAGCGGAAAGGACAACAGACACTAACGAACTAATCCGCAAACTCAAGGACAGCATTCCTCAAATGAGTGAAGCCGAACCAGTCGCTACACTACAGGGCACAGAGTTTTCAAAAGGAGAGAAAAACCTCGTTGAGCAGGTAGGAGAGTTCTTCCGAAGGATAGGAAACAAAGTTTTCCGCAATGGTCTTGGTGACGTTATCCTGAACGAACGAGGCGTAAAAGATGACATCGCCCACGGTATAGGCCGCGCCAAAGCTGCTACGTTTGCAGCAGTTCCTAATGTGATTGCCGACGGCAAGCAGATAGATTACCAGGAGAATTGGAAGGGCAGAGGTAAAGATTCCTATGTTTTTGCAGGGCCAGTCGATTTGGGCGGCCAGCGAACTTATGTAGCAGCAGTAGTTATGCGCGGAGCGGATAATCACTTCTACCTTCATGAAGTAGTAGATGAAAACGGCAACCTGATCTATAGAAACAACAACGAAGCCCCCGCAGGCATCAAGACCAGCTTTAGTCCGCAGAGCGAACGCACCGGTGCCGCAGGAGCTTCTACAGGTACTATACAGCAAACTGGCAATAATGGCAACAGTAATTTTGAAACGGAGGGGATAACCAATGGAGAATCGCGTATTGATGCAGCATCCGAAAACGGGAATGATGGTGTCCGTGCCGGAGAGCAAAGCCGGGAAGCTGGGACAGGAGAAGGAACTCAGCCCGGAGGCCAAAGCGAAGTTCGACAGGGCCTGGGACAAAGTGATGTCGAAGATTTACGCGGGCAGGACCTGACGCCGGCGGAGCTGGGGATCCGCAACGGCTCTGATACCGGCACGGTACACGTACAGACCCGGGAGGAAATGAGCGACAGAGCCCGGGAGGCGGAGGACCTTGCGCAGAGCCGTGGCTATACCACCGTACCCGTTACGGGCGAGCTGGGCTTTGGCAACGGGCTGGCAAATGCCGTGATCCAGGACGGCGTGATCTATTTCCGGACGGACGCAACATACCAGAACGGTGACGCCATTGACCCTGTATCCATCATAGAACATGAGATCACCCATCCCTTCACAGAGGATGATGCTGACCGCCGGCAGCGGGGCATGGCGATCATCGGGGAATACTACGGACCGAAAGCGATTGAGCGGATGCGGAACAACTACCGCAATACGTACAAGGACCTCTACGACTTCGAGCACATGAGCGAGGACGAGATCCAGGCGGCCATCGAGAAGGAGATGTTCGGGGACGCCTATTCCGGCATGAACGACTTCCGGGACAACGAAGGCTTGAAGGAGGAAATGCAAAAAGCCTTCCCGGAGATCCGAGAAGGCCAGAACCAGGCGATTGAGAGCGGGAACGAGACCAGAGGGCCGCCAGAAGGAAGAGCTCAGGCATTTATCGGATATGACGAGGAAACAGGTAAAGGCATATATGAGAGCAATTATCCTGAGAACTCTCCGGCTGCCAAGAAATCAAAGCGGATAGTTGATCTTGTTCAAAATCTGTGGTCAAAGAAGCCAATCGACCTGGTTATCCAGAATGAGGACGGGACAACGCAGGTGATCCAGGCCAAGTTTGATCCGGACTTTGATGAAACGGGAAACCGGAAAACAGATCTCGGTAAACTCGCGTACGGAAATCGACAGGGAAATAAAAATGAAAAACGGGTCACCCTCAATCTCGCTGACGATATGTATCAAATCATTCAGGATGCAAGATATATAGAAAGCGGTGAAAACTACGACCCCGTAAACCATCCTGACGTGGAGATTTGGCACTACTTCGTGAACGATATCCTGTACAGGAAGCAGGGAGAGGAAGAGGCAAGACCATACTCGATCTATATCGATGTAAAGCAGACGGCAGACGGGGATTACGTTTATACCTTCTATGCAAGGGAAGATACAGAAAAAAATAACGGGCAAACCACCCCGCAGACGGTCTATGCCACGGTTAACAGTTCCGAAGATGGAACCGCCAATGGTTTGCCCAATGACAGTATAGACGAAGAACCAGAAAAAAGCAACCCCAAAAATGAGGGCCGCGCCAGCACCGAGGTTCCTGCTGAAGGGAAGCTTTGGATCGACGACGGCACCAGCACGCAGGACATGGCGAAGGCAGCCGAGGAAGGGCGCACCGTGGCCATGGAAAACGGCAGCGGCCGGATCGAGATCCGCAGGACCTCCAAGGGGAACTACGCCGTGGAGTTCTACGACCGGGCGGAAGAAGCCTACGGGGAGCGGCCAAGCAGCACCGCCATGTTCAAGACGGCCGGGGAGGCGGCGGAATATGCCGACGCCTACCGGGGCAGCTACCAGACCGCGCTGGAGGACAGAGAGCTGGACGAAGCCCGAGGGAAGCCCGAGAGAGGAAAGCCTAAGGGCGAGGCCGGGACGATCCCCGCGCCTTTTGCCGGGACAGAGACCACTGCTGCGGAAGACTACAACAACGAGGTGATCCGCCAGAAGAAGGCGAAGGCCGCCGAGGTGAACACGCAGACGCTGCGGGAGCGGATCCGGAGAGCCGACGAGGAGCTGCGGGCCCTGCGGAGGCTGGACAAGACCACCGGGCTGACGGAGGCACAGAAGGCGCACAAGGCCGACGTGCAGGAGACCCTGGAGATCATGAACGACGAGCTGCAGCGGCGGAAGGCGCAGGCGAAGGCGAACCGGGGCAAGGGCCGGCAGAAGAAGAACAGCCGGGAGCGGGCCGTGAAGAACGCGCCGACCAAGAGCGCCCGCGACGCCAGGCTTGCCCTGCAGGACATGTTCAGCACCAGAAGGGGCGCCTGGAACGAGACCGGGAAAGCCATCGACGAGAAGCTGGCCGAGATCGCCCGGAGCGGGAGGATCAGCGAGGAGAGCCGGCAGGAGCTTTTCGATATCCTGATCGAGAACGGCGCGGTGTACAAGGAAGCGGAAGAAGTGTTCCGGAACATCCGGGACACGGTACGGGGAAGCCGGCTGTATGTGAGCGAGCACGACAGGCACGACTTCGGCGACAACTGGGACAGCCTGCGGAAGCGGGCGTTTGCGGCCGGCATTTACCTGACGAACGATATCACCGACCAGAAGGTGGACAGCCTGGTGCAGGAACTGGGCGAGACCTTCGGGGAGAACCTGTTCCCGCAGGACGAAGCGCTTTCGGACATGCTGAACAACCTGATCGAGCGCAGCGAGCAGGGCAGGAACACCTGGCAGCCGCTGAGCGAGAGCATTGAGGACGAAGCGAAGCGGTACAGGGAAGACCCGCAGGAGATCTTTGACAGCATGTGGGAGCAGATGAACCGGACGCTGCAGACGTTCGCCGAGAAGGCAGACCTGGAAATCGACCTGAAGGAGCGGAGCGCGGCGCAGCTGGCCGAAGAGCGGCAGCGCTGGGAGGACCGGATGGAACGCCGAAGCCGGGCGCGGCTGGAGAGCGAGATCCGCGGGAAGGTGCTGAAGGGCCTGCAGAGGCTTGCCAGGGCGAAGAACAAAACGGCGCCGGACACCAAGGCACAGATCGAGGAAGTGCTGAAGGACATCGACACGCAAGCGCGGCAGATCACGCCGGCGGGACTGGAAGACCTGCAGGGACTGTACAGGGCCTATGAAGACGCCAAGAAGGACGCGGGATACCAGGACGACGAGAACATGGGGAACTGGATCCCGAACCCCTACGTGGAGGAGCGGCTGGCCAGGCTGACGCAGAAGCACGTGAACGACATGAGCATCGACGAGGTGATAGAGCTCGGACGGACCGTGGCGGCGCTGGAGCACTCCATCGCCACGCAGAACCAGATGCTCGGCGAGGAATGGGACCGGACCATCACGGAAGAA
>JAIKWN010000198.1 GCA_024684665.1 Clostridiales bacterium | reverse complement strand
GCAGCGCGGTCCCCTGGGGCAGATTTGATGACATGCGGAAAAAGGAACTGCAGGAAGCAGAGAACACTGCAAAAGGAGAGACGGAATCATGATATTTGCCAAAGAAGTCGGAGAATCGCTGACCTATAAGTTCGCTCAGGCCGCGGCGGATATGCGGGCACATGGGCGGGAGATTATATCCCTGGGGCTCGGGGAACCGGACTTCAAGACGCCGCAGTATGTTTTGGATGCAACCGCGGAAGCAATGAACGCCGGCTTTACGCATTATTCCGCGACACAGGGCCTGCCGGAGTTTCGTGAACTGATTGCCAAAGACATGAATGCCCGTTTCTCTGCCGAATACAAGGCGGCGGATATCGTCGTGACCCCGGGCATCAAGCCTGCCGTGTTCTTTGCCCTCTGCGCCCTGCTGGAGCCGGGAGACGAAGTGGTACTCTTTTCCCCCTACTATGTGAGCTATCCTGCCATGGTCAAGCTGGCTGAGCCGCAGGCCAGGATCGTGAACGTCGCCCTTGACCGGGACTTCCGGCTTGATCCGGAAAAGCTCCGCGCTGCGGTGAACCCGAAGACAAAGTGCATCCTCTTCAACAACCCGAACAATCCCACCGGCAAGGTCTTTACCAGAGAGGAAATCGACCTGCTGGTGTCGCTCGCCCTGGAAAATGACGCGTGGATCATCTCCGATGAGGTGTATGAGAAGCTGGTCTACACCGGTCAGACCCAGATCGGCCTTGCGAGCTATCCGGAGATCCGTGACCGCCTGATTGTGACCAACGGCTTCAGCAAGTCCCACGCCATGACCGGCTGGCGGCTCGGCTTCGCCATCGGCGCCCATGACGCCATCGTAAAGATCAACAAGCTCCAGCAGCATATCAACACCAATACCTGCACCTTCATCCAGAAGGGCGCCTGCTCGATCTATACCCATGAGCCGGACCACATCGCGCCCTATGTGAAAGAGCTGGCGCGCCGGATCGACTTCTTCCATGCGGAGCTCAATGCCCTCCCGTATATGAAAGCGGTCAGGCCGGATGCGGGCTTCTTCTGCTTCGCGGATATCTCCGCCACGGGAAAGGACTCCAACAGCTTCTGTGCCGATCTCCTGCAGGCGACGGGGATCGCCTCGACGCCGGGAATCGCCTTCGGGCCCGAATGGGACGACTATGTGCGCTTCTCCTTCGCGGTTCCCATGGCGACGCTTGAGCGTGCTGCAGGCCTTCTGCGGGCCTATGATCCGAAGGCCTGAACAGAACGGACAGGGGCTGCATCCCACTCCGACAGAATACTCAGAATGAGGTTATCACCATGACCATGTGTAAAATCCTGCTGACCCGAAGCATGCTTCCGGGAGATCTGCAGTATATCCGGGACGGGCTGGACCTTCGGGTTCCCGGACAGTATGAACTGATGGTCCCACCGGCCTTTGACGAGGATACCCTCTGCAGCCTGGCAGGGGAAGCCGACATGCTTCTCGGCCCCTTTGTGACGGAAAAGCTCCTGCAGGCCGCCCCAAAACTGAAACTGATTCAGGTCCCCTGGACGGGGATGGATACCTTTAATTTTGCCGCAGTACAAAACACGGAGATCCCGGTCTGCAACACCCATTCCAACGCGGATGCCGTGGCGGAGCTTGCTCTGGCGCTGACACTGGATCTGACCAAGAAACTGTCCTACCACGACCGCAAGATGCGCCGGGGAAGCTGGAACCGGGATCAGCAGCCGCTGAGCCTGAAGTCCTGCATGCTCCGCGGCAGTACGGTCTGCATTCTCGGCCTGGGAAGCATCGGCGGCCGCATCGCAGGGCTCTTCAAAGCCTTCGGGGCAAGGGTATACGGGACCAGCGATCACCGCGCTGCGGACGATGTTGTTGACCGCGTCTTTCGGCAGGCAGAAGCGCTTGAGGCGGCTGAAGAAGCGGATATTGTCATCTGTGCGCTCCCGCTTACCCCGGAGACCCGCGGCAGAATCGACCGGGAATTCCTCGCCGCGCTGAAGCCGGGAACCCTGCTGGTAAATGTTTCCCGGGCGGCGGTTATCGAGGAAGACGCGCTGTACGCCGCGCTTCAGTCCGGGCAGATCGGCGGCTTTGCGGCAGATGTCTGGTGGAACGCCCCCAAGCGCGGCGAATCCGAAAGCTGGCCTTCTACCCACAACGACTTCCAAAATATGGAAAATGTTGTGATGTCGCCCCACCGGGCCGGGTTTATCGAAGGAAGCCTTCCACATCTCGACGGAGCCATCGAGAACATCGCGGCGCTGATCCGCGGGGAGGCGCTGCAGAACCTTGTGGACAGGAGCAAAGCGTATTGATATGGA
>JAIKWN010000179.1 GCA_024684665.1 Clostridiales bacterium | reverse complement strand
ATACTGCCTTGGCAGCGAAGAAGTTGCTTGCAACTTCTCCTACCGTGCTCTGTAGTGTGCCTCTCTCAAGCATATTGTAACAGGAAACGGGCAATTTTGCGGCGTCCCGTTTTCATTCCTATTTGTGCCGGTGCCGCACCGGCATGTGGATTGATATGTCAGAACTGGATCCGAAGAAACTGCGGGAGCAGACACCGGTGGAGGAGAATACCGCCCAGCAGGACGTGGACGCGGTCATGAAGAAATTCGACCGAGAAAGCAACGTGCGCATCTGGACGGGGAAACCAAAGATGGCCGTTACCCTGATCCTCGCGGGTTTCTCCCTGTTCTGCATTTATGTGACCCTGTTCGCCAACATGCTGGAACAGGCCCGCATGATGAGTTTTGTGGGACTCGTCCTCGTCATGGGATATCTCATCTACCCCATCCGAAAGAGCCATGTGCGGGAAAACTACATTCCCTGGTATGACATCCTGCTGATGATCCTGGGCGCGGGCGCTTTCTTCTATTATGCAGCGAACGCCCACACTATCCTTAATATGCGTCTGGCCGTGCGCATGAAGGACATCAAGTACACTGTGATCGGCATCATCGGCATCCTGGCTCTGATCGAGCTCTGCCGGCGCTGCGTCGGCCTGCCGATCCTCTTCGTGGCTGGCTTCTTTATAATCTATACCTTCGCAACGACGAATTACAACAATCCGCTGCCCCGCGTAATTTCGGAGATCTTCTACGGCGAGAACGGCATTATGTCCACGCCGGTCAACGTCTGTTCCAAGTACATCGTGGTGTTCATCATCTTCGGTGCTTTCTTGGAACGAAGCGGCGTCTCTGGCTTCTTCATCAACCTGGCGAACGCGATCACCGGCCGCTACTCCGGCGGCCCTGCGAAAGTCGCCGTCATCTCTTCAGCCCTGTGCGGCATGGTTTCCGGCTCCTCCGTGGGCAACACGGTGACGACGGGCTCCATGACGATCCCCATGATGAAAAAGACGGGCTATCGGCCGGAGTTCGCCGGCGCGGTAGAGGCAGCCGCCTCGACAGGCGGACAGATCATGCCCCCCATCATGGGCGCAGCAGCCTTCCTGATGGCAGACTATCTCGGCGTCCCCTATTCGAACATCATCGTAAAGGCCATCCTGCCCGCCGTACTGTACTTCATGGGCATCTTCATCGCAGTGCACCTGGAGGCGCGGCATCTCGGTCTGCGCGGCATACCAAAAGAAGAACTGCCGCGGATCGTCGAACTGGTCAAGGATACCTACCTGCTGCTGCCCCTCATCGTGCTCATCTATCTCGTCTGCTCCAATACGCGCACCATGCAGTTCTCCGCCGCGGTGTCCATCCTAGTCGCCATCGGCGTCGGGATCGTGGGCAACGTGCTGGCGTATTTCCGTGGGGACCGCAAGGGGAACCTCGCCGCCGCAGCCGTCGGCAAGTACGGCGGCTTTACCGGAAAGTCCGTCCTGGAATCCCTGGAGGCGGGCGGCAAATCCTGCGTAACGGTGGCGGTAGCCTGTGGCGTCGCCGGCATTATCTGCGGATGCATTACCCTGACCGGCCTCGCCAGCAAGATGATTGCCGCGGTCGTAGCGGTCTCCGGCTCCTCCTCGCTGCTCGCGCTGCTGCTGACCATGGTCTGCTGCATCATCCTCGGCATGGGCCTCCCGACGACGGCGACTTACTGCATCATGGCGAGCACCTGCGCGCCAATCCTCATCCAGATGGGCATCCCGAAGATCGCGGCGCACTTCTTCGTCTTCTACTTCGGCATTGTGGCGGACATCACGCCGCCGGTAGCCCTCGCGGCTTACGCGGGCGCGGCGATCGCAAAGGCGAAACCCATGGCCACAGGCGTCACGGCGACGCGGCTCGCCATCGGAGCATTCATCATTCCCTTCGTCTTTGCCTACAGTCCCTCCTTGCTGCTGATCGACACGGTCTGGAGTGAGGTCATCCTGCTCTCCATCACTGCGGCCATTGGCATCTTCGGTGTGGCCGCCGGGCTTTCCGGCTATCTCGTTGCCGAGATGAACCTGCTGGAGCGCGTGATCACTATGGCAGGCGGTCTCATGCTGATCATCCCCGGCATCGCGACGGATCTCGGCGGTATCGCTCTCGTCGGCCTCGTCTTTCTCTGGCAGATGATGCGCAGGCGGGCGAAAGCTGTGGGCTGAGAAATCCCGCATTACTCTAAATATAGTAGAAAACCCCTCCTCGCGCATCTGTCGGGAGAGGGGTTCTTTTATGCGCGTGACGAAGAAAGATGCTTGGCTTCCTGCCTGCATTTTTGCAGCTCCGCAGCGAGGGTCTCGTATTCCGCGTTCAGGCGCTCTGGCGAGTCGCCCTTCTTCGGAGCGGACATTCTTGCCGCAAGCGCCGCCATGCGCATTTCCACCGACGAAATCCGAAGCTGTATGGATTCGGCGCTTCGGTCCCGTCCCGATTCCGCTTCCATTTCCGTGAGAGATCCTTCAAAGGCAGCGATGCGACCTTCCTCGATTCTGAGGATACGTGTAGCCACTGCGGAGACGAAGGCGCGGTCATGGCTGACGAATAGAAGCGTTCCACCGTAGCCAGAGAGCAAATCCTCGAGTGCCTCCATCGCGAACAGATCTAGGTGATTCGTTGGTTCGTCCAGAATAAGGAAATTGGCGTCGGATAGCAGGAGCTTCGCAAGGGCGGTTTTCGCCCGCTCTCCGCCGGAAAGCACCCGAACGGATTTGAACACTTGATTCCCCCGCAGGCCGAGATGCGCCAGAACTGTTCGAGCTTCGGATTCGGGCAGAATGGTCTGTACCATCGCATTCTCAAGCACCGTTCTGTCCGGATTCAGCGTTTTTTCGTGATCCTGATCGAATACACCCATGCGCGCACCGGGATTGATCCGGATATCGCCCTCGAACCGCGTTCCAGGAGACGGCTCACCCCGCAACGCACGCAGCATCGTGGTTTTCCCGCTTCCATTTTCGCCCAGGAGCGCGGTCCGGCTTCCTGTGGGCAGCGTAAATGCTGCGCCAGAAAGCAGCACCTTATTCCCCGCCTGCAGGAGATCGCATCTGACGAAAGTAGCCGTCTTTGCCTCAATGGGGCGGGAAACGCCGAGGGTCATGCGGATTTCGGGAAGGTCCCGCGGGCGCTCTTTCTTTTCCAGGCGGTCCATGCGTCGCTCAATGATCTTCTTGTCCGCGCTCTGGCGCAGGACGGCTTCGGTGTATTCCCGGGTGTGCAGCCGTGCCTCGCTGTTGCCCATCCGCTTCGGCGCTTTCCGGACGGAAGCCGCCCATTCAGCTTTCTGACGGGCAAGGGCTTTGAGGCGGGCACGTTCCGCCCTGTACTGGTCATATTGGGACTGCTGGAAATTTCTGCGCCTTTTCAGTTCTGCCTGATACCCATCGTACGTCCCGGGAAAGTCGCTGATCTTCCCATCCTCCAGATGCCAGACGCGGGTGCACAGTGCGTTCAGCAGGGCGCGGTCGTGGGAAACAAGCAGCAGCGCGCCATGCCAGGACAGCAGGAACCGCTTCAGCTTTTCAATCCCGTCCGTATCCAGATCGGTTGTCGGCTCGTCCGCCATCAGAAACATAGCGTCCTCCGACAGCGCGCCTGCAATCCTCCGACGCGTGTTTTCACCGCCGGAAAGCCCTGTCCGCTGTTCCGGTGCACGAAATTCGGAGACTATATGGGCATTTCCCGTCAGCCGCGCATTGCCGGACTGATGAATCACAGCAAGAGAACCATATCTCCTGATCATGCCGGAATCCGGTTTCTGCTCACCCGCGAGGATGGACAGAAGCGTAGATTTTCCGGCGCCGTTTTCGCCGATCAGGGCGATGCGTTCATCCTCATACACATGGATCTCTTCCACATCCAGGACAGACTGCCCGCCAAAGGATTTCTGGATCCCATGCGCTTCCAGAAGTAGTCTCGTCATAAAAAACACTCCTTCCCGCCGCGAAGGAGCGCAAAACACGTTACCGGCAGACAAATCCGCCGCAAAGGAGCGCAGAACGCGCCCGGCCGTGCAAAATCGCAGCCTTCAAGCGGCGTCAAAACTCTCCTCCGTTCAAAAGAAACGGAGGCGCATTTTGTTGGCCGTCTCTCAGCTGCGAATC
>JAIKWN010000026.1 GCA_024684665.1 Clostridiales bacterium | reverse complement strand
CGATTCTGGGCCAGTCCAGTTCCTTATTCATTCGATGTCTCCTCCTTCATCAGCCGCACCATCAGATCCCATCCCTCTTTGGCCTCTTTCACGATCGGGAAGACGGGATAGCAGTGGAACATCCCTTCGCCGACGATCATCCGATAATCCACGCCGTATTTCTTCATGGCCTTCTCAAAGGACGGCGCGCAGGCGTACAGCGTCTCGTCAGAACCGTAGATGAAGGTCACCCGGGGACAGCCCGTGAAATCGCCTTTCTGCAGCCAGATCATGTAATCCGGCACACTGTCGTCCCCGTGGCACATGATTTCCACAGCCATCTTCATGTATTGGGCCGGAATGGCGACGTCCTTTTTATCCAGTTCAACCATCCGCTGCCATTCTTCCTCGGTGTCCACACAGGTTCCCGGGGAGATGGCCATGATATGGCCCGGCATCGGGGTATCCCGGTGTCCGTCATTGATGTAGGCCGCCATGCCCAGGGCCAGATTCCCGCCTGACGATGTGCCCAGGACGGAGATGCGCTCCGGGGCGTAATCCCTGAGCATCCCTTTGTAGGTCTCATGGATCATCTCATAGGCCTTGGTCAGCGGATAATCCGTGCACAGTGGATAATAGGGGATGAACAGATCCAGCCCTGTTTCCTTAGCAAACCGCAGCGCCTTTTTGATGGACGCAGGCCTCGGCGCGCTGATCATGCCGCCGCCGATCAGGAACAGATTCGCCCTGTCCGTATGCTCCCTGTGAATCAGCTTCAGCACAGGAAAACCCATGACATCGATCCGGCTGAATTCAAAAGCATCGTCCTTTAAAGCCGGAATGCGGTTCTTCGCGTTCTGCTTCCTCCGGTTTTCCAGGAGTTCTTCCGTAGTGGCGCTCAGCCATCGTTTTTTGAGACCCGCCGCCATAACCAGCTTTTTCAGCAGCTCATACTTGAACGTCATTCGTGTCACCTCGCTTGTTAGTGATGGCTAATCCATCCGTAAAAAATAAAGCGCGGCAAGTGCTTGTCTGATTATTTCTTCCTGCCGCTTCTCTCAGACGTTTCTTTCGGCTTGGGCCCGGATCTGTGCTTTTCCGGTTTGACCGCGTCTTCCGGAATCGCCCAGGATCTGCCCAGTCGCTCCGCGCCTGGAATTCTTCCCTCCAATGCGTACTGATTCACCCGGCGCAAAGAGATCCCCCAGCGCTTTGCCGTCTCCTGTACAGAGCGATAGCCTTTCACAACAACACCTCGCATCATGGGTTCCCGACACCGGGAGAATACAGTTAGCCGCTTCTAACCATATTATATTCCATTTTTCGAAGAAGACAAGCATAAAACTGTAAATACGCAAAAAATCAGTACAGGGAATCTGCCCTTCACCCCTGATCATCATTTGAAACCCCTTTAACGATTGTACTTTTTAACGATATAATCGTTAAAAGGTGAACACCCCTCCATGCCGTCAGCCTCAGGACAGCTTTTTGACTTTGAACCCTCAATCGTTACCGGCATTGAAAAATCAGGCGGCTGCCGCAAAGCGCCTGATTTCAAGGGGTTTCAGGGTGTGTTCACAAAAATGTGTTTGTATCCGTTTGCCTCGTGAGATTTCCGCTCTCATCGTCGGATGCAGGTCGTTCAGGAAGGTGTCCGCCTGGTGCGGACCCAGGCTGGCCTCGATGCCCCGGATCGCGAGGTTCATCAGCGCCATCTTCCGCGTCGTCGCGTTCGCTTCCCGGCCGAAAACCGGGATGCTGTTGATGTTCCCGCTGTGACTCTGCACGAAGCGCGCGGACTGCACGAACATGCCGCCGGAGCCGCAGCAGGGATCGTATACGCGCCCGTTGAAGGGCTGGAGGATTTCCACCAGCGTCCGGACCACGCAGGACGGCGTGTAGAATTCCCCGGCGTTCTTGCCCTCCTGCGCGGCAAACTGCGCGAGGCAGTACTCGTACGTGCGGCCCAGGATGTCCTTCTCGTTCCCGTGCTCGATCATCCGGATGTTCGTGAAGAGATCGACCACGTCGCCCAGGCGGCTCTTGTCCAGCTCCGGACGGGCAAAGTTCTTCGGCAGGATGTCCTTCAGGCGCCCGTTCTCCCGCTCGATGCTGCGCATCGCGTCGTCGATGATCTGGCCGATCTGCGGCTTGTGCGCGTTCGCGGCGATCACCGACCAGCGCGCGTCCTGCGGAACGAAGAAGATGCCCTGCGCGATGTACTCGTCCACGTCCTCCTCAAATCCGTCGCCGTCCGCGAGAAGCTCCTGATAGCGCTCCTCAAAGCGGTCCGAGATGTACTTCAGGAAGATCAGGCCGAGCACGATGTTCTTGTATTCGGAGGCGTCCATATTCCCCCGCAGGACGCAGGCGGCGTCCCAGATTTGTTTCTCAAAGCCGATGTCGGCGGTCGTTCCGTTGGCCATGACGGTGTCTCCTCTCAGCGCGGCAGCGATATGCAGAATCAGGAATACCAAATAGGACAGTATACCATAGAATCCCGCAAAACAGGAACAAAAACGGCGAGGGGATGGACATATTTCCGGCCGGAAGAGGGGCAGGGGAACGGCGCCGCCGGGAGGGCGCGGGCAGGAGTAAGTATGAAGAGAGAAGCAGAACGGACATAGCCGCTCTGCCTCTCTGTATTCTTCTGTACTTCTGTCTCTCTGCTTCTCTTCTCTTCTGTAGCATATACCATGTGAAGTCTAAAACTTCTCTGTATATACTACATA
>JAIKWN010000153.1 GCA_024684665.1 Clostridiales bacterium | reverse complement strand
CTTCAGGCTGTTCTTCGTCTCAAAAGGCGGGGTAAAGAAACCCTTCGGGACGTACAGCTTTTTGATGAACCAGTCGGTCCGTTTGCATCCGCCCTGAATGTAAAAGCAGCCGCAGAAGGTCCCGCCTTTTTTCAGCACGCGGTATGTCTCGCACCAGGCTGCTTCCTTGTCCGGAAAAGCGTGGAAGCCGTTCAGGGATAGGACGATATCGAAGCTCTCATCTTCAAACGGCAACGCGCCGACGTCACCCTGCCGGAAGGAGACGTTTTTGATCCCGGCAGCTTCAGCCCGTTTTTTCGCGGCACCCATCATATCTGCCGAATAATCGAGACAGGTGATGTCTGCCTCCGGCAGCTCTTTGTAGACCGGCATTGTCAGCACGCCCGTTCCGACCGGCACATCCAGCAGCTTCCCGGAGAAATCTTCCGGAATCCCCGACAGAGCTTTTTCCAGGTAACGGAGGTTCTTGTCTCCGTCCATGTTCCAGACAATCCGGCAGATCGCCTTTCCGGGAAGCGTGGAATATGTCATCATCCCGTCATAGAAGCTGGCATGACCGCCCGTCAGCTTATATGCGCTTTTGATCTGTTCTTTCCGGGTCATTCGCTTATCCTCCGAAAACGATCTTCACGATCTTCATCTTCACCAGACTGTCGCAGAAACGGATCATCAGCTTGTGGAACAGCCGGACGTCTTTGTAGATGTCCCTGTAGCCCCGCATGTAGCTCTTTGCAGTCACAGCGGCGAAATGATCGCTCCAAGGCTCCAACTCTTTCTCATTTTCAAGAGAGAAGAAGGCGCCCACATCGGTGATCCCTGCCTCTTTGAGCCAGGTCTTCCGCATCAGCTTCGCGCCTCGTTCGTTGCATGAGTCAAAGGTCAGCACCGAGCCGGGGAAACGCTCGGCCATGGCGGAGAACAAACGCCTGACGTCCTCGGTTTTGAAATAATAGAACACACCGGCCGCGAAGAATACCGCGCCGTTTGATCCATCGATTGCGTCCATCCATGTGAAGTCGTTGAGATCACAGGCAAGATTTGTTTCTCTTTCTCCGGCGGGCAGCAGGTCGCTCCGCACTCGGATCACGTCCGCAAAATCCAGGTTGTATCCCCGACAGCGGCCGTTGTCCACCTTGGAAAAGGTGTCATCCAACCCACAGCCGAGATTGACCACGGCGGCCTCCGGGCGCTCCTTCAGATAAGCCTCGACCTCGCAGCGCAGGTCGTACTGCCGCTGTGTCACCTCCAGTGCGCCGAAAAGGCCCGCCGGGGACTCCATCTTTTTCCGTTTTTCAGCGAAGTCATAATCCAGCGAATCACAGATGCGCTTTGCTGACCTGTCGGAGAATAGTTCCGGGAAGCGTTCGGAACAAACCAGCCGCCCGAAAAGCGGAATGACCAGCGTCTCCTGTACCGTGTTTTTCTCAATGTGATATTTCATCATAACCGTTCTCATCTCCGCCCGAACAAGCCCTTCTTTTCATAGGGCGCCGATTCGACGCCCAGACAGATGTACCCTGTCGCGTCGATGGCCGCCTTCAAGCGATCGGTATCCACAGCCTCCTCTGTCAGGAAGAAGGCTTCCTTTTTACTTCTTGAAGCGGTGACCTTCTTCGCAGAGGGAACGGCTTTTCGAATTGCGTCGCAGACATGCGCTTCGCACATCCCGCACATCATGCCTTCGATATGAAGTGTCGTTTTGACCATGAATGTTATCTCCTCAGTTTCTTATATCCGCAGTCGCAGTACGGACCGCCGGAGGCCAGCGTGTATTGCCGCACGAACTCGCAGGCTCCACCCGCCTCGCTCATAGTGTAGTCCAGCGCGCACATGGCCGGGACGATTTCCGTAATGCCCAGCTCCTTCATCAGTGTGCAGATCCCGCACCTGGAAAAGCGAGCTTCGTAGCCGCTGCCATCCGGATAAGGCAGGTATTCCATATTCCAGGAATAGGGGTTCCGGTCTGCCGCATTCAGCATCGCCGTTGCTTTCATGCCGTCAACGTCCTTTTTGCTGAACTTCTTTTTCCCTGCCATCCGGCAGAAGGCCCGCATGGGGCCAATCATCATGGCCTTTGCGTAGTACTCCGTCATTTGCTCCAAGGTCGGCTTATGCTCCATGTTCAGGTAGAAAGATGCCAGCATGGCGCAGTTGACTATATTCATTTTAAAGCGGTCGGTCTTCTCAAACTCCGGCAGCCCGGCGATGATCTCTTTGTATTTCGGAAAGGCTTTCTCTTCGGTCTCCGTCGCGGCTGACTCGCTGAATCCGAGAACACCGACCATCTCCTCCCAAAACGAGCGGTGGAAAAGTAGCCACATTCCCATGGGCATACCGATGTATTTCATTTGCTCACCTTCCTTGACGCGCTCAGCAGACCGCCCATCATCCACAGATTGCCGATGCTGATCCAGCCGGTGGCACGCGCGTTGGTCAGCCCGTAGTTTCCGATCAGCCGCATCACAACGGCGAAAACGAAGCCGAACAGCACGGAGAAAACCCAGCACCGACGCGGACTGCTGGTTGCGTCAGGGAAGGTGAGCGGATGAAGAAAAGGACCTGGGACCTGTACGCGCCGATCTACAAGCGCGCGATGAGAGCGGACCAGCGGATCTATGATTTCATGTACGACCGCATCCCGGAAATGATCCGGGACAAGGAGGTGCTGGAGATCGCCACGGGTCCGGGGCTGCTGGCAAAGCACGTGGCTCCCGCTGCCAAACGCATGATCGCCACGGATTACTCCGATGGCATGATCGCGGAGGCAAAGAAGGGCGAATGTCCCGCAAACCTCACCTTTGAGGTGGCTGACGCCATGAAGCTGCCGTATGAGGACGATTCCTTCGATGCGGTGCTGATCGCCAACGCCCTGCACATCGTCCCGGACCCGGAGCGGGTGCTGCGGGAGATTGACCGCGTGCTCCGTCCCGGCGGCGTTTTGATCGCCCCGAATTTCGTGGAGCACAAGGGCACCCTCGGTAGCCGCATCTGGTCCGGCGTCCTGCGCCTGGCGGGCGTCAAATTCGAGCACCAATGGTCCGCGAAGGAGTATCTGCAGTTTCTGGGGACCAACGGCTGGCATGTCGTTTTCCAAAAAGAAATGGCCGCCCGGATCGCCATGCTGTATACGGAATGCGAAAGGAAAGAACAGGAATGAAGAAATACACGCCCGAAAAGCTGGTAAAGATCAGCCGATACAAAGCGCTGTTCCCGACGCTGGCGCCCGAGCTCCAAAAAGACGTGTACGCCAGGATGCGGGTCCTGCTGGAAGAAGAAAAGCAATGGTGCGACGCGGGAAATTACAAGCACATCGCGCAGATCCTGACGACGATCGCGCTGTATGAGGTCCTGCAGCAGCACGGGAAACCCGAACCGGAGGCTTTCCAAATCGTATCGGAGGCCATGTGGGGCGCTTTGACGCCCAAGACCTATCAAAAACTGGCGCGGCTGCCTGTCTTTTTACCGATGATGAAAAAGATCCTGCCCTTTGGCTTCCGGCATGGCTCCGGCGCGGGTTGGCGCTATACCTGGCATCTGGACGAGGACCCGAAGGACAGATTCCACTTTGAGTGCAGGGAGTGCCTGTACCGGCACATCTTTGAGAAGCGGGATCTGATGAAGCTCGGTGCGATGTTCTGCCATTCGGACGTGATCAACTTCGGCAGCCTGCCCTATACCGACTTCAGGCGCAGCAAGACCC
>JAIKWN010000137.1 GCA_024684665.1 Clostridiales bacterium | reverse complement strand
CTGGAAAAGGGAATATCCAGGACCTTTCACCCATTTTCCGCCCCGTGCGTTCGGCGCCCCGTAAGGTACGGACCAGTAGTTTGCAAAACCGATGAAATGATCCACACGAACGAGATCGTACAGGCGGCTCATGCCCCGCATCCGGGCAACCCACCAGTCATATCCCCGGAACCAGCGAAGATACTGCCACCGGTACAGCGGATTGCCCCAAAGCTGACCGTCCTCGGAAAAGAAATCCGGCGGGACCCCCGCAACTCTTTTCGGAACACGCTCCCGGTCCATCTGAAAGACGCGATGATCCGACCAGGTATCGGCGGAATCCTCCGCCACATAAATGGGCATATCGCCGAAGAGGAGGACACCCTGTTTGTGGCAGTATTCGCGCAGGCCATCCCACTGCCGGTAGAATAAATACTGGACAAAGCTGTGATAGGCGATTTCCTCGCGCATCTCTTCCCGCGCCCGGCGCAGTGCTGCACGTCTGCGGAAGCGAAGGTCCCCGTCGGGCCACTCGCTCCACTTCACACCGCCGAAATGCTCTTTGAGTGCCATAAAGAGGGCATAGTCAGAAAGCCATGGCTCTCGCTCCGCAAAACGTTCTACCTCAGCAGAGAGGCGTTTCCCGCTATCTGAAAACGCCCTGCGGAGCATTTCTTCCTTTTCTCTCTGTACGCGCGGAAAATCGATCCGGGATTCCGGGTACGCTTCCGCCGGAACCGCATAGGACAGGATTCCGTCCTGGATCAGCTGCTCCTCGGAAATCATCAGCGGATTGCCGGCGAAAACGGAAGGCGACTGATACGGGGATTCGCCGTAGCCCGTCGGCCCGCAGGGAAGCACCTGCCACAGAGACACGCCAGAGGCCGAAAGCGCGTCCACGAAGGTGCGCGCCTCCGGCCCAAGAGAGCCGATACCTCCCGGTCCCGGCAAAGACGTGATATGCAGGAGAATACCGCTTCTGCGCATGGGGTCATTCCTCCCTGCTTCCCGCAGACCGGGAAGCAAACTCTCCGGAGGCCGAAAAACACTTCGCCCCCGTCTCATCCGTCACCCTGTAAAAAAAGGCGTCTTCCTTCCGCTCAAGGTGATGGGTGACCCTGTGCCCGCCACGGATTTCCTTTTCGTATCCAGCGACAAGAGACCTGATATGCCGGCCGGAAAACGCTTCCTCTCCCAGCGCGTTTGCAAGCCAGCTGATGTAGCGCGCATTGTTCACATGCCCGTTGATGTCGAGATCCTCATACTGCGTTCTGGTTTCGAAAGATTCTGCGGCCACACCGGGTTCCTTCGGTTTTCCCGGAAGCCTACATGGAGGTTCAATCAAAGAAGTGTCCGGGAACGTAAAACCGGCGGAAGACGGCGTTACGATCTTCCTTTCATTCATGTCCATCGTCACCCAGAGCGCGGCCGCGGAGACGAGCTTCGTTCCGTCTTCCAGGAAAAAGCGGTGAAACCTGGGATAGAAGAAGTGGTTCGAAACGCCCGGCCACGTTTCATGGACGACGGTCTCCCCCAGCCGCGGCGGCCGTTCCATCTCTGTATGGATGCGGGACAGGGCGAAGAACAGGTTCCTGGATAGAAGGCTGAACCGCCCGGCCCCCAGCGTCTCCGCGCTCTTTTCCGCGCCTTCCTGCATGGCGATAAAGAGCGCGGACAGCCGCATATTCCCCGTAAAATCACATTCCGCGGCGCGGACCGGAAAAGTCTCCCGATAGATTGCCTCCATGGAATTCTCCTTATCTTTCAGGTTTATTTATCCAGCCGCGCGGACGCTTCGCGCAGCAGAGAAATAATCGGGAGATGCTGCGGGCAAACGTCCTCGCAACGTCCGCAGGCAATGCAGTCCCCGGCGCGGCCGCTTCCCATGCCACGCACATTATCATAGAAGAAGTGCGGCCGGCCGTGCTCACCAAAGGTCCGCAGCATGTTGTCCGCCTTGAAGATCTCCGGGATATCGATATGCCGGGGGCAGCCCTTTGTGCAGTAGCGGCAGGCAGTACAGGCGATGGTATCCGCAGACAGCAGGATTTCCTTCGCTCGCAGGATCGCCGCATTCTCCTCTTCGGAGAGCGGCGTCAGATCGTCGAACGTCGAAAGATTGTCCGCCATCTGCGCGCCGGCGGACATGCCGGAGAGCACCATGCCTACGCCGGGGAGGCCGGCGACGAAGCGCAGAGCGAAGGACGCAGGGGACGCGCCCGGCCTAGCGCTGGCAAGCACCTGTGCGGCAGCCTCGGGCAGGTTTGCCAGGGTTCCGCCCTTGACGGGCTCCATTACGACAATTTCCTTCCCGAATTCCCTGCAGATGTCATAGCACACGCCGGACCAGATTGCAGTGCTTTCCCAGTCCGCGTAATTGATCTGCAGCTGGACAAATTCCACTTCCGGATGCTCCGAGAGGATCCTGCGTAGCAGGGGCGGATCCCCGTGGAAGGAAAAACCGATGTGCTTTGCCGTTCCGTCCGCCTTTCGGTCCCGCAGGAACTCCCAGCAGTGGTGCTTTTCGTAATCCCGCATACGCGCAGGCGTCAGGCTGTGCAGCAGGTAATAGTCAAAATAGCTGACGCCGCAGCGCGTAAGGGATTCTTCAAACATCTGTTCCGCCGAAAGCTTTCCGGAAAGCACCCATCCGGCCATCTTGTCCGCCACCGTGAAAGATTCCCGGGGGACCCTTTTCACGACCGCTTCGCGGAAGGCCTCTTCGGATCCCGCGTACACGTATGCGGTATCGAAATACGTGTATCCTCTTTTCAAAAACTCGTCCGCCATCGCGGCGGTTTCCTGAATGTCGATCCGTCCGTCTTTCTGGGGGAGCCGCATGAGTCCGAAACCAAGTTTCTTTTTGGGGAAAATGGACGACATCTTCTCGCACCTCCTGATGAGTGTCTTGTGTTCAAAACGTATCCGGGCCGGATTGACCCGTTCGTTGACAACGGAAGTTCCGTGCGCTATCATGCATGGCAAATCTACGGCAAAGGAGGGAACCCGCCTGTCTTCTTTCGCACTCGCTGCCCTGGCACTCGCTTTCCTGTTTCTGGACAGCACCGGGCTTGCGCTGTTCCCCCGCCAGCAATGGTTCAGAGCTGCCGGGTTCTTTGCCTTTCCGCTTTTCTGTTTTCTGCTTGTGCAGGGATTCATGCAGGCCAAAGACCGGAAGAAATATGCGCTGCATCTGCTCCTTCTCGCACTCGCGGCCGAAATCCCCTTCGATCTGCTCCTCTTCGGGCGTCCTTTTGAGCTAAGCGAACAGAACGCTGCCTTTTCTCTCGTTCTTTCCCTGCTGGCGCTCACCGCAGACGAATCCCTGAAAGAGCACATGCCTCTCCGGGTTCTTTCCTGGCTCGCGTCGGGTCTGCTGGCTCTTATTCTGAATGTTTCTTACGGGTTCCTGGGCCCGTTTCTCTGTCTGTCTTTTCAGAACGCCGCCACCGCAAAACGGCAGGCGTTATCCGCCTTCGCTGTATCACTCGGGTATGCGATCGTCCTGCTTTGCAGCGGAGCCGATCCTGCCTTTCTCCGTCCGGCTCTGGCTGCACCCCTGTCCTGTGTTCCCATTTTCCTTTATGACGGCCGCCCGTCGAAATGCGGACGGGCTCTTTCCTTCATCCTGTACGCAGCCTGGCCTCTGGTTCTCCTTCTGCTCCTTCTCATGCGCAGCACCCGGATCGTGCCTCCGTGGTTCCTGAAGTGAGTCTTCCAGAAAGATCGTTTTAAAACTCGAATTCTTCCGCCCGCCTGGCGCGAACCGCGCGCGGGCGGTTCTCTTTTTTTTCAGGCAAAGTCAGCTGTACCGGATTATGGCGAAGGTCCCGCATGAGCCTCAGAAGCGGCGCCATCCGCCGCAGCTCAGCTGTCAGGCGCTCTGCTGCCGCATGGCTGTAGAGCTCACTTCTCGCCTCCGGCGGCGCATCCGACTCCAACCCGAAGAACCGCATCCTCCAAAGCTCAGAAAGATCCCCAGGCACACTGTCCGGAACCGTAAAGCGAACATAAGGCTCTCCCGACATGCAGTATCCGGCTGCCAGCAGGGGCGACAGCGCATTCCGCACGCGTTCCGGGTTTTTGATGATCTCTGCGCGCAGCGCATCCATCAGCGGTTTATCTGTTCCGTAGCTCCCGCATCCCCAGGAATACCAGTCAATCCCAAAGCCCCAATACATATGGAAGCCTTCGCTCCGCCTCTCGCCTGGATAGCGCCAGCCGATCCAGACGTGATCCCGGAAAGGTGTCTTATCGTTCGTAAAGCGGGTATCCCGCCTCAAGCGCGACATCGCGCTTCCAGGGCGTGTATCCAGCTTTTCATCCACCCAAGCTGCCGTCGGCGCAGCTTCTTCGCAAAGCGCCTTCAGCGGTTCCCTGAGCACGCGCTGGTACCGTTCTTTGTTTTCTCGGTAGAACGCCTCGTTATTGTTTTCCCGCAGCTCCTTAAGAAAGGAAAACGCGTCTTCCCTAAATCCGTCAAACATCTTTCTTCTTTCCTTCAAAGCTTCTAAAACAGCCGCCGGGGTTTCTTCCGGCGGCCGCTGTTTCTTTGTTCTTCGTTCTCAGTTTTCCCGGCAGCAGGAAGCATGCCTGTCATCTGGATCAATCGTAGAGATCTGCGTCTTCATCCGTTCCATCTTCGATGACATCCTCTTTGCGCCGACCGAAAAGGCCTCGGCGCTTGCCCGACTGCCCGGCTTCTTCTCTGTCTTGCTCCGAGTGCTCGTTGTCACTCATCCGGCTGAGGCGCACGGTATCGCCGGTCGGCGGTTCGGTCGGATGCCGCTCGGTCACGGGTTCCATCCTGCGCGTCGGTTCCAACGCCTCTTCCGCTTCTTCTCGCGGGTGCACAGGGCTGTATACCCTGGTAGGTGAATTCCCCGGCTCCGGTCTCTCACTGCCAGCCAGATGGTTTTCAGAGGCAGAGACCCGAAGGGTTTTGCCTTCCGGAACCGGCGCAGTTTTTTCGCTACGGCGGCGTTTGCCTTCCTCCCGGACCGGATTTGCCTTCATATCCTCTTCCGTCAGTTCGGTCGTCGATACGAGGGAGTCGTTCTTTTCTTCCGGACGTTCTTTCGTCCTGTGCCCCCGGGCTGCGGTTCCAAAGGAATTGCGCGCATCGGAAGTAGTATCCAGGGTGTCCACTGCCTCGCGGAGCTTCTTCCTACGCCGGGAAGAGCGGAGGATCGCACGGCCGGCGAAGAACAGGATGAGCACACCAATCGCCGCACCTGCTGCGATCAAGATAATGGGATCCACTTCTTCGATCGCTTCGGTCAGCCGCTCGGTCAGGGTCGGCTCGGGCGTCGGGGTTGGCACAGGAGTCGGTGTCGGTGGCACCGGGGTCGGAGTTGGGGCAGCTGTGGGCGTCGGAGTCGGGACCACATAAGCAATGACGATATCCCCAGACTCGTACGTCCGCTCGTTTCCAATTGCGTCTTTCCCGCTGACCGCAAAGCGAACCGTGCCAGCCATGCTGAGCGAAAGGTCAAGGACAGCCGTTTTCTTTTCTCCGGACTGGAGAGAGGGTATCACCGCGACCTTCGTACCGGCTTCCGTAATGGTCAGATTCGCTGCGTCGACGTCACCGACGTTTTCCACTTCCACAGCAAAACGAACCGTGCCAGGCTCTGCGTAAATCGTATCCGTTTCCGCCTTGGCGCGGACCCGGAGCAGCAGCGCTGTGGAAGCGTCCTGCATGGTAATCGGGACCTCATTCGTTACCACCGTCACTTCTTCGCCATCGGGCAGCGTTCCGCTGACCGTTGCGCTGACGGCTCCTCCCGCCGAGGGCACATAGGGCGCGCTCGTTTCAAAGGAACCTCCAGCCCGAAGTTCGTGGAGATCGGATACAGAGCTTCCGTCCGGGAGCCGCGCAACGATCTCGCTGATCGCTTCGTCGCCCGTGTTCCGCAGGCTGAGATCAAGAGTTACCGCTGCGCCAGGATAAACGTTCTCTGCATTATCAGAAGACAGAGAAGCGATGAGTCCGTTCTGAGATACTGTTACGGTTCTCCGTCCCAGATCGCTCTGCGTTTGCTTTTTCGTACTGCCTGCCGACGTATAGGTGATAACAGGGTCGCTGATCAGTTCCTGCTCCCCCATCATAACCGTATCGGTCAACTGCACGCGTTCCCCAACGGAAAGTGCTGCCGCTGTCAGTGTTTTCGCGCTGAATCCGGGATTTGAGATTTCGATACCCCGCAGTTCGATATTGCCGGTATTGGAAAGGGTGTATGATGCAGTCACCTGCTGTCCCGGCCTTGCGGTAGCAGGCGATATCGTATAAGTCGCCGTCAGTTGCGGTACTGCCTCTTCCTTCTGAATGGTAATCGGGATCTGTCTGACGGGCGCCTCGGCTCCGGGTTCCGATGCCGGATAGCGAATATAGAAAAGGATCTTCCCCTGGCTGATCTGTTCCGCTGTCACGTTCCATTTTCCTTCATACGTGACCGTCTGACCTGCCTTCAATCCCGGATACTGCTCAACAGAGTTCCCTTCCGAGTTGAAAATTGTGATTTCTCCCGTCACATCCTCCGCGCCTGTGTTATATACCTTGATAGTAATATCCACTTCGCGTTCGGAAATCACGGATTGCGGATCGCTGCGGGAAGAGACGCGGATCGCGTCCTCTGCGGCCCACGCGGATGCCAGGGCAGCACAAAGAAGCAGCGTGAGAAGCGTAAGGATTCCCCTCTTCACCTGAATTGTCATATCCGCGTCAGGCCCGGAAGGCCTTTCCTCCCTTCAGCGGCAAAACTGCCGCATGCTCAAAATGCCTTTGTATCCAGTAACTATTCTAACCCGAGTAGCCGCATCTGTCAAGGCGGTGGAAATCCAGCCGCGGTTCCGCGTTTCAGATCCGTCTTTCCCGTTCCGACATTGCAACGACGGAGATGCTCCGCTTTTCATATGCTTTCATGCGCAGAATAGCCTCTCGAGTCAGGCGCTCCCCGCTGACCGCCATTGGTACCGCAGGCGGGCACGAAACAGTTGGCGCACCGCAGATCCGACCTTCGGCTGCATCTAACGGCACCTCCTCGTGTCTGGAGAAAACTGCTTCCCGGATCCCCATGAATCGTTCAAGCGGAGCAAGTCGCAAGGGTGTTGTTTCCCTCCTTGCGCGCCTCATTTGGCGCGCCTCCAGTAAGGCGCGCCCCAGCCGTTCCAGGTCCTCCTGCTCCGTTTCCGGGGTGAGCATGCAGACGAGGTAATCCGCATCACAGAATTCAGGCTCAACCCTGTGCACACGCAGAATATCCCCTAATTCTTTTCCGGTATACCCCATTTCCGCGCTATTCACCACGATCTTCATGGGTTCCGCGGAAAGAATCGGGATCCCCTCCGCCCGGAGTTCTTCCCGCAAGGTGTCAAGCCGGTGGACAAGTACCGCAAGCTGCCGGGGAAAAGTCTCCGCAAGCATTCGGTTGCAAAGATCGAGGGACGCCATAATCAGGTAAGACGGCGAGGTCGTACCCGTCATTTCCATGGCAGTCTTCGCCGCCGAACGGTCCGCCGTTTCCCGGGAAAGATGGAGATACGCTCCTCCTGTCAGGACGGGCAGCGTCTTGTGAGCGGAATCACAGCACATGGCCGCTCCTAAATCCATGGGATGCCGGCTTTCCGGCAGAAAGCGCAGATATGCTCCGTGGGCTCCGTCCACCAGAAGCGGAAGGTTGTATTCCCCCGCCACTGCCGAAAGCCCTGCGATATCCGCAACCTGCCCCAGATAATCGGGGCTGGTTACATAAACCGCAAACGGCATTCGTCCGGCTATTTTGCAGTGCATAAGCGCCTCACGCAGGCGCTCCGGGGTTGGCTGACAGGCCGCTATGGAGTTCTCTGCAGACGCGGACGGATAAATCCACTCTGCTTCGCAGCCAAGGATTGCCAGCGCATAGATAAACGCCTTGTGTACGTTCCTCGCCGCGAGGATCCTGTTCCGGTTCTCCCGGTCATAGCGCTGTTTTGCCAGAATCAGCATGGAGCGGATCCCATGGCTGCTCCCTTCCGTCGAATACAGCGTCGCAGCCGTTCCAAAAAGAGCCGTTGCATTGCGCTCGCTTTCCGCGATGATGCCTTCCGGTGCGTACAATTCGTCCGCCCCGGCAATTTCCGTGATATCCAGCGGCTCTGGCCCCAGGAAAGGATGCCCCTTATGTCCTGGCATATGCAGCCGCGAGATTCCGGAAGCTGCGTACGCATTCAGAAAATCGACGATCGGCGTGTTCACAGTCTCTCCTTCTTTTGCCCCTTCTTTTCACCGGATCCCTTCACGATCTTAACCAGCATCGGGGAAAGTAGAAGCAGTGCGACCAGATTGGGAACTGCCATCAGCCCGTTCGCCGTATCCGCGAGATCCCAGACGAATTCCAGTCCGCCCAAAGCACCCACGATGATGAAGGCGATCCAAACGAGTCGGATGGGCAGAATGCTCTTCTCCCCCCACATGAAGGAAGCCGACACCTCGCAGAGATAGTTGGAAGTAATGAGGCAGCTGTAACCGAATAGCAGAGTGGAAAACATGATGTAGAAATTCCCAACGCCGCCAGGCAGGAAAGTACCGAAGGCACTCATGGCAAGAGCGGTTCCATCACTGTCCCCTGTCCAGGTCCCGGACAAGAGGATCACGAGGCCGGTGATCGTGCAGATCACAATGGTGTCGAGGAACACTTCTACAATACCCCAGAAGCCCTGATCCACAGGATCGTCCACCGTGGCAGCGCAGTTCAGCGTCGGCGAGGAGCCCATACCTGCTTCATTGGAATTGAGTCCGCGGGCGAGGCCCAGCTTCATTGCTTGCATCACAGTTGCGCCGGCAAAGCCGCCGACCGCTCCCTGGGGTGTAAAGGCGCCCCGGAAGATCTCCGCAAAGACGCCCGGAACCTGCGGCAGATGAAAGAAGATGATTCCAAGACCCACCAGCACGTAAATGGCGCTCATGATGGGTGTCAGCCATTCGCAGACCTTTCCGATACGCTTTACTCCTCCCAGGATAACGACCGCCGTCATAACGGCAATGATGATTCCGCTGATCCAGGGCGCGATTCCCCATTGTTCCTGCATGCCAAGGCAGATGCTGTTGGTGTCCACGATCGCACCGCAGACCATGTACGAAAAGATCGCCATCAGGCTGAAAAAGTACGCAGCCCACTTGCTTTTAAGGCCTTTATAAATATAGTACATCGCGCCACCGACGTATTCGCCCCGCGCGTCCTTTTCCCGGAACCAGATACCCAGGACGATCTCCGCGAACTTCGTCGCCATGCCAAAAAACGCGCTCAGCCACATCCAGAAAAGTGCGCCGGGGCCGCCTTCATGAATGGCCGTCGCTACGCCAGTGATGTTGCCAGTTCCAACTACGCAGGCAATGGAAGCAAGCCCGGCCTGCAGGCTGGCAATCGTCCCCTCCCCTGCATCCTTTTCCCGGCGCAGCGCCTTGCCAATGGTCTTGCGGTGAATCTCCTGGATGCGGGCAAGCTGAGGGATACCGAGGCGCAGCGTCAGGTAAACGCCGGTCCCCAACAACAGCGCGATCATCACCGGTCCCCAGACCACATCATTCACCAGAGAATTTGCTTCCTCAATCACGGACCCGAGTCTTTCAAAAAAACTGTGCATTGGAATCATCCTCCAACAGATTCTGTATTATCCCCTTATATTGTTTGAATAGCGTATGCCATCTGTTAAGCTTCCGAGAACTCTTCCTTCAACTTGTCGACCATCACGTCGAGAGGCGCTTCCGCGCCTGTCCAGAGGGTAAAGTTCCGGGCTCCCTGACAGGCCAGCATTCCGAGTCCGTTCACCGTTTTTGCTCCGCGCCGCGCTGCAGCCTGCAAAAACAATGTATCCGATGGATTGAATACCACGTCACTTACTGTCATTTCTGGCGTAATCGTATCGTAATCGATATCCGGACGGTTGGCCCTGTCCTCTCCCAAGCCGACGCAGGTCGCGTTAATCAGGATATCCGTGTCTTCCGGGATTTTTAGTCCCGCTTCCCAGGCAACAGCCTCTGCTCGAGACTCTGTTTTCCCGCGGATCAGCTCCGCAAGCTCCTGCGCACGTCCTGCGGTTCGATTGATAACAGTTATCTTCGCAGCGCCGGCAAGTGCGCATTCGACTGCGATCGCCCGCGCCGCGCCGCCTGCACCCAGGATCACGATTCTCTTCCCCGTCGGGCTTTCTCCCCGTAGTGACAGTGCCTCAACAAAGCCCTTTCCGTCGGTGTTCTCCCCGAACAGAGTCCCATCCTCCCGGACCAGGACGGTGTTCACCGCCCCGATCAATGCAGCCGCCGGAGACAGTTCATCCAGATAAGGAAGTACAGCGATCTTATGGGGCATCGTCAAGTTGACGCCGCGCATGTGAAGCGCCCGAACTGCACGGATTGCGTCCGGAAAATCCTCCGGTGTCACCTTCATCGTGATGTACCGGTAATTCAGTCCGAGAGCTTCATAAGCAGCCTCCTCCATGACGCCGGTCGGGTTTCCTTCAACCGGATCCCCAAACACGCCCGTCAGTTCCGCTCTGTAGTTTTTCTCCATGGCATATTCTCCCTCACAATCCCCGCACCGCAGTTTCCCCCTGCAGCATTAATCTTCTTCCCGTTCTTCCTGCCCGATCATCCCATAAAACAGCATGGCATTGTACGACGCCTGGGCTTCCCGGCTCGCCTTTCTTTCACGCCAGGAGTCGATTTCTGCGCAGATCGAGAGCATTTCGTCCACCAGCATCTCCTCCGTGCGTGGATGTGCTTCGTAAACGTATGCCGTCATACGCCGGATAGCCTTCGGACTGCCTAGCTGTGCAGCCATCAGCTCCGCCAGTTCAGCGGAAAAGCCCAGCGACGTCACTGCCGCGACCAGCCCGTCCCGTGCGGATGACCATGCCCTCTGACTCTCCGTCATTGGATACCACCCGCTTTATTTCCCGTCAGGAAAACTTGTGAACGCGCCGTGCTCCACCTCGGGAAGGCCGTATTTTTCTCCTACTTCGCGGACAGCCCGCATGAGAAAGGCCATATTGCGGGCCAGATTGCGCATGACCTGCAGTCCTTCCAGATCCTTTTTCACGTCCTCCGCCGTGAAGCCGTGCACCTGGTTCCAGTAGGTGCTGGAAGCGACTGGCATCCCGCTGATGGTAAAATACTTGTTTAGAACGTCGAAACTGGCCGTATTTCCGCCCCGGCGGCAACTGACCACCGCCGCGCCGACTTTCATATGCTTTGAAAAAGAAGTGCTGTAAAACAGTCTGTCCAGGAAGGAAAGAAGAGTTCCGTTGGGCGAGCCGTAATAGACAGGGCTACCGATCACCAGTCCGTCCGCTTCTTCGAATTCCGGAGCAACTTCGTTTACCAGATCGGTGAACGTGCATCTGCCCGTATCTCTGCACATTCCACAGGAGACACAGCCGCGGATGTTCCTGCTTCCTACCTGAACAACTTCTGTTTCGACGTCTTCCTGACGGAACACTGCAACCATTTCTTCGAGTGCGGTCGCTGTGCATCCATGTGGATGCGGGCTACCGTTCAGCAGAAGTACCTTTGACATTTGATTCTCCTCCATTTCCATTTAAACCGTTTTTCGTCCTTCTGGCAGATTCAGAATAAAGAGAACGGCGGCGAACATCATGCCCGCCGTCTTTCTCCAATAAGGGCTCCATTATCCGTGCTTTTATATATAGCACAGTTCTTTCACCTCGTCCAGCGGCCAGATAGGTCTGTACACGCGCTTAAAGTCGAATTTCTGCGGTTCCTGCGCAGTAGGTCCGTCCGTAATCGCCATGCAGTGGTACGCGGTTTCCGGGATCAGATAGGTATCCAGGTATCCCATCTTGACAACAACTATATCGTAGGCGTGAAAATCCAGTCCGGCCCGCTCGAACTCGTACGGATGCCCGTACTGCAAGTTGGTATCCAGCACCATGACGTCGATCGTCGTTCCCTTCACCCGCACGGTAGGTACCTCTCCAACCTTCCGTCCCATGAAGACAGCACTGCCGTAACCGCTGTATTCGTCACCAGTTTCAACAATTGTCCCTTCAATATGCACCGGCGCGGACCATTCGTTTTCATTCGACCCCAGATCGAACGTAACCTCCGTACCTACTGGAAGACCGCAGAGATTCGCGTGGGCCTTTCTATCCTGGATTCCAGCAAATAGAACCTTTTTCCCCTCCCGCCAGTGTTTTAGCATATACCGAAGCAGTACAGTCTGGCTCCCCATGGCACCGGCCCCGCAGTTGTCCCCCAGATCCGTGATGACGGAAGTCTTAACTCCTTCGGAAAGCGTTCGCATGACGGCCTCTTCCGGCGAGGCAAAATTGCCTTTGAAACCGAATTCGCCGCGCATGGCCCAGATTCTTTCTGCAATGCGCTCCCCCTCTGCCCGACACCATACCTCATCCTCCGGTCGGTTTGGCACGACAACAAGCGCAGATCCCAGCTTGTCATCGTCGTGGCTCAGATAGCCGATGTAAAAACATACGGAAAACAGCCTCGGATCCTTTTCCGCCTCGTCCAGCATCCGGTTGATGGATTTCATAGGTTCTTCCGCAGACATGCTCTGCTCTCCGCCCAGCAGCATGGGCAGTTTCAGAACAATCGGCTTCATGGGGCGGCGGTTCTTCATAAGATCCACAAGCTTGCCCGCGACGATGTGTCCGGTTTCCACCGTGTCGATATGCGGGGATTCCCGGTAGCAGCGCACGATGTTCACGGATTCGCCAAATTCCCTTGTCATATTGCCGTGCGGATCCTGCGTCACCGCGATTGGCATATAGCGCCCTACTAGCCGGCGCAGCCGCTTCACAAGGGCGTGTTCTCCGGAGACTTCGTCCAGATCTTTAACGCCGCTTGCACCATGCAGTTTCAGATAAATCCCGTCAATCTCCCCGATATGCTCCTTTACCATCCGCAGCAGTTCCGCTGAGATCGCCTCAAACGCCTCCCGGCTCAGCATGCCCGTAGGGCCCGCATGCGCATACAGGCCGCCAATCACCCGGATACCGGCGGGCTCAAATACTTCCCGCACGTTCAGCGCATCCGCGCATTCGTCCCCATACTGCAGATGAATATCATCCAGTCCAATGATCCTGGTAACGTGCTCGTTACATTCGGCGTCCATTCCGCCCACGAAAACATTCATATTCTTTTCTCCGTCCCCTTCTTTTTGCTTTTTTGTCTTCGGATATCCAATCAGGATGTTTGCCCGTATTCATTTATAAGTCTCCCGCGTCCATCACACGGAACCCATGCTTCATCAGCAGTTCCGCCGTGACACCGGGCCCTTCGGTCAGCTTCCCAGTAAACGATCCATCATAGTGCTGACTGACTCCGCAGCTTGGGCTCCTCGGTTGAAGGATAATCAGATCCGGCCGCTCTTTCTGTGCAAGCTCCAAAACCAGCTCCGCGCCGCGGCGAAATTCCCTGTCCACGTTTGCCCCATCCCGATTGACCACAATGCCACGCCGGATTTCAGACGGAACGCGCGGCGTCGGAAGCCCGCCCATGACCTCCGGGCATATGGGAATGCTCTCGTTCCCGGCGAGTAATGCCAACACCTTCTCATTCCGGTTGTTACCACCGTTGTATTTGCAGTTCTCACCTGCCAGGCAGGCGCTTACCATGATTTTCATCCGCCTATCATCCTTCCACGGTTATCGCTTCGGTTTGTTTAGATCCCTTAAATCTCATTCGGATTTATATGCAGGCGGCCGCAAATTGTTTCCAATGATTCCCTGCGATATCCGTTCTTCTTTGCAAGAGACAGATACTTCTTGGCTCCCGGTATATCCCCAAGTTCTCCGACGCAGAGGGCATAATTCCCGTATGTCACGGCGGTATCGCTAACAGAGGCAGACAGCGGTTCCTTTTCTATGATTCCGATTCCTTTCTCAAAGTATGGTTTGGCTTCCGCATACATTCCTCGGGAAATATAGAGCGCAGCGATGTTGACATAGACGATAGGATCGAGAGGATTCAACCGCTCCGCTTTCCGATAGTAATCTAATGCTTTCTGATCATATCCGAGTCTCCAGAAGGCTCTTCCCATCCGCAGCATCAGTGTGCAGTTATTAGGCGCAATGCGGATTCCTTTGGAAAGAACCCGGAGTTCCGCCTGATAATCGTCTTTCTGTTCGTATCTGTCCGCTTCTTGAAAAATCGACAGCAGTACACCTGTTTCAGGCCACTCGTCCATCTCCGTATAAGGCTTCGGCGCAACTCTGTTCCCACAGGACGGACAAAACACAGCCCCTTCAGGGAGAATCGCTTTGCAGGAAGCGCAGTTCATGCTCTATTCTCCTCCCGGCTTATATACCGTAGCTAACGCTCTAAAGTCTAAGACAATTACGCCCTCGTTTCTCCCCGCGGCTTTTCCTTTTTGAAAAAAGATATGATCTTGTCTAAAAGAGACATACTGTCCTTCATGAGAGTATTGTACCACTCATCGAAAAGGCCTACTTCTGACGATAACAGATAATCGTGGTAATCCAGGGAATCCGGATTGGCTCCAATTTTCAGGACAATAAGTTTCTTTTCCTTCAGCTGCGCAACACATGTCTCGAGAATACTCTTATCAATGCCCTTAATTTCCATATGAGTGTTAGATATCACTTCTAGCAGATAAATATAAATCTGTGAGGATCTGTTTTGTAGAATGGATTCGGCACATAAACTGGAACCGTATCGTCGGGGATGTTGTCGGAATCGATCCCCATCTCCTCACAAATCCTATTAACCTCGTTTTCTGATATTTCCCATGCGCGGGAAGCCTGTGCTTTATTCATTTGCTCACCTCTCTACTGATTTCTTTTAAATACTTGAGACCTGTACTTCATACCAAACCATACCCTGTATCATGTTTTTCTAAAGACTCCAATATGCAGGTGCGGGAAGAGTCACTTCCAGTACCCGCTCTTCAGGTTCCTGTAACGAACTGCTTCCAGCACGTCCTTTTTCTCGATCTGCTCACGTTCCGCGAGGTTCACACATGCTCCTTGCTTTCTTTTGCAGCAACACCCGGCAGGCCAACGGTTTCGAACATCGGCTTTTTTCTGTTCAAAAGACCTCCATATCCCTGGATCCCCGAAATCCCCATACTCATGAGACTGGACAGTATTTGATTTTCTCCGTTTTTCCAATGCTTAAGTTGCCTTCGAATGAAAGCGCCCAATACCGGTCTCATTGCCTGGTTACCCAAACGTCGCACTGAAAGAAACGCAATTCACCCCCCCAGAGTATGTCCGGGGCAGACCGACGCAGGGGCGTTACTGCCGCTTTAACCCAATTCGATGCCTTCCCGCTCAAAGAGCAGAAGCAGTTCCCGGTTCAGGATCCGGTCGACAGCCTCCGCGTTCTCCTGCATGCAGACAGCGCCTATGGTCAGCGTAACTCCACCTGCCATCATTCCCCCGTTAATCTCCGTCACACCGACGTAATACGGGCCGGCGATGAATTCCTTATGCCGGCTGCCAATCGGCGGCAGCTCCTTTTCCAGAAGCTTTTCCGCCTGGAGCAGAGATCCCCTGTTCCGAAGCCGCAAGGAAACCCTCTGCTCCGAGTTTTCCTCAGTCAGGTTGACGATGTCCCGGATGTCGTGGTTGTTGAGAATCAGGATATGGTTGAACTTCATCTTCAGCCTGGTCATGCGGACGCCGATCTCAAGCACCGTCCCGCGCTTTCCGTTGATCTCCACGATATCGCCCACTTCGAAGCTCTTCTCGATCAGGATGGCAACCCCGGCGAGTATGTCCGCGATCAGATCCCTCGCGCCGAGGGAGAGCGCCAGGCTCACGATTCCGAGGGACGCCACGATCGTTTCCGTGGGCACGCCCATGTATCCCAGCGCAAAATACATCGCCCCCAGCAGCGCGAGATACTTGACGGCGCTACGCAGAAGCTGGCAGATCGTCTCCCCCCGTGACGAGAGAAAACTGCCGGTCAGCAAGATTACCCAGTTGAAAACTGTGTTGATCAGATAAGCGGACGCAACTACGAGGAGAACGCTGTATATGGAAAACACATTGAATCCGCGGTTCCATTCCCTGTGCAGCAGGAAATCCATGAAAGAGTCGCTGTTCATTACGCTCTCCCGCATAAGAGCGCCCCAGCAGGTCAGAATCATCAGGAGCAGGCCCGTATGGAACACCAGAGAGGCCTTCTTTTCGGGCGTTCTGCTTTCCCAATCCAGGTTTTCCGTAATCTTCCGCCGCATCTTCTGAAGTAATCCAGTAGATTCCTTCTCCTGCCCGTCCGGCCTCACGCCAGCCCGTTGCGCAAAGATTTTTGGTTCCTTTTTTGCGTATACCGCGCGGCTGACCGTGATCCGCTCCCAAAAACGTTCTTCCGTGTATCCTCTGAAAAGGACGAGAAGGATGAGAGCCAAGGACAGCGCAAACAAAACCGCGCTGAGGAATCCGTACTGGAGCACCCAGTTGAACATGATCCCGGCTTCCACTGTATAATAATAGACGAAGTTTTCTTCCCGTCGCGTGACGAAAAAACGTCTCTCCCCCCGCACGGATTCAAAATCCATATAACCGTCTCGGAGGCTTGCAGTCGGAAGCCCATATTCCGTAACATTCTTGCCTTCCATGGAATCGTCGCTTGCGCAGAGTATCACGCCGTCCGAATCCCGTGCAACCAGACAAAGCGACCGGTCCCCTGTCACATGGACAAGATGGCTGCTGATTTGCGGAAACTGCAGCTGGCGCTCTTCATCGTTTTCGTCTGGAACAGCCGTCATAAGAAGAGCTCCGTACCGCTCTGTCTCTCCGGGCATGGGCATTCGCACGCCGTAATACTTCCGGTACAGCCCCGAGAGGCCTCCCTCAAACGGGGAGCGTATCACGCTCGGCGCGCCGAGGAGCAGCCTGCTGAAATCGGCCGCGTGTTCCCCCGTCTCACCCTCAAGCGTGAATCCGACGAAATCCCCACTGCTGAGCGTTTCCTTCCCGTTCCCGTCAAAGAGCATGATCAAGTCCATCCCGAGCAGTTCGCAGCAGCTCCGGAGCTTTTCGGCAGTCTGCAATTCCGGATTCTCAGACAGGAACCCTGCGAGTTTCTGCCCGAAATAGACGTTCCAGCTCTCCTCCTGCCTTCCGGCGGCCTCGTTTACCGTTTCGTTGGCCTTTTTAAGACGGTTTTCAATGATTTCCAGCGTTTCCTTGCCGTAGCGCGTCTCCCGGTAAATCTGGCCGATCGACTGGATGAAAACCGCTATGGTAAATACCGTAACCATCGCGATTACACCCGCGGACACCATCCGCTTCTGCACGTTCCCGGGGCTGTACCGCGCCGCCTCTTCTTCGGAAAAGACCTGTTTTTTAGCATAATGCAAGACCGACACCATGTAAATGAGAACCAACACGAGGATGATCATCATCAGCTGTACGATCAGAAGCGACCAGACGACATTCTGCCTTCGCCGGAAAGACCGGGGAAGAAGCTGAACGATCGTCAGCTTCTCGCCATTCAGCTTCCCAGTTTCCATTTTCCGGACAGCGCAGCGGTATTCCCGTCCATCTGCCTTCAGTGCGAATTCCTTCTGCTGTAAAAGCGTCGCGTCAGCGTCCAGGCGGGAAAGCAGGGCCGCCTCTTCGGTCCCCTTCGTTTCCCCGTACTTCCGCAGCAGCTCAGTATGCCCGTCCCGCTCCAGGAAAACCAGCGTAACGCCCTCAAAAGCATGATCCACCGCTACGAGAGCAGCCTCGTCTTCAGCTGTGTAGAGCGCGAGCATCTCCAGATACTCGGTCTCTCTGGTCATGTCCACATAGATATAATTCTCCCCGATTTCCCCAAAGGAGAGATAGCAGGTCGCCCTCGTCTCATCCGTATATGCGTCCGTCCCGCCGCTCCAGATCCGATCCAGAACTTCCAGATTATCTGCTGTGGAGGTAAAACGTCCCGTCAGCATGGACCCGGATTCCAGGCTTTCTTCGATCAACGCGCGGCTGATCGCATAATCGCCCTCCGGGATTCCCTCTGGAAGGATTACCTTGTCTCCGGAGAATTCCGCGACAAAACCGTCGGCGAAGACGCGCGGACCCGTATAGCCTTCCGCCTTCACATAGTTCCGCAGCCAGGAAGTCGTGAGGCGGACGTTTTTCTCCACAAAATCCGAAAACCACTGCCCCGCGGCTGTTCTCTGGCGGGAAACATCATTCGCAAGCTCCAGCAGTTCGCTCATCTTGACTGCTTCCTGCCCATCTTCCTGCCGCTTACCGTGACAAACCCCAGCGTATACAAGCACTGATCCGGACAGGATCAGCAGAATGATCAAGGAAACCAGGACAATGACCGCTTTTCGTCCGACGAAAGCCCGTCCCTTTTCTCCTGTTTGTTTCATAAGCCACCTCCGCGCACAGATTCGCGCATGACATCATATTATTGCATAATATGAGACGAAAAGCAACAAATGAGCTTTGCTTCAGGCTGAACGTCCGCCCGGTTTTTCTCCCCTCATAGCCGAAAACAGGCCGCTGTTTTTGTTGACAAATTTGAAAAAAATAATTATAATTTTTTTGGCTTGGGTTAATTCGTACTGGATATTCTGAATAAGGAAGGAGACCCATCATGGCAACATTTGACGAGAGGCTCGCGAAACTGAGCGGAAGGCTTGCCGAGCTGAGCGAAAAAGCCGCGAAAGCATCCGAAAACGTCCAGGCGGCCCGCGAGCTCAAGGAGGAAGCGGTTCAGAACCAAATCGAAACCGTTCGCGGCAACTTCGCCGCATTGGAGGAGAACCTCCGCATCGC
>JAIKWN010000094.1 GCA_024684665.1 Clostridiales bacterium | reverse complement strand
TTTCCTTTTCCGCGTGGGTAAGACGTTTCAGATGCCACTCCCGGCTCTGCGCCTCGCGTTTGGTTTCAAAGGTTTCAAGGTAAACGAGGCGGACAGGAAGGCGGCTTCGCGTGTATTTTGCGCCACGGCCCACGCTGTGCGTCCGGATGCGTTTTTCAAGATCGTTGGTCCAGCCGCAGTAGAGGCTGCCGTCCGCGCAGCGCAGGAGATAAACGCAGCAGCGCGCTTTCTCCGCTTCAGCCCCCATGCTCCGCCTCCTCCGGCGCAGGCAGCGGGAAAATCTCCGCTCCCATGGCCTCCGCTTCCGAGAGATCGTGGGTCACCAGGATCACCGTCCGCCCGTTCCTTTTAGCGAGGAGGAAGCGAATGACCTGCAACCGTGTTTCTTCGTCCAGCCCTTTGAAGGGTTCGTCCAGGAGCAGCGCGTCGTTTTCAGCGAGCAGCGCCCGAAGCAGCGCCACGCGCCGCGCCATCCCGCCGGAAAGCTCCGACGCGGGCTGATCCGGCTCCGAGAGGTTGACCGCGCGCATGGCTTCAAAAACGTCTGCCCGGGAAAGCCTGCGGTTTGCGAAGCAGATGTTTCCCAAGAGCGATCCCCAAGGGAGCAGGCGGTCTTCCTGAAAGACGACGCCGAAACGGATGCCATCCGTTCCCCGGATGTCGCCCGCATCCGGTGTTTCCAGCCCCGAAAGCAGCCGCAGGAGCGTGGTTTTTCCCGCACCGGACGGGGCAAACACGCAGGAAACGCTCCCCGCGGAGAACCGCAGGGAAAGGTCTTTCAGCACCGTATGCTCCCCGTAGGCTTTCGTGATGCCTTCAAGTACAATGTCCCGCATGGAATAAACGGCGGATCACCGCTTGTAGTAGAAGTCTTCCGCCGGGAGCTTTCCGCCGACTGCTTTCGGATTCTGCGAGAAGAGAACCGAGAGATACCCGGAGAGCTTCGCTTCCATCTCGTCGCCTTCAATGAAGGTGATGTTGCAGGCGGGGATCGCCTTCGCGGCCACAGGCGCGGGAACGATGTCGAACTTGCCCACCAGCTCCGCCGCGGCGGCGACGTCGCCGTTCACGAATGCCACAGAGGCCTTGTAATCGTCAAGGAAGGAAGCAACCGCATTCGGATGCTCTTCCGCAAAGGCGCGCCGGACGACAGCCACGCCAGTCAGGAGGGCGGAAGCGTTTTCCTTGCCGGATTGCAGCTTGTCCCACTCCTCCGTGAGATCCAAGGCTACGCGGATGTTTTCCGCCTTCATCTGCGCTGTGGTCACAAAGGGCTGGGGCAGCATGGCGATGCCTTCCCCGGCCATGAGGGAGGCCAGGCATTCCGCATGCTCGCTCTTCCACTCGATGGTGACGTCTTTCTCTGGGTCAAGCCCATTTTCAGAAAGGATGTAGTTGAGCGCGTATTCAGGCGTCGCGCCCTTTCCGCTGGCGTAAATGGTCTTGCCCTTCAGGTCCGCGACGGAGTGCACGCTGTCGCCGCTGTCTACGATGTAAAGGACGCCCAGGGTATTGATGGCCAGCACCTGCAGGGCGCCGTCCGTATTGTTATACAGAACGGAGGCCAGGTTCGCGGGGACGGCCGCGATATCCGCTTCCCCCTTGATCAGCGCCGGACCCACCGCATCCACGGCGGCCACGATGCTGAATTCACGTTCACCGGGGTTCTCCATCATCTGAATCATGCCCATCGCCGTGGGTCCCTTGAGGGCCGTTACGCGCACGGGTTCGGCCGAGGCCACAACAAAGAAAAGGGAAATGCAAAGCGCAAGGAAAACCGGGAACAACTTTTTCGAACTGAATTTCATCTTGAAACCTTCTTTCCGGAAGCGGCCGCGTCCCGGGATTTCCCGGTGCGTTTTTCCCGACTTCCGGGGGACAGTGTAGGAGTCTTTTCCGGTTTTGTCAATTGCGAATCCTAATGAAAACGGGCCTTGTCAAAACAAGGCCTGGAGAATACACTATCCTGTATCATCTTCTATTTTCGTGTCCCAGCGTCTTACCGAAAGAAGGGATTTCATGGAGTCCATCTGCGCTGAGTTTACAATCACCGTTTCCGATTTCCGGAAGGCGTCGTATTACGGTTTGTTCTTGCGCTACCGCAGGCCGTTCAGGATTTTAACGGTTGTTGTCGCGGGAGCGCTACTCTATGCCCTTGGCGCATGGATCGGTTTTGGCCCGGCGAATCCCCTGGTCTTTCTGCTTGCGGGAGCCTATCTGCTCTGGGGCATATTCATGGCCATCGGCGTGGAGAAGAACATCCGGACCTATCTGAAATCTGGAAGCAGCCTGCTGGGACTGCCCTGCCGGATCACGCTGGAAAAAACCCGCTTCCGCTACGAGATCCCAGAGAAACAGGTAAACGTGGCAAAGGAGTACAAAAGCCTTGCCTGTGCTTTTGAACTGCACGCGCTCTTTATGCTCTATCTCACGCACGCGGAGGTGTATCTTCTGCCCAAGCGGGCGCTGACGGATGAGCAAAACGCATTCCTTCGCGCCCGCCTGAAAGATACCCTGAAGGACCGTTTTGCCACGCGGTTTTCCTGAATAAAAGACGCGGCGAACACCGCGTCTTTGTTAGTGTGCCGGGCATGGCACAATTCTTGCAGGTGAAAGTCCCGCCACGGGTAGTTACCGCCAAGCGTAGCGAACCGCAAGCTGCTGTCAACAATGACAGGAGGGGAGGAAGCGGAGTAGCAAAGCCGACGAGCCTACGAACAGAAACCGGATATGAGGCTAAACGGTAGGCGAGGGTGTACATCAGCCCAAAACCCAAAGGGTAAACGTAAAACCGAAGCAGTAAATCCGGAGGTTGTGCGGCGAAAGAATTGTGTCTTACCCCGGGAGGCCCGGTCAGCGAGGTGAAAGCCGAGTGCGATATAAAAGCGTAGTGACCGGGAGTCAGCTGAGGCCATAGTACCGGGAGAACTAATCGGGAAGGACCTAATGTCGTAACAATGCGGACCGCTGTAAGCAAGTCGAGGACAGCCCGAAAACTCACAAAATGCCAAGGCAAAGGGATCGTAACCCGGAGTGGCAGGAGGGAGGACATGCAATTCCTCGAGACTATACAAGCAGAAGGAGAAGCAACAAGTGGAACTGATTGAACGGATTCTCGATGACGAAAACATCAGCGCAGCAATCCATGCGGTACAGAGCAACAAAGGTGCGCCGGGCATAGACAAGATGCCCGTGGGGGCTCTGAAATCATACTTCGCGGAACACGGAGAGGAAATCAAAGACCAAATCCGGAACAAGAAGTATCAGCTGCAGCCGGTGAGACGAGTATATATTCCGAAGGCAAATGGAAAGATGCGACCACTGGGAATACCGGTGGTAGTGGACAGAGTGATCCAACAGGCAGTAGCACAGGTGCTGAGCCGGGGATATGAGCGCTATTTCAGTGAATTCAGCTACGGATTCAGGGTAAACCGGGACTGCCACATGGCAATTGAGAAGGCATTGGAATACCTGAACAATGGCCGTGAGTGGGTCGTCGATCTGGACATTGAGAAGTATTTCGACACGGTGAATCACGACAAACTGATTTCCATTCTCAGGGAGCGAATCAATGATGCGCCAACCCTCCACCTGATGAGGAGTTTCCTGAAAGCAGGCGTTATGGAAGACGGATTGGTCAGTCCAACGGAGGAAGGAGTACCCCAGGGAGGGCCTCTGTCGCCCGTGCTGAGCAATGTGTATCTGGATAAGCTCGATAAGGAATTGGAAGGACGGGGATTGTGCTTCGCACGATATGCTGATGACTGCAATATCTTTGTGAGAAGCGAGAAAGCGGCAGATCGTGTGATGGCGAGTATCACCAGTTGGCTGGAGCGAAAGTTGCGGCTGAAGGTGAGCGCGAGTAAGACGAAAGTGGTCAAACCGAATGACAGTGCGTTTCTGGGATTTGCCTTCTGGGAATCAAAGGAAGGATGGAAACCGAAGCCACTGGAAGCACGGAAAGACAAACTACGCAAGAAGATTCAGGAAATCCTGTGCAAAAGACGAGCGACAGCGCAACCACTGGGCTACGTATTCACGAAGTTGAATCAAGTACTGAGGGGATGGATTAATTATTTTCGGATCGGAAGCATGAAGACATGGCTAAAGGAAAAACTGGGCCCATGGCTGCGACACAAAGTTCGCGTAGTATTACTCAAACAATGGAAGAAGCCAAAGACGATTTACAAGAATCTGATGAAGCTTCATCGCTATCTGAAGAGCAACATCCCACCTAAAAGGGTGCTGGGAGTTGCCAATGCCCGACAGGGCTGGTACAGGAGAGCAAGTCTGCGAATCGTGAACTTTCTGATAACTCCGGAGATTCTTTCTACCCCTAATAAGAAAGAGAACCGACCGGGCTTGGTCGATCCTCTCGCTTATTACCTGAGAAATACTTAAATCCATGTTACGATGTAGCGCCGTATACCTGGTCGGTACGTACGGTGCAACGGGAGGGGCGAGGGCTAATGCCCTCCCTCTACCCTATTTTCCTCTTCTTTCTCACAATGGGGAGTATAGCACTTTCAAACGCTCACAAACGGTCAGTTTTCTATTCCTATAAATTTGTCTTCCTGCAAGGTGG
>JAIKWN010000073.1 GCA_024684665.1 Clostridiales bacterium | reverse complement strand
AAACATAACCTGCGGCTGATTAAACCAATAGGCGAAAAACGGAGCGTCTTCTTCTCTTTGCCTGCGCAGTATAATCTTTTTTCCTCTTATTTCTTCATGCTTCATATGGCCTTGCAGTCCTCTCTTTTATCCCGATAAACTTCGATTTGTCGTGATAAGCTTTACATGCCACATCGGTTTAATACGGCGTCTCAGCCGAAATAACGGTTCGTCAGAGCGTCAAAATCGATCGCTTCATAACCGAGCAGCGTTTCCGATCCGAAGTCGTAGTCCAAGGTCAACGTTCCGCGGACCTGCTCCTGCGTTTCCGGATCGGTCCATTCCGCAAACGCGCCGAGAACAAGGCGGCCGCCGCGTATATATGGGGTGGGCGGCAGATATCTCAGATCCGGCCGGAAGGGGAACCCTCCAAACACCTTATCTGTAAAAGCGTCGTACTGCGCCCATGTCCTGAATTCGACGCCGCGCAGGAACTCGGCGTGTTCGCTGCGCCTGTATTCCTCGCCGCAAACGCCGTTCATGGCTTTCAGTATGTACAGGAAGCCTTCATCGGTCTGCCAGCCGCCGCCGAGCTTGCTTTCATATAGGTCGATGAGCATATCCTCCGGCGCGATATAGACCGAGGGCTCGCCGTGACCGGCTGAATTCGTCAGGTAGTTCAGCGTTTGGCAGGCGTTGTTGAACTTTTCTTTGGAATAGCCCGCTGAAATGAAAAGCTCCGCCAGCACCACGCCGGAATCCCGACTGAAGAAGAGCTCCTTTATCTTTTCCTCGCCGAAGATGTATTCGACTCCCGCGAGGAACTGGGCCGGAATGAAATACGCCCGCTCAGCTCCGGCAAAATACCTGGCGGTAAAATACTCCGCTCCACCCTCGATGACCACGTCCGGATCATAGCAGGCCACGGCTCTTTCCTGTTCTTCCTCGGGCAGTTCATCCAGCTCAAAAACATTGAGCCTCCTGCCGTCCAGCAAATAGGTCGCGGGATATTCGTTGCTGACGTTGAAGTCCACAAAGTGCATGAGCTCATGGAATACGACGTCCGGAACGTGATAGGAATCGTACGATTCGATCTCGGTGTTGATCTCCACCATGTTCACGCCGCCGGTGTACATGCCCGCTATGCCGGGATCCAACACGCAATCGCTGAAGCTGAGATCCGCGAGCCTGTCGAAAAAGTAATCGGGATCCATATAGGGCGACGCGTCCGCGACGACGGGGAATATCAGATACATGAATTCCTTGTATTTGCAAATGGCGGAGTTGCCTTCGACGGTCTCAGCAAACCTCATGAACAGTTCGTACTCGCTGTGCAGATCCTCTTCGGTCAGCCCGTGCTCCTCAGCCAGCGCGATAGCCGCTGCCGGAGTCGGATCCTCCGTCGGAGCGGGCGTATCGGTCGGCACAGACGTCGGGGCTTCCGTCGGCTCCGACGCAGGCGATGTGGGTTGGACGGTTGCTTCGGCGGTGTGAGTTGCCTCTGCGTCGCTTTCCGCAGGCTTACGTGAGCAGGCCGAAAGCATTGGAAGAAGCATCAGCGTAATCAGTATTGCAGCGATAATCCTTTTCATTTCAATAGTCTCTCTTTCTTGGAGGAAAATGGGCCGTAGCAGGGATGGAATTGCCATGTATGGCCTTAAGCTCGATAAACGGGAATTTAGCTGCCATATGCAGCGCTGAAATCCTCTCCGCCGTTCAATCTGTCAATCAGAGCCATGAAACCCTGCAGGCCATGCTTTTCCAGCCATTCGACAACATCATGTTTTGCATTCAGATAACGAAAACGCCGATCTTCTTTTGTGCCCGAATAAAACTCCGCCGCTGTGTCCATATCTTCATGTGCGACAATATTTTTACCGTTATCGGTCTGTTCTGCCCACGCTTCTGGCCCATACTGTTCACGGTAGTCATTCTGCAGGGCTATCCCCTCATTGAACCAGGTCGGAACCCGACGAAAAGCTTCGCCTGAGAGTCGTTCGTACAGCTCCGCGTGTGTAAGCTCATGGGCAAGAACGTCGACCGTCAGATATTCAGTCGAAACGGAAACATAACTCCTCTTTACGGGAAAAAGCGTAATGTGGTGTGTATCGTGATCTCCGCCAAG
>JAIKWN010000022.1 GCA_024684665.1 Clostridiales bacterium | reverse complement strand
TGATCTGCCAGGAGCTTTTCTGCAAAATGCCGGCGTCCTTTTTCCGGGCGCCGGCAATGCTTTTGCCGCTCAGTCGAGTGTCAGCACGATCTTGCGGATGGACGGATCGCGGGTGTCGTTGAAATCGAAGGCCTTCTGGGCCTCGAACATCGGGAAGGTATGGGAGATCTTGTGATCCAGGTCAACCTTGCCTTCCTTCACGAGGTCGATGGCCGTTTGGAACTTCCGGTTCTGCAGGCGGGAGCCTCGGATGTCCAGTTCCTTCGAGGTGATGCCGAAGTTGGTGACCTCCGTCGGGGAAACCGAGAAGCCCATCGTGATCACGCGGCTGGCGTTGCCGGCGACGCGGATGAGCGTACCCAGGGAATCCTTCGTGCAGGCGCAGTCGATAGAGAGCGTCGGCCCGTAGGCGTCCGTGGTATATTCCTTCATTTTCTCCGCAAGGTCTTCCTTCAGCAGGTTGACGGCGTGGCTCGCGCCGTTTGCGAGTGCTTCCTGCAGCTTGTCGTCCACGATGTCCGCTACGGTGATCTTCGCGCCGGAGAGGCGCGCGATGGAGAGCATCCGGCTGCCGAGGGCGCCCATGCCCATGATCAGTACTTCGTCGTCCGGCTGGATGTCCGCGCGGGAGCAGGCCTGGATGGCGATCGTCGTGGGCTCAATGAGAACAGCGTCCTCATAGCGCAGGAAGTCCGGAAGCAGATAGCAGTCCGTATCCGGAACCGCCATGTATTCCCGGTATCCGCCATCGATGTGTACGCCGCGCACCGCGAGATGCTGGCAGACGTTCGGCCGCCCATGCCGGCAGGCGTAGCAGTGCCCGCAGGCGGTGACCTGATCGATGATGACACGGTCGCCCACTTTGACTTTCTTTGCGGAGGGCCCGGTCTCCACGACCTCGCCCACCATCTCGTGGCCGATGACGCGCGGGTAGGTGGCGGCGGCGTTGGCCCCGTGATAGATGCCCACGTCGGAGCCGCAGATTCCAGCGGCGCGGATCTTCACGAGAACGTTGTTCTTCTCGTCGATCCGCGGCATATCCATTTCGATGATCCGCAGCTCTTCGGGTTTTACGATCTGTACGGCTTTGATTTTTTCCATGGTATCCTTCCTTTTCCTGCTGGGGAAATCAGCCGCCTGTGATGAGGTGCATGAAGCCGATTGAGACGGCGGGGATATACGTTGTGATGAATAGGACGGAGAACAGGGCGATCATGAAGGGAACCAGCGCCTTAACGTTCTCCGAGAGTTTGTTCCCGCCGATCGACGTTGCGGCGAAGAGGCAGACGCCTACAGGCGGCGTCGTGAGGCCGATAACCAGGTTCATAACGCAGACGAGGCCAAACTGGATGGGATCTACGCCCACCCGCATAGCGACCTGCAGCAGAACCGGGAAGAGGATCAGGATGGCCGCGATGGTCTCCATGAACATGCCGACGAAGATCAGGAACAGGTTGATGAGCAGCAGGATGACGAACTTGTTTGTCGTGAGGTTCAGCATGGCGTCCGCGATCATGTTCGGGATACGTTCCTTCGTCAGGATGTAGGCGAACACGTTCGCGAAGGCGACGAGAGCCATGATGGCCGACGCGCTGGAAAGTGTCTGTTTCAGGCATGAATAGAAGGACTTGAGGTTCAGCTTCTTATAAATGAAGAAGCTGACAATAGTGCCGTAGGCCACGCAGACGATGGAAGCCTCGGTTGGGGTCATGACGCCGCCCATGATACCGAAGAGGATGATGGCAGTCATGATGATGGCCCAAATCGCTTCCTTGCCTTCGCGGACGATCTCCTTAAAGGGTAGCATCTTGTCCCGTTTCGGGTAATTCTTCTTTTTGGACTCAAGATAGACGACAAGACCCATTGCACCGCCCATCATGATTCCCGGCAGGATGCCGGCCATGAACATCTTCGAAACGGAAAGGCCGGTCATGGTGGCAGCAATGATCATGGGTACGGAGGGCGGGATGATTGGGCCCATGCAGGAACTGGAAGCCGTGACAGCTACGGAGAAGGGCACATCGTAGCCCTGTGTCACCATCATGGGGATTTCGATGCCGCCCAGAGCGACTGTATCCGCCAGAGCCGTGCCAGAGATGCCGGCAAAGACCATGGACGCCAGGATGTTCGCGTAGGCGAGGCCGCCGCGCAGGTGGCCCACAAGGGCGTCCGCGAAGCCGAGCAGCTTATCGGAGATGCCGCCCTGATTCATGAGGTTGCCCGCCAGCGTAAAGCCAGGGATGCAGAGAAGCGTGAAGCTGTCCATACCGGCGAAGAAACGCTGAGCGAACTGAACGATGGGCATCCCGCTTCCGACAAAGTACAGGCAGGAGGCGATGCCGAGGCTGAATGCGACAGGGACGCCGACCGCCAGGCAGATGAGGAAGGATAAAAACAATACCGATACCATCTTTCATTCCCTCCTTACGCCTGTTCGGGAGTTTTGTTGAAGTCCGCGATCATCTGAATGAGCCGCATGATGAGGCTGATGCAGAGGAAGCCGAACATCAGTATCTGGGAGAAGTAAATGTACTGCATGGGAATTTCCATAGCAGTCGAGACCATCCGGAACTTCAGGAATGCGATGCCGGGCACGGAACGGAACAGAATGAAACCGCTCAGAATAAGCATGGCAAGCGTCACGAGGATGCGAACGATCTTGTTCAGTGCGTGAAGCCCCTTGGATTCCAGCGCATCTTTCAGGAATTCGACGAAGACGAATTCGTCCTTCAGCACAGCGACGCCGCAGCCGAAGGCCACCATGTAGATGAAAGTGTAGCGCGCCAGTTCTTCTGTCCAGGAAGGGGCGGAGGGCAGGAAGTTCCGGCTGATGATCTGGACGAGAACGCAGACGCAGAACGCCAGGTAGAACACGCAGCCGAAGGCGCAGAGTACTTCTGAGTAGATTTTGACGAATTTGTCAAAGGATTTTCTCATAGGCGTTTCCCCTTTTACGGAAGGAGCCGGCGAAAGGTACGCCGGCTCCCATTCAGTTTTTTGCGGTAATCTTACTCAGCCAGTGCGGCGATCTCGTCGTAGAGCGCTCTCTGGCTGTCGGTCAGAGTCGGGAGGACGCCGGCGATCATCGCGTCCGCAAACTCCTTCTGGTCGACGTCGATGAATTCCATGCCTTCTTCCTGAAGTTGTTTCTCAAAGGCGGTCTCGTTCGCGAGGAAGAGCTTGTGCTCCTCGTCCTGCGCATACTTGCCGCCTTCGAGAACGACCTGCTGCAGATCCTCGGGCAGCGCGTCGAACTGAGCCTTGCCCATCGCGATGTACACCCAGGCGCGGAGGTGGGCCGTCTTGATCAGGTACTTCTGGACCTCATAGAAGCTCTGGCTCTGAATGAACGC
>JAIKWN010000247.1 GCA_024684665.1 Clostridiales bacterium | reverse complement strand
ACTGAACAGCGTTGATCGTCGCCGTGCCACCGTTCACTTCGTATGTGTAAACGACACCATTTTCTTCGTCTTCCCACTCGTCCGCCACACCCATTCCCGGCAGCGCAAACATCACAGCCAGCAGCGCAACAAACAGAATCCCCAACGCCTTTTTCATGTCCGTTCCTCCCAGCGGCTTCCCGCAAAAAATAGATATTATACTACATATTGTATGATACACTAAACGCTCCCTACCGTCAATGTTTTTTGCGGAGGATTTACAGATCTGATTGAATTATTCGTGCGCTTCCCCCTGCCCTGGGTTACCCCAAAAGAATTGACACATACAAAACCTTATGCTACGATGGTTTGCTGTGCGCTGGATGCGCATGGAATCCATTACGGACGGAGTGAATTTCCCATGATCATGCGGCACAATTCCCTGGATGCTTTTTTCCGCTCTCCCTTTGGAGCGCTTCCCTGTGGGGGGCAGGCGAGGTTGCGGGTGACCGTTTCCGGAGAGGCGCCGGAGCGCATCGAGATGCGAGCCTGGAACAGCCGGGAACACCGCTTCCCCATGCGCCCTCTCGGCGTACGGGACGGCGCCTACGTTTACGAGGCGGAAATCACCGTTCCCCAGGAAGCCGGACCTTTCTGGTACCGTTTCGAAGCGGTATCCGAGGGGCAGCGTACGCTGCTCGGCGCGCCGGAGGACGGCGAGGGCTGCGGCGAAGGCGTGATGGGAAGCGAGGATAGCTTTCAGGTCTCGGTGTACAGCCCCTTTTATGAGACGCCGGAATGGGTGCGCGAGGGTGTATTGTACCAGATCATGGTGGACCGCTTTTATCATGGAGAGGGAACGGACGATCTCCTGCACGCCCGGGACGGCGACGACATCGTGCTGCACGAAACCTGGGAAGAGCTTCCCTCCCTGCGGGTCATGGAGAATCAGGACAACGCGGCGACGGATTTCTTCGGCGGCAACCTAGAAGGGATTCGCCAGAAGCTTCCCTATCTGCGCGATCTCGGCGTAACCGTGCTGTATCTCAATCCCATCTTCAAGGCCAACAGCAACCACAAATACGACACGGGCGACTATACGAGAATCGACCCCATGTTCGGCGACGAGCAGACTTTCTCCCGCCTCTGCCGGGAGGCGAAGGCGATGGGCATCCGCATCATCCTGGACGGCGTCTTCTCCCATGTGGGTGACGACAGCGTCTATTTCAACCGCCGCGGGACCTACGGCTCCGGCGGCGCCTATCGGGATCCGAATTCTCCCTACGCCTCCTGGTTCGACTTCCGCAACTGGCCGGACGACTACGCCTGCTGGTGGGGATTCCGCACCCTGCCCAACGTCCGGGAGACGGACGAAGCCTACCGAAAGTTCATCCTGAGCGGGAAGGATTCGGTCATCCGGCACTGGATGCGCGCCGGCGCCTCCGGATGGCGGCTGGACGTGGCGGACGAGCTGCCCATGTCCTTCCTTTCGGAGCTGCGCAGCGTCGTAAAAGAGGAAAACCCGGACGCCTATGTCCTGGGCGAAGTCTGGGAGGACGCCAGTCACAAGATCGCCTATGGGGAGATGCGCTCCTACGTCACCGGGGATACCCTGGACGGCGTCATGAACTATCCCCTGCGGGAAGGTCTCATCGACTTCCTGATGAGCAGGAAAAGCGCGAAAGCCACAGTGCGCGCCCTCTCGAGCCTCCTGTCCAATTATCCAGCGCCGTTCCTCTATTCCCTCATGAACCTCCTCGGGAGCCACGACCGTCCGCGCATCCTGAACGTGCTGGCCGGCTGCGACGGCAACGATCTGCCGAGATCCGAGCGGGCTGCCGTCACCCTGACCCAGGAAGAGCGCATGATGGGTACTCTGCGGGAGCACCTGATGCTGCGCTTCCTGCTCAGCATGCCCGGCATCCCCTGCATATTCTACGGGGATGAAGCGGGCCTCGAAGGGTGTGCGGATCCTTACTGCCGGCGCACCTATCCCTGGGGGCATGAGGATGCGGGTATGCTTTCCTACTACAGGAAGCTGATCCGCCTGCGCCGGGAAAACCCGGTCCTCATGACGGGGGACTGTCGCATCTTCTCCCCCTGCGAAGACGTTTTGGCCGTGCGCCGCGCCATTGAGGACGGGCGCGATGTCTTCGGGAAACAGCAGAAGGACGCGGTAGCCATCACAATGATCAACCGCGCCGCGAAGCCAGTGCAGGTCTTCCTGACAAAAGAAGACGTGCAGGGTCGCGAGCTGCTGGTCAGCGGCACCGGTGCGGAACTCCTTCCAACAGGCGGATCCTTCTCCGTGCGTCTTCCTTCTCTCCGGGGCATCACCCTGCTGACGCGGGAGGGCTGAAGCCTCCGCTTTCTCCCGCTTGCAACGCGCCTCCCCGCATGGTATAATGCCCCCGGAAGGAGGGGGATGCAGCTTGGCGCGCGCGAAGGGAATCAAACCCATGGCCAGTAACCGCAAAGCGTTTCACGAGTATTTCGTGGAGAAGCGCGTCGAATGCGGCCTCGTCCTCCACGGTACCGAGGTAAAGAGCATGCGCCAGGGTCGGATGAACCTGAAGGAGAGCTATGCCGTTGTGAAAGACGGCGAGATCTACGTCCTCGGCATGCACATTTCCCCCTATGAGCAGGGTAACATCTTCAACCGGGATCCGCTGCGGCCGAAGAAGCTGCTGCTTCACAAAAGCGAAATCCGCTCCCTCGCCCAGGACGTGGGCAGGCTGGGTTACGCCCTCGTGCCGCTGCAGGTCTATCTGAAGGACGGGCGCTTCAAGCTGGAGCTCGGGCTCTGCAAGGGTAAAAAGCTCCACGACAAGCGCGACGACATGGCAGCGCGGGACGCGGAGCGGGACATTCATCGGGCACTGCGCGGCAGGAACCGCTACGACCGCGAGTGACTCCTTTTACGGGGGTGTACTGGTTTCGACGGGATCGTTGGTGATCGGGCAAGCGAGCCGCAGCCCCGGGCTGCGTTAAAACCGGGAACTTAAAACGAACTGACAACTACGAATACGCTTACGCTGCCTAATTAGGCGGCGCGTCGGCCCGGGGTGCCCGCTGCCCCGGCAACCGGCGTCATTTCAGCGGGCCATGTTCTTGCTTAAGCTTTGCGGTAAGGACACATTATGAAGCTACTGAAACCCGAAGCCTGTTTATGGGCGTCGGGCAGAGGGAACGTTAAATCATAAACTGCGCTCGGAGAAAACCCGGTTGTCGCTTTTTCGGACAGGAGTTCGATTCTCCTCACCTCCACCAAAACGGAAAAATCCGCAATCATTGAGAATTGCGGGTTTTTCTTTATATTCCTATTTTATTTGCAGATAAATATTTAGACGATTGTCATTTGTTTTACCCGATTGTTGGATTATTTAGGCAAGTTTGCAACACGACTTGCAACACGGAATTAACCGTCATACTGCTGCGCAAACAGGGAATATGACTTCCTCGCTTTACGGATCGCGCAGGATGCGTCAGACAGCCAGAGCGCCTCCGCAACTTCCGGCCATTTCTTTCTTTCAATGAATCGCAGACGGAGGAGAGTGCTGTGCATCTCGTCAGGAATACGATTGATTGCGCTGCGGATTCGCTCTTGCTCCCGCAAGTGTGCTTCCTTGTCCATAACTGTCCTGTCGTAAAACTCCCGGATAGATGGGCGTAAGTCCCGGAAGCGTCCGATAACATCATAGATTACATGGTCACAGGCTAGGATTCTAACGGTCAAATCAAAATAGCTTTCCAGAATCTTCTTCGCTTCTTTGTCTGTCATGTACGCGCCTCCCTTCCTTGTGTAGTATAACACCTCTTCCCTATAGGGAGAAAGACAAGGGAAAAAAGAAGAGGCTCGGCTTGTCTGCCGGGTCTCTTCTCCTGCTATGATGCAAGCTGTTTTGCGGTAGTGTAGGCTTCATACAGTAGGCTTTCCATCA
>JAIKWN010000180.1 GCA_024684665.1 Clostridiales bacterium | reverse complement strand
GCGAGCTCGCGGACGGTCGCGGCGAAGCCGGCGAGGCCGCAGCAGTTGTCCTTGAAGTTGTCCGCCGGATAGAGCATGACGATGACGGGCTTGTTCAGCTCTTCGGCGACCTTCACGACGGGATAGGCCATCGTGTAATCGTTGCAGTTGAAGCCAATGGCGGAGGTGTTGGCCGCGTCGGCCATTTTGAGGATGGTGCTGACTTTCTCGAGCATGGTGGATTCTCCTTATATCAGTTCGTTCAGGGAACGGGAAACAACATAAACCACGCGGGATTATAGGGCCTGCCGGGCGTTCTGTCAATGCGCCGTCACATCGTGATGCTCTTTTTGCCAGAGATCTTAAAGAAGAGCAGCAGGGAGAGGATGACTGTCAGCGTCAGGATCGCGGAAAGGGCGGAGGCCGGGCCGAACTCGTTCCTCGTGACCTCCGTGTAGACGGCGACGCTCATGGTCGTCGTCCGCCCCGTGAAGAGGATGACGGAGGAGCTGAGCTCGTTGATGATCGTGATCCAGCTGAGGATGAGCCCAGAGAGCACGCCGGACATCATGAGCGGAGTCGTGACCTTCCAAAAGGTCTGGATTGGCGTGTAGCCAAGGCTGATGGAAGCCTCTTCCATACTAGGGCTCATCTGCCGCAAGATCGCGGAGCTGGAGCGGATCGTATACGGCATGCGCCGAATGACGAAGGCAATGATCATGATTCCCATCGTGCCGCTCAGGACCAGGGGCTTTTTGTTGAAGGCGAGGAGCAGCGTAATGCCCATTACCGTGCCAGAGATGATCAGTGGGAACATCGTGACGATGTCAAGGACGTTCGTGAGCGGATTCCGCCGACGGATCGAGAGATAGGCGATGACCATACCGAGCACCATAACGATCAGGATGGAGATCAGCGCGAATTTATAGGTGTTGAAAACCGAGTACCCGAACTTCTTGAGGCCGGCCTGATAATTGCTGAGCGACCAGGTGTCCTTATAGACCGGGCCGACGGTGTCCCGGAAAGAGGCGACGATGATGTTCGCCTGCGGAAGGATCGACACGAAGACGATCGCGTAGATAAAGAGGTGGACGAAAACCGACTTGAGCGGCTTCATCTTCGTGACTTCCAACGGGCGCAGGAAGCTCATCTCATAGCTCTTCTTCTCAGTCGCATAGCGCTGGGCGATGAAGATGATGATCGTGATCAGCACCATCAGCATGGAAAGGCAGGCTGCAAAGTTCGCGGAGCCACCCACCTCGCCGACGAATTCCGTATAGACCAAGACCGGCATCGTCCGGTATCCCTCGCCGATCATCATAGGCGTTCCGAAGTCGGAGAAGGCGTTGGTGAAGACCATGAGCGCGCCCGCTGCGACCGTCGGCAGGATGAGAGGCGTGATGATGGTGAAAACCTTCTTGACCGGCGTGCAGCCCATGTTCTCCGCCGCCTCCGGCAGGGAGGCGTCCAGTTTCGCGAGCGCGCCAGAGACGTACATGTACATGTACGGGTACAGCTTCATCGTGAAGACGAGCACGATCCCGCCGAAGCCGTAGATGTTTGGCATCCGGAAGCCGAAGATGCCTTCCAGGAACTTCGTCACAAAGCCGCCCCGCCCCAGCATCAGGATCCAAGAATACGCGCCGATGAAGGGCGGACTCATCATGGACAGGATGATAAGAATCTCGAGGAGCGGCTTGCCCTTCACGTTGCAGGTCGTCATGAAGTATGCCATGGGGACACCGATGACAATGCACAGTAGCGTCACCACGGAGGTTACCTTGATGGAGTTGAGGAGCGAGCGGTAATAATACCGGGTCGTAAAGAATTTCGTAAAGTTCACGAGGGACAGCTCTCCCGTCTTGGGATCGTGAAACGCGCTCACGAACAGGGAGGTCAGCGGATAAATGAGGAAGAGCAACACGAGAAAGAAAACCGCAAGGGAAATCCCCGTCCAGATGTCCCAGCGGAGGCGCTTTTTGTTCATGGCGTCCGCTCCTTTATGAGGTTGCGCGTCCCCTCCCGGTTAAAGACGTTGATCCGGGACCCATCCACCGTCATGGAGACGGATTCACCCTTCCGGTAGTGATCCTGTACGCCGGACGTCGGCAGGCTGACCTCCGTGACCGCTCCGCCGGGTAGGATGATCTCGTAATTGACGAACCGACCCAGGAAGACGCTACTCTTGACCGTGCCGTACCAGCCGGTCTCGCCGCGGGAAAGGGAGAATTCCTCCGGCCGCACCGTGACCTTCAAATCCTGTCCATCCGTCACCGAATCGTCCAGGTTGTCCATGGGAACAAAGAGTTTTCCGTCGATGAGGACGCCTGTTTTCCCGCCAGAGAGTACCGCTTTTCCGTCGAAGATCGTGGAGGCACCGACGAAAGTGGCGACGAAGAGGTTTGCCGGCCGGTGATACAGCTCCACCGGCGTACCCACCTGCTGCAGCTCGCCAAAATTCATGACGGCGATGCGGTCGGAAACCGCGAGCGCCTCCTCCTGGTCGTGTGTCACATATACGGTGGTGATGCCGACCTCTTGCTGGATATCGCGGATCGCGCCGCGCATTTCGATGCGTAGCTTCGCGTCCAGGTTGGAAAGCGGCTCGTCCATGAGAAGCACCGTTGGATGGATCACGATGGCGCGGGCGAGGGCCACACGCTGCTGCTGTCCGCCAGAAAGCTGATTCGGCGCCTTCTCCGCATATTCCATGATCTTCACGACGTTCATGATGTCGTCCGCGCGCTTCGTAATCTCCACCTTCGGCAAGTTTCGCTGGCGCAGGCCATACTCGACGTTCTTGCGCACGCTCATGTGCGGGAAGATCGCGTAATTCTGGAACACCATACCAATGTTGCGCCGGTACGGCGGTAGGTCGTTGATCACTTGGGAGTCGAAGGCGATCGTCCCACCTTCGATGGAGTTGAAGCCGGCGATCATCCGCAGGAGCGTCGTTTTTCCGCAGCCGGATGGCCCCAGAAGCGTAAAAAACTCTCCACCTTCGATGGCGAGGCTGAGATCCGGAATGATGGTCTTCTCCCCGTAGCGCTTCACGGCGTTTTGAATCGTGATCCGCGTGCTCATCTTGGCATTTCCTTTCCCTGTCTCAAATCGTATTAAAAAGGGCGGGCTCCGGGTCATACGGGACAGCCCGGAGCCCGCCGACTTTCAGCCCGGGGAGATCCGCTCCATGCGGACGCGCCCGGTTACTCTCTCTTACTCGGCGTATTTGATTGCGATCTCCTTGAACTTCTCCTGCATCTCCGCCTTGTGCGCGGCGACGTATTCGAAGTCGACGGCAATCTGGTTGATCTCATCGGTGGGGATCATCTTGCTCGCGGACATATCGATGTCCGTGCGAACCGGACGGCGCGGAAGCTCCAGGCCGACCATGATCTGCTGGAAGTCCTTCGAAATGAGGAAGTCGATGAACTTCTGGGCGTTCTCCATGTTCTTCGCACCTTTGATGATGGCAACGCCATCCACGTTCACCACGACGCCCTCGCTCATGAAGACGCGGGAAACCGGCAGGCCCTGGTTGATGTAAGTATCCGCCATGGACTCAGCGATGAGTGCCGCCGCGTACTCGCCGCCCGCGCAGCCCTTGTGCACCGCACCGGAAGAGGTTAGCACCTTGCCGTCCAGGTTCTCAAGCAGCTTGTCAACGAAAGCCCAGCCCTCGTCCGTATCTCCACCGCCCATCGCCCAGAGGACGTTGACCAGCGCTTCCCAGCCGGAAGAGGTCGCCGTCGGGTCAGGCATGACGATCTTGCCCTTGAGAGCCGGATTCAGGAGATCCTGAAAGCCGTTCACTTCAGCGCCGATCTCTTTGAGCAGGTCGGTGTTCAGCATGATCGCAGTCGGGACCATGGAGAAGCTGGTGACCTTGCCGGTCGTGTTGCGGAAAGCCTCGGGAAGGTCGGTGTCAAGCGGAGAGACGTAGGGCTCCCACAGGTCGATCTTCGGCACATAGCCGGAGGAGACCATACCGCCCAGGAACACGTCGCCCAAGGGATTGTCACCTTCGGCCTCGACGCGCTTGTAGAGCTCGCCGGTTCCGGCGGAAACGACCTCGACCTCGACGCCGGTCGCTTTTTCATACTCGGAAATGACCACGTTCAGGAACTCTTCCGGTGTGGAAGCGTAAAGCACGAGCTTCCCTTCGGCGAGTACCGTTCCTGCCAGCGTAAGGAGGAAACAGAGCACCAGTGCGATTGCGAGGTTTTTCTTCATACGCGTCACCCTTTCTTGTTTTTGTCTCCGCACAGGTTGCCATGCGGAAATCCATCATAACAGGCCAATTTACGATGGCCTTGTTTGTAAGTTTATGATAGCACAAGGCAAATGCGCTGTCAACCAATTCCAAATTCTGGCCTTTGTCCTTTACAACTTTGCGTTTTCCGGGGAAAGGGTGTATAATCCCGCGGATTGCCGGCGGCAGCAATCCTTTTGAAACGCCGCCCGCCGGCTCTGGAGGTGAATACAATTGTTCAATTATAAACAGCAAAAAGAAAACGGCGTGCTTCTGCAGGCCTTTGAATGGAACCTTCCCGCGGACGGGAAACACTGGGTAAGGCTCTCCCGCATGGGCCGGAAACTCTCCCGAATGGGCTTTTCCGCCGCATGGCTTCCCCCTGCCTCAAAGGGCGCAGCCGGAAAGAATGACGTCGGTTACGGCGTTTACGACCCTTACGACCTCGGCGAATTCAAGCAGAAAGGGACAATAGCGACCAAATATGGCATGGCGGAAGAATACTTCTACTGCGTCCGCTCCCTGCGGAATGCGGGGCTGATGGTGCTCTCGGACATGGTGATGAATCAGCGCATCGGCGCGGATATCAAAGAAACCGTCAGGATCCGCCGGGCGGATCTGAAAAACCGAGATCGCGTTTCCACTTCCGTGGATACCGTGGAGGCGTACACAAAGTTCGCCTTTCCCGGACGGGGTAAGAAGTATTCCTCTTTTACCTGGGATCAGACGCGCTTCACCGGTTTTGACCGATTGGCTTCCGGCGAACAGGGTCTTTTCCTCCTGGACGGAAAATCATGGGCTCCTGACGTGGACGGCGAAAATGGCAATTACGATTATCTGATGGGCCTAGATGTGGACGTCCGGAACCCTTATGTGGAGCGCGAGCTCATCCGCTACGGACTCTGGTACCTGAGGAAGAGCGGCTCGGACGGCTTCCGGCTGGACGCGGTGAAGCATATCAGCGCCACTTTCATGCGGGATTGGCTCTCCGCCCTGCGGGAGGAGACGGGACGGGAGCTGTTCTCCGTCGGGGAATACTGGAATTACGATGTGGGCACCCTTCTTTCCTACCTAAAAACGACAGACAAGTGCATGAGCCTCTTTGACGTGCCCCTGCACGGGCATTTCCGGGAGGCCTCCCACTCTGGTGGCGCCTATGATATGCGAAACCTCTTCTCCAGCACCCTGACAGAGGCGGAACCGACCCTTTCCGTGACCTTCGTGGACAATCACGACACCCAACCCGGGCAGGCACTGGAAAGCTGGGTGGACGGCTGGTTCAAAGCTGCTGCCTACGGCTTCCTGCTCCTAGGGCGCTCCGGCTTCCCCTGTGTGTTCTGGGGAGATCTTTACGGAATCCCTTCCATGAATATCGGTGCAGTTTGCGACCTTCCGGAACTGCTTCGCCTGCGGCGGGAATCCGCCTACGGGGCGGAGCACCGCTATCTGGACGATCCAAACGTCGTGGGCCTCACCCGGGAGGGCACGGAAGAAGTCTCGGGCAGCGGTCTCGCCTTCCTCTGCACGAACGCTGCGGGCGGGGAAAAGCGCATGTATGTGGGAGAGGAATTCGCCGGACAGATTTTCCGCTGCGACCTGGGCGAACAGGAGCCGGTCCTCATCGACGAAGAAGGTTTCGGCATCTTCCGCGTAGAAGACGGCAGCGTCAGCGTCTATACGCCGGAACCGACCCTGCTTACGCGCCTGCTGCGCTTTATCTGGGCGCTATAAAAGCATTCGCATCTAAATTGACAGATTGTTGATGATTTAGAAACTTTTTTCAGTTCGTCCATTGACAATTCCTTTTCGGAGTGCTACCATGCCTGCATTGACATTTTGTAAGGAGGAAAACGGCATGAGTACCTTTTTCGCGAAAAAGAACCTCTTCCTGCGCGTTGCCGTCGGCTTCGTCCTTGGCGTCATCCTGGGTCTCGTTGCCCCCGGTTTTTCCATCGCCACCAAGGTCGTCGGCGATATCTACCTGAACCTCATCAAGATGATGATCATCCCGATCGTCTTCTGCGCGGTCTTCTGTGGTATCGCAAACATCCACGACAGCGCATTGCTGCGCAAGATCGGTTTCCGGACGGTCGTGCTGTACGTCATCATGTTTGTGGCGAGCGCGGCGGTTTCCCTGGCTATCGCCTACGTCATCCGTCCTGGCCTGGGCACAGTGTTTGAGAACGCGCCGGAGTACACCGGTAACATCACGACGCCCACTATCTCGAGTTTCCTCCTCAACATCGTTCCGACGAACATCGTGAACGCCATGGCTGCCGGTAGCACGCTTCCTGTGATCCTCTTCACGATTGTCTTCGCCGTAGCCATCGTTGCAGTGGGCGACGCGGGCAAGCCCGTGCTGGACTTCATGAACAGCCTTTCCTCCGCCATGTTCAAGATGCTTGGCTACTTCATGGAGGTCTCCCCCATCGGCGTCCTCTCTCTCATGGCTTTCTCCGTGGCGCAGTACGGCGCGGGCATCTTCGGCGCTCTCGCAAAGTATATCCTCTGTTGCTGGCTATGCTGCATTGTGGTCTTCATCCTCGTTATGGCGCTGCCCACATGCGCGTATACGAAGGTCCCGTTCATGACGTTCCTGCGTTCCTGCGGCAAGATCGCCCTGGTCACCCTCTCCACGACGTCTAGCGCCGCGACCCTTCCGACGACGATCAACGTCTCCATGGAAGATCTCGGAGCGCCGGAGGGCGTATCGAAGTTCACGCTACCGCTTGGTTGTACCATCAACATGTGCGGCGGTGCCTGCTCCTTCTGCTGCCTAGCTGTCTTCGTCTCTGACTTCTACGGCATCAACCTGGCATTTTCCACCATTGTCTTCCTGGTATTCATCGCGACGCTTATCAACATGGCGGCTCCCGGCATCCCCGGCGGCGGCGTAGTGCTCGGCGCTTCCTTCCTCTCCATCCTTGGCCTGCCCATTGACCTGATGGGACCTATCAGCGGTTTCTACCGGCTCCTCGACATGGCCTTCACTACTATCAACGTGGAAGGTGATGTAGCGGCCAACCTGATCATCGCAAAGAGCATCGGGGAATACGACGCGGCGAATGCAAAAGGGTGATCCCCGAAACCCGATAACAGAAAAGCATTTCTCTGTCCCCTCCGGGGGGCAGAGAAATCGCGTCATCAGACATTTGAAAGGACGAATCGTTATGAGAATCGCGTATCAGGGCATCCCCGGATGCAATTCCGAGGCAATTGCAGCGGTCTTTGCCCGGAACCTCGATATCCCGAATCCCCGGTTCCTGCCAGCCGTGCACTCCGCCGGCGTGGTGGCGATGCTGCACAGCGGCGAGGCTGACTACGGCGTCATGGCCTCCCGTAACCTGATCGCCGGAGAGGTTGCGGAAACGAAAGCCGCGCTGGACGGATATCCGCACCGGGTCCTGGATGCGCAGTGGCTTCCCATCCACCACTGCCTCTTTGTGAAAGAGCCAGGCACGGAGATCCACTGCATCGCCTCGCACATCCAGGCGCTTGGCCAGTGCAAAAAGACCTTGGCAAAGCGCTATCCGGACGTTCCTTTGAAGGAAGTGGAAGATACCGCCATCGCGGCTCGGTATCTGGCAGAGGGCGTCCTTCCCCCCGATACCGGCGTCCTCTGCCGCAAGAATGCGGGCGAACTTTTCGGACTGACGCTGGTATCGGAAAATCTGGAAGACGACTCCCGGAACATGACGGAATTCGTCCTCATCCAGCCGGTGCACCGGGTCAGCAAGACCGTGATCGTGGCGGGTCTTGGGCTCATCGGAGGC